>DASPUY010000265.1:0-22435 GCA_035622655.1 Polyangiaceae bacterium
TTGCGCATTCCGCCGATCGTGACCGTCGAGATCGCAGCATGATGAGCGCGCAGATCGGCGATGGTGATCACCGGTCGGAGCGGAGCGACGACTCTCTGGTGGCGTAGTTCTCGATCAGGCCTCCGGCTTCCTCTTGGACGGTCCCTTCAATTTGATCCGATGGGCATTGTGCACGATGCGGTCGAGGAGCGCGTCGGCAATCGTCGGGTCGGCGACGTGGTCGTGCCAGTGCTCGACGGGCAGTTGGCTCGTGATGATGGTCGAGCGGGCGCCGTGACGGTCTTCGAAGATCTCCAGCAGGTCTCGGCGCTCTTGTTCGCGCAGTGGCGCGAGCCCCCAGTCGTCGAGCACGAGGACGTCGATCTTCGCCAGGCGCCCGAGCAAGCGCACGTACGTCCCGTCGGCATGCGCGAGCGCGAGCTCCTCGAAGAGGCGCGGCATCCGTCGATACGCCGCGCGATAGCCGGAGCGGCACGCCTGCTGGGCAAGCGCGCAGGCGACGTACGATTTGCCCGTCCCCGTCGCGCCCGTGATGATCACGTTTGCGTGGTTTCCGATCCACGCGCACGTCCCGAGCTGACGCACCAGTGTGCGGTCGAGCTCGCGCTTGGGTGCGTAGTCGATGTCCTCTACGCACGCGCCCGAGATCCGCAGCTTCGCCTCGCGCAGCGCGCGTTTGAGCCGCTTGTTGTCGCGCGCGAGGTGTTCGGCGTCGACGAGCATCCCGAAGCGCGAGTCGAAATCGATCTCGTTCATCTTGGGATCCTGCCGCTGCGTCGACCACGCGGCGGCCATCGCGCCAAGGCGCATCATGTGCAGTTTCTCCATCGTCGGTTCGGTCAACATCACAGTTCTCCTTTGTCAGTGGTAGTAACCACGCCCGCGCACGTTCTCGTGCGTGAGCGCGAGCGAGGTCTGTTCGGAGGCGTCGCCGGGCGCGACGCGATCGAGGCCCTTCTTCAGGATCGACTCGACGTGCCGGTACGACCGCGCGCGCACGCGCAGCGCGCGGCTGCACGCGACCTCGAGCCGAGCGTCGCCGTAACGCCTGCCGAGCCGAAGAATCCCGAGGCACGAGCGGAATCCCTGCTCAGGGTGAGGGCGGTCCGACATCATCACGTCGCACAGCTCACGCGTCGAGGGCCCGACCTTGGCTGCCCATGCGAGGATGCGCGATGGCGTCCACTCTGCGTGCGCACGGTGCGAGCTCGGCATGTGATCGGCCACCGTCGTGAAGCCGCCCTGCACCCCCGATCGCCGGTGCGCTGCGATGCGCTTTCGATCGACCAGGATTTCCAGGACGTCTGCCGTGGCTCTCAACTCCACCTCGCGGTGCACGAGCTGATACGGCACCGAGTAGAGGTGTCCCTCGAAGGCGACGTGGTAATCGATGTTGACGCGCGCCTTGCCCCAATCGGCATACTCGAAGCGCGCCTCGGGAAGCGGCCGAAGCGCCGCCCGCTCGATCTCCTCGAAGAGTTGACGGCGGCTCTTGCCGTAACGGCGCATCACGCGGCCATTGAGGTCCTCGAGCAGCTCACGCAGACGAGCGTTCAGCGCGCCGAGCGAGTGGAACACCTCGTCGCGAATCCGCGCCAGCAGCCACCGCTGCGCGATCTGCACCGCCACTTCCACCTTCGCCTTGTCGCGGGGATGCATTGGCCGCGCCGGCAGCACCGTCGTCCCGTAGTGCTGCGCGAGCTCCTCGTACGTCCGCTGCGTCTCGGGCTCGTAGCGGCATGCGCGCGTCACGCCCGACTTCAATTGATCGGGCACGAGCGCCGATGGCACCCCGCCGAAGTATTCGAAGGCGCGCACGTGGCTCGCGATCCAATCCGGCCCGCGCTGCGAATACGTCGCCTCGGCGTACGTGAGATTCGACGCGCCCAGCGCCGCGACGAAGAGCTCCACATCGGTCACTTCGCCCGTCGCCGGTTCGACGATGCGTGGCTTCTTCCCCGAGTAGTCGACGAATCCCTTGTCGCCAGCGACGTGCATCTGCCGCATCACCAGGCCGCGCCGACCGAGCCACTCGCGGTATCGATCGCAGAACGACGTGTACCGCAGGCCGTCGGGATGCTTCTCGAGGTACTCGTGGTGCAGCAGTTCCAGCGTCACGCCTGGCCGATGCCGTTCGCGATGAATCCACGCGCAGTCTGGCGCCGGCCGCACCGCGACCGATGTGCTGCTCGGATACAGCCGCGACTCCAGCTCCCCGTCGTCCAGAGCCTCGACGTCCTCCCACGTCAACTTCGCTTCGGCGGCGCGCGATAGCGCCAGGCATACCGCGCCGGTGCTCGCCCCCGTCGATTCGCTGATCGCGCGGTGCGGGCGTTTCAAAAGCCACTTCTGGCGAAGGATCTCTCGGGTCTTGCGCATCGACAGTCTCTCCGTGGGCATGCGCCCCGGGGTTGCACCCCGCGGCGCCTTCGCACCACCCCGCTGTCGACGCTCCGTCCAACTCGACCCGAACACCGCCCCGACCACGGTGTTCACGATGCCGATCTAGGCGTTCACCATCCCGATCCGCCCGTTCACGATGCGCCGATCTTGGCGTTCACCATCGGCCGATCCGCGCGTTCACGATCGCGCGAAACGCGCACCGTTGTGACGGCCGGTTTCGGAACCCGTGTCTCGCTCATTGAGATCGTTGAACACTCGGCTGCAGGCGAGTTGGCCGGAAAGTCTGCTACGGCAGCCGAACCGTGTCCGTCGTGCACTGACCCTGTTGGCAGCAGGGGGACGTCGAGGCACCGCACCGAATCCCCTCCTCGGCCACCGGCGTCTTCGAAACCGCCGAATTGTTTGCTCCCAACGCCGCCACGCGGATGCTTTCTGAGCAGTCGATCTCGCCAGCGGCCATGCAGAAGTTGCCCGTCGGCACCAGCGTGCAATCGCCATCGACCGTGCATGACTGGGCGAAACTCGAAGCCGCAATCATGCTAGGAGGCGGTCTCCGCGTCGGCCCCGGGGCCGTTTTCTCAAATGCTCCCGGCTGCGGTCTGCGTTGCCGACGACGTTTCGGTCGACCCGCTGCCTCCGCCCGTTACCGTGACCGCGGGGCCGGAGTTCCCAGATGACCCCGTGGACGTCGATGCCGTCTGCTGCGCCGAGCTGGCATCCGAGCCGGGCGGAGTCGCGAGGTCGCCACCGCAGGCGGTGGCGACGATGGCTAGGGCGAGGAGGACAGGACGCACCGGTCGAGTCTGCGCCAGCCCGAACAGGGCGCAAGCCGTCGGTCACGAACCGTGCCGAATGGGCGACGAGCTGCGCTCAAATCCCGCCACTTACCGCTCTCGACGCGGGAATGCCAGTCGCCCTCGCGACCGTGAGATCGCCCACGGTCACCTCCCCAACTGCCGCTCCACCGCCTTCGCCTCAAACGATCGTGTCCAGGCGGGCCGCTCGGGAAGCTGTCGGGCGCCAATGCGCTGCTGCCACGACTCATCGGTCAGTCGCTCAGGCGAAGTGAACTCGTAATACGAGTAGATGGGCCCGACGTATGCCGCGCGGTCGCCGGCGTTGTCGATCGCCACCACGAGGAAGTTCGCGTCGCCCACTGCGACCTCGAGAACGCTGCCGCTGTTCGGGTCCGTGTGCACGTCGGCGATCGTCGGCTCCCAACTCTCGGGCGAGCTCCGGTAGAAGAGACTCGGATACCAGCCGCTATATTGCCGGACCCCGCCGCCGCAACCGCCGCCGACGATATGCACGTCGATCGTCTCCTTGATGAACTTCTTCTCGTCGTCCGAGAAGGACTCGGAGGCGAGCTCCTTTTGCGCGAGTTTCTCGAGCTTGTGTAGAGTCGCGGCGAAGCCCTCCAGAAAGCCGCCCGCCCCTTGAGGCGTGAGGTTCGCCGCGTCGAGCCGGCGCCTCAGCTCCTCGGCCCAGAAGGCGACGTGTGCGAAGAGCTCGGGATACGGCTCGACGTAACCGGTCGGGTATTCGCACATGATCGAGGCAGTGTACGACTGCTTGGCGTAGAGGATCGTGTCGTGACGCAGCTCGGCCCAAGACCCGAGCTCGGTCTCTAGCTCCTTGTGCTGCCAGGCGCGCCCGCGCATCGTCTCGGGAAACGCGCCGCGCTCGGGGACATTGTGAAGCGTGGAAAGTGCAGCGAGCCACGTGTCGTACGCACTCGCATGCCAGCTGTCGGTTGCGCGCTGCATGACGAGCGAGCGAGCCGCGAACAGATTGGCCGAGTAGCGGTATTTCTCTAGCTCGGGCTTCAAGAGCGCTGTTGCCTCATCGCTGCCCAGAGAGGCCATCACGTCGAGCCCCGACGGGATGAATCGCTCCGGTTTCTCTCCCTTGAAGACGATTGAATCGAAGACGACTTTCGATAGGACGAAACTGTCGATAACGAATCGCTGGCCGAAGACCTGCATAATCTCGGGTAGCGGCGTCTCGTCGGTTCCCCCAGGCGGCGACTCGAGACGTTGCGAGCGGATGCGCTGGCCGCCGACTCCGGCCTTGCGCAGCTCGGCGAACATCCTGCGAGTGGCGGTCGGGTCGCCGAGAGCGGCCATCTCTTTGATCCCCGCCCGTGCGAGGGCGGAGACCACGTCGGCCGGAGTCACGTTGTCGCCCGCGCCAACGAGGAAGTCGATCGCGTGGCTCATGGCTCCGAGCGAGGCGAGCTTCCCCGCGCGTTCGAGAACGAGCGCGAGCACGGCCGCATCCCGCGACTCGCGCGGCGTGTCGGGGTGGACGCCGGTGACTTCCGCCGGCGGCTGCAAGGCGAAACCGAGATCGGCACGCCCAAGCCACATTATCGCGTGGAAGTAACGCCGAAGCTCGGGAGTCTTGGTGTAGTGCCCGCGGGGGACGAACTGCGACCAGTCGACCGGGCGCTGCCCTCCGTAGAGGGCGAAGTCGACGTCAGGCTTGGCCGAGGCGATCTTCTGCAGCACGCGGCGGACGATTCCATCCTGTCCGGCGATGGATGGGATCGATAGGGATGCATCGGCATTCCCGTCGGCCGCCGGTCTCGGCGAAGGGTCCGGCATCCCCGAGCCGGCCAGCAAGTTTCGCGCAACGGTGAAGTAGAGGTCCACGTCGGCCAGGCTCGCCGCCAATGTCGCGTCGTACGGTGCGGCCATCTCACCCCGCAGGACATCGTGCGCGGCGCGCAGGGTGTCCGCCATCGCGGGCGCGAATTCGCTCAGCTCGAGCTGCATGAGAAGCGCGTCGAAGGAGCGGTGCATCGCGTGCAGGATCGAGTCGGTCGTCACCAGCACGGGAAGGTCACGCGTATAGATCGCGTGATAGAGGCTGCCCATGCTGTAACGTTGCCCGTGGTCGACGCCGACCAATCCGGTGCGGCGGTAGATCGCCTCCTCCTCGGGTGTCAGCTGCAGACTTGCACGCACCTTGTCGTAGTACGGGACACGGGTTGGATCGAAGCGGGGGCTAGCTTCGGCCGCCCGCCGCGCCCCCAGCCTCCCCACAAGGTCCTCGTACGTCAGATCGCCAGCCTGGGCCCGCAGTGCGTCGAACGTCGTGCGGGCGAACCGGTCCTCGGCACCCGTCTTCTGCACCAGAGGTGCACCGAAAGCGCGCGCCGGGGCGCTGCCATGGGATACCGTCGTGGGACGGCATCCGCTCGAACCGATCGCTACGATCACGGAAAACGCCCAAGGTGCCGCTTTTGCTCCGTTCATGACGACCTCCCCAGGTCGGAAAAGTCCGCGCTTGGACAGGTGGACAGCGGGAAGCGTTCAATGTTTCGGGTACACGTCTGACCGCGCTTGTCTGGCGCACTGCTCGCAGTGTGAAACGGCCACTCCAAGTTGGTTCGGTTCCCAAGCCGTGGCGCGGGCTCTTGTGGCGAAAGGATAATCCGAGCGGAGCTTCTCGCCCTGGAGCATTTTGGGGCGCCCGGTGCGACGCTCGTCACCGCACCGCGGTCCAGTACGTCGCGAAAGTTCGAATCTTCTCTCAGGTCATTGCTTGGGAAGCTTTTTGCTCGTCGCTTCGAAGTCTCGACCCTGCGGGCCGACGCGGCGGATGAACCCTGCCTCCCGAAGCTTCGTCAAGATCCCGCTACGCTCGAAGACGATCTCGTCGCCGAATTCGGCGCGGCTGTCGTGATCGAGCGATTCGATGGAAAGCGGTTCGCCAAGGGGCCCGCCCTTCTTGATCCGGTCGTACAGCCATCGCTCCCGAGTCGACAGCTTGATCGGTTGCGATTCCATCCGTGTGGCCCTTCGGACTTTCTCTGCATGTGCCGATCGAATGTGGGCCCTGAGAAACTCCGCCACGGTCGACTCAGCGTCCCGTGCAAGCTCGTCGAGCCACTCTTTCTCCTGTTCGCTGACAAGGATCTTCAGTTGCAGTTCGCGAGTCTTTACCATATGAGGTACCTCATATGTACATAAGAGATACCTAGCCGGTCAAACCTGGCCGAGACGGCCGCGCTCGGTGCCTGCGTCTCGGCGGGTGGCGGTACCGAGTGTCTGGGCGGGCAGTCCATCGACTGCATCCGTGGATTTGCAGGTCGGAGAGGGCGACGGGATAGGGTTAGAACCATGAGGGGGAGAATCGACGCGAAGGAACGTCCGGGGCACCCTACCGAGCGTGCGGGCCAGTTGCGCCGAGCGGCAGGCATCCTCCTTTGCAGCCTCGGCCCCGCGGTGTGGCTGGCGTGCCAGGAGCCATCACCCCAGCAAGGCGCAGGAGTCACGAACGACGCGGGGGCCACGAGCGACGCAGGAGTCACGAGCGAGGCGGGCGCCACGAGCGACGCAGGGGCTACGAGCGACGTAAGCGCGCCCTCCGACGGCGAGGTTTTCGACGGCGCGAATGATGCTGCGGCCGGTGAAGATTCATCCGATGGCGCCTCGGACGCGACCTTGACTGAAGTCGATGGATCTGGGGACGGCGCCAGCGGCGTCGGCCAGTGCAACTTCCAGCCAGGATCGTCGGCTCCGCTCGACGGAGCCACCGTCGTGTCGATGGGCGCGTCTCAGAGTTGTGCGCTTCTTTCTAGCGGAACCGCTGTCTGCTGGGGCGACAACGCCTACGGCGAGCTCGGAGACAGCACGGTGAGTTCCAGCGCCACGATGGCGGTTCCGGTGACCGGAAACGCATCCTTCACCGCCCTGACTGCCGGCGGCGGCGTCGTCGGGGGCTCCAACCAAACCTGCGGGCTGCTTGCCGACGGAACGGTGCAGTGCTGGGGGGGCAACCTCTACGGCGACCTCGGTAACGGCACGACAACGGCCAGCGACATGCCGGTCCCGGTGCAAGGCATAACTGACATCACGGCTATTTCTGCAGGGTTCAACTATACGTGCGCGGTCCGATCCGACGGAACCGTCTGGTGCTGGGGCTTCCTGGGTGGCCCCACGGGGGAAACCACGGTCGATAGCTCGACGCCGGTGCAAATTCCGGGCATCTCGACGGCGGTCGGGATTGCTTCCGATCACATCAGCGCAACGGGGACTGTTTGCGCCGTTCTATCCGGCGGAACGGTGACATGCTGGGGAAATTCGACGGGGCCGATATCGGGACTCGCCGGAGTCACGTCGATTGGAGCCGGCTCCGGCCAAACATGCGCGCTTCTCACGACGGGCTCAATCGCATGCTGGGGCACGAACTCGTATGGGGAATTGGGGGATGGCCCGACCGACGGCGGTCCCACGGTTGCGTCATCGACTCCGGTCGGGGTTCAGGGCATCGTCAACGCAACGGCCATTGCGGTCGGCTTCCACCATGCGTGCGCGCTGCTCGCGGACCAGACCGTCGCCTGCTGGGGCGATAATTCGGCCGGCGAAACCGTACCCAATCCGCTCCCCGATGGGGGCGCGCCGCCGATCCTCGCAGCGGCTCCGATCACCGTCATTGGCCTGAACGGAGTGAAATCGATCGCGGCAGGTCAGGACGATACGTGCGCCGTCCTCTTCGACGGCGGCATTCAATGCTGGGGCGCGAATCAGGCCGGGCAGCTCGGCAACGGGACCACCAGCAACACCTCGGGCATGGGTGCCGTCCTCACGCGGACGGGAAGCTCTGCGTACGCAGTCGCGCCGTTTCTGGTTTCTTGTCTGCCTCACGTCGTCTCCGTCGCCGCGGGGGATTACTTCACCTGCGCCGTTCTCTCCGACGGCACCGTCTATTGCGTCGGCTACAACGCATCGGGCCAGCTGGGAAATGGAACCGTCTCGACTTCCCTGGCGGCGACGCAGGTCATCGGTGTAAGCGGTGCGACGTCCATTTCGGCCGGCGAAATCCATGTCTGCGCGATTGTGGCCGGCGGAGGTGTCGAATGCTGGGGAGACAACACGCTTGGCGAGCTTGGTTCGGACGCTGGTACGACGAACGCCAACACGCAGAATGTCACCTCGACGGTGGCGGCGCCCGTTCCTGGTTTGAGCGGGGTGGTTTCGATCTCCGCGGGCACCGAGCACACGTGCGCACTGCTGTCGGACGGTACGGCCAAGTGCTGGGGCGACAACTCGTGCGGGGAGCTCGGAACGGGCAGCGCCGGCGGGAACACGTCGACTCCGACGACGGTGTCCGTGGTCGATACGATGGCCGCAATCACGGCAGGGTATGACACGACGTGCGCGGTCCTGAACGATGGCGGAATCGAGTGCTGGGGTTGCGACACCGATCTGCCCATCGCGGGAGGGGCCCAGGCGACCCCCGTCCCGCAGTATGCGGGAGGCACGGCGGTCTCGCTGAATGTTCAGTCGAGCTGCGCGGTGCTGCCGGGGGCTGTTGTGTCCTGCTATCCGAGCGGATTCGGCAATCTCGGGGGTCTCGTCGGCGCGACGCAGGTCTCGGTCGGCTACACGTTCGCCTGCGCGACGATTTCAAACGGCACGGCTGAGTGCTGGGGGTCGGGCGGGCTGGGTCAGCTCGGGAACGGCGAGGCCATGGACAACACGACCCCGTCGACGGTGGCGTCGCTCAGCGGTGTTATCTCCGTCTCCGCCGGAGAGGAACACGCCTGCGCGTTGCTCTCGTCCGGCCAGCTCTGGTGCTGGGGGGATAATACCGACGGAGAGCTCTTCGTCACCACGACACTTCCCTGAGCGGGCCGCAGACGGGTCGCGTTCAATGGCAGAGCGCACTCCCGGCAAAGACGCGATCCCCGCGGGGTCCGGACGATCCGCAAGGATCACGTTTCGGCCTTCACGTCTTCTTCGCGGCTCGCTTGTCTCTTTTGGGGTCGAGCATGGTGTCATCGGATTCGCCGAACTGCGCACGTCCGTGTGAGGTGCCGCACTCGCGACATCGCCATTGCGGATTGGTCGGCTGCCCGCCCGAGTCGGTCTCGAGGACAACCCCGGCAAGAATGATCTCGCCCCTCTGCTCGCGTTCGAAGTCCTCGGGAGAGGGCGTGCCGTAGACGAGCCGCACCTGCGACTTGGAAGAAGCGTTGCACTTGGGGCAGGCGGGCGCGGGGGGTGCCTTCATCCTCTTCGCCTCTTCAGCGTGGTCATGAACCCCGGGCCGGGGCAAGGGTCCCGGCTTCGGCGTCGCGCGTCGGCACTGCGCGTCGCGAGGTCGTAGACCTTCGCGCGGTGCAGGGACCGGCTCATGATCGACCCGTCTGACCGATCGGGCACGTGCGGGTGAGCCGGAGCAGCGTCACAAACGGCCTCCGGTCACGCGGGCTGTGCCGGGAAGATGAGGGCCACGACGTGCTCGCCCTTGGCGTTCTGCTTGTAGGCGACCCGGTAGCCCTTCAGCCCTCTCTGGCCCGCGAGCTCTTCGATCGCGCGCATGATCGCGCGCGCGCCGAGCGTGGGCCGATCGTCGGCGTCCACGATGCTGCGCGGCGGGCGGACGTTATCCGGACCCGTGCAAGCTCATTGACACTGAACGTGCGCGCAGTCAATTGCCATGTTCGCTTGTTCCGGCGGCTGCACAGAGGATGAATTGCGCGCTCCTCGAGGCCTGCATGGCGCGGCACGGCGCTCGCTCCGTCTGCCGGGATGGAGGTGGTTTCCATGATCGAGAACCTCATGGATACGGTCAGAAGTCAGATCACATCCGAGGCCGTCGAGAAGGCATCGGCGTCTACGGGAGAGTCGCCCGAGAACACGCGCAGGGCCATGAACGGAGCCGTTCCCGCACTGTTCGCCGGACTGGCGCAGAGCGTATCGGCGCGTGGCGGGGCGGAACGGATTCTGGGCGCCTTTGGGCAGGGCGGCGTCTCGGGACTCGTCGGGCGCGTCACCGGGTCCAGCGGGACGGAGTCTCCCGCCGCTGCGGGCGATGGCCAGGGCCTCATGAGCAAGATCTTCGGCGAAAGAACGGGAGCGGTGAGCCACGCTCTTGCGGAAAGCAGCGGCATCAAGAACGAATCGGCTACCCATGTGCTTTCCTTCGTGGCGCCTCTGGTCGCCGGCGTAGTCGGCAAGGCGATCTCCTCGCGACGTTTGGACGCCGGGGGCCTTTCCGGCTTGCTGCTCGGTCAGAGGAAAGCCATCGCGGAGGACGCAGCCACGCCCCGAGGGCTCGCGGGAGCGCTCGGCGGAGGACCGCTGTCCGAGATTGGGGGTGCGGAGCGGGAGCGTGACATGGAAGGCCGTGAAGGTTTGCGCGAGCGTCTGGCAGAGGATCGCGAGCACCTGCACGAGCGAGCGATCGATGCTCGGGAGCGGATGCACGAGGGCATCGACCACGCCCGCCGGAAGAACTCGCGGTCGATCTGGTTGCCGGCGCTTCTCCTGGGTCTGCTCGCCGTCTGGGGCATCTTTGCTCTCACCGGAGGCCGCGGCCCGACCGGCGTCACTGCACCGCAGCCCACCTTGCCGCAGGTGAACGCGCCGGAGATTCCGAAGGCGCCGGAGCTCGGGAAGGCGCCAGAGGCTCCCAGTGTGCCCGAGCTTCCCAAGGCGCCCGAGGTCCAGAGTCCAAGCACTCACGGCGCGGGGCCGATCACCTTGCCGGGTGGAGCCACGCTCGACGTCGGCAACAGCGGCCCGGCGGCGGACCTGGCGCGATCGCTTGCCGACTCCTCCCAATCGCTGCCGCAAACGTTTCAGTTCGACGCCCTGACCTTCGAGACCGGCAGCGCGACGCTGTCGGGCCAATCCGAGGCGACTACGTCACTTGATCAGATCGCGGACATGCTCAAGGCATATCCGGACGCCCGCGTTCGAGTCGTCGGGCACACCGACAACCGGGGCGACCCAGCAACCAACGACGCGCTGTCCGCGGCGCGGGCCAAGACCGTCGAGCGGATGCTGGTCGACCGAGGTATCGCGGCCGATCGGATCGGGACCGCGGGCAAGAGCGACAGCGAAGCGGTCGCCAACAACGACACCGACGAAGGGCGAGGGCGCAACCGCCGTGTGGACGTGGTGCTCCTGAGCCGCTGAGGCGTCGGCCCATCGGCAGGTCGAGAGAGGGCCCCTACCCGGCTTCCGCCACGAGCTTGTAGCCGAACCCGTACACCGTAAGAATGTGCTGCGGCTTGTCGGGGCTCTTCTCGATTTTTTTCCGAAGCTTGACGATGAAGTTGTCGACCGTCCGGTTCGTCGACGACGTCTCCAGGCCCCAGACCTTCGAGAGGATTTCGTCGCGGCTCACGGGCTGGCCGAGGCGCTCGGCCAGCATACGCAGCAGCTCGACCTCGTAGAACGACAGCATATGCTCGCGGCCGCTGACGGCGATCGTGTGAGACGTGAGGTTCACGAACGCCTCACCGATCGTGAGCGTCTCGGGGCTACTGGCGGAAGCGCGCGAGGCGCGGCGGAAGATGGCGCGGATGCGCGCGATGAGCTCGTTGACGCTAAACGGTTTGGTGACGTAGTCGTCCGCGCCTGCGTCGAGCCCTCGGACCTTGTCCATTTCCTGCGATCGCGCCGTGAGCATCAGGATCGGCACGTGGGGGCGAATTCGGCGGAGCTGCTCACACGCGGCATAGCCGTTCAGGTCCGGCAGCATCACGTCGAGGATGACGGCGTCGGGCGCTTCGCTTCGCGCGAGCGAGACGCCCTCGCGTCCTCCTGCCGCCGAGATCACCCGGAAGCCTTCGAATTCGAGCGCATCGCGCAGGCCGAGCACGATATGCGGCTCGTCGTCGACGACGAGAATCGTCTTCTTGACCGCCGCCGCCGCCATCGTCTGCGCGCCTAGGCTAACGCAAAAACCTGCCCGCGCGGCCCGTTCGGAGCCGCGCGGCGCAATCGACAGCGCTCGGTCAGCCCCCGTCGAGAACGTTGACGCTCTGTTCGACGCACTGCAAAAACGCGGTCGAGCCCGAGGGGGGCGAATTGGGTGGGAAGACGATGGCCTGCGCGCATCCCTTCGACCCGACCACGTAGCACCAGCCGGGGTCCTGCGAGGCGGCGCACGTGCCGTTCATGAAGTCGCCCCCGTTCATCTGGGGGGTGAGCTGCGTCAGCTGGCACACGGACAGCGTCGCGGGGTCGGTACCGACCTTGCCGCCCTGGACATAGGCGTCCTCCTGCGTCTGGCAGAACTTCGAGAGCACGGGGTTGGCCGGATCGTTGGGCGGTTGCTGGAGCCCCTGGGTCGAGGGACAAGTGGGGTTGAGGCACGAGCCCCCGTCCGACGGCGGCATCTGCACGAGGATCAAGCACGGCACCTCGCCCGTCGACCCGGCGTCGCCATTCGTCGGGAGCTGCTCGGGCAAGCACTGGTTGGTGAGCGCGTTCTTGAGTCGGTTGATGATGGTCGACACCGCCGGCCGATAACCGAACAGCGGATCATTGCCCGTGGCGTTGTCGCTCACGTGGATGGGGCACAACGATGACACGATGCCCTGGGTGCCCAGGAGGCGGGCGACCTGGAGCTCCCGGACCGTCGGATATGCCTTCGCCGCGACCTGCTGCGTCGGGGTCGTCGGATTGCAGAGCGGCGGAATCTGCTCGGCCGTCAGCCCCGTGGTTGTGTTCGGGCAATCGCACTGATACCCGTTTGCGGAGTTCGTGCAGTCGCGGGGCGTGGTCAGCTGGAAAATGCAGGCGTACTGTCGGTCGACCGGGAGGACGTGCGGGGCAAATGCCGTCGTACCGTTCGCCGCCTGCGGGTTGTACGGCTGGTCGGTCACCCACTCGCGGCCGTTGACCGGGTCGGCGTTGTTCGGCGCGCCCGCAGCCGTCACCGAGTTGGCAGGCGTCAGGGCGTTCGCACACGTCGCCTGGCCGTTGCACGTCGTCAGGCTTGCGTCGGTCTTGAACCCGGAGGTGCTGAACGCATTCGCGGTCAATGTCCGGTCCTGGTAGGACTCGAGCATGTGCGGATCGATCCCCGTGTAGTCGTAGGCCGCGGGCGTGAGGCTCTCGAGGTCGGTGAGCCCCAGCGAGGCCGGCCCTTGCCCGAGGATCCTCACCCAGTCGGCTTGCGACAGCTCGCTCTTCTGGGCGCTCGTCGGGTCGAAGTGCAAAAGCTGGTACGGAACGCCGCCGATGATGGCGTAAAAGACGAGACTGCTCGTCGTGGCGCCGGCAAGGGGCGTTCGCGCGGTCCCGAGCGGCAAATTGCAAAGGGTGGGATTCGACTGGCCGGCCGTCACGGTGAGGCCGCTCAACTTCGATCCACTCGGCAGCTCCGAAGCGAAGAGCGGATTCGTGCAGTTGTTCATCCCGAGGACGTAGTTGGCGCGCCCCGGGGGATACTCGCCGTTGCGGTCCGGAACGACCGGCGACGTCAGCCCGAGCACGTACCGCTGCCACGGGTACTGCGGATCGATTCCGTACTTCCACTTCATGTGCACGTGGCGCAGATTCGGGTCGTATCCCCAGTCGTTGGTCGCCGTGTACACGGCCTCTCCCGCGGGGGTGCAGGCCGGATCGGTTGAGCTCGTCTGGCAATTTTGGCAGCCGCTACTGGCCGGTCCGCCGTTCGCGTAGGAGCACTGCGACGTGGACTTCGGCGGCGGAAACCCGCTGCCCATGAAGAGGTAGCCCAGCCCACCGAAGGATCGGACGTCGATTTCCGAATCGTTCTCGTCGGACAGAACGATGACGGCCACGAGGGAGTCAGGCCGCAAGAAGTCGGCTCGTTCCTGCAGGATCGTCGTGTCGACGCCGCTCCAGACGGCCGTCGCGTTGCCCGTGCTCGGGTTGTTGATGGCGAGAGTGGCGTACGGGTCGGGCTGGATGAGGAATCGGTACCAGCTTTCGAGCTGCGACTCGATGCCACAGCCGTAGATGCCCACGCCCTGCACCATCTGGGTGAAGTCGTTCACGAGGGTCGTCTCGACCGTGTCGGCGTTCAATCCGGTCGGCAGCGGATTGGCCATGTTCGCATTGACGGTCGTCTGCGGAAACCAGTCGAGGAACCCGCCCCAGTTGTTTGGCGGGGTGTTGAATCCGTACGACGGCACGTACGCGTCCATGACGGGCCCTTCCGTCGCCGTCGTGTTGCCCGCCCCGTACGTGATTTCACGCGCCACGAGGTGCCCCTGGTCGTCGTTGTGGTCGGCGATGCCGGTCGGTGACGGGTTCGGAGTTGCCGTGGTCTGACAGATGATGACGGCCGGGCTGCCGGGGTCTTGCTCGCTCAGCCGCTGCCCCAGCGAAGACGTCACGATGCCCAGATGCAGGTCGTGGACGGGCGGGAACGCCACCTGCCCCTGCGAGCAGGTCTGCACGCCGTTGTTGTTCGTCGACTGAATGGGATTGTTGTTGGCGTCGAGGATGAGATTGCCCTGCGAGTCGACGCAGTCGGGATTGAGGAGCTGGTCGATGAGGTCGGGGATGGCCTGGACGAGGTATTGCTGCTTGTCGCCCATCGACGCGGAGTTATCGATGTCGAAGAGGATGTCGACCTTGTTGACGACCTGATTCTGGACGACCGACGTGAAGTTCGTCGTCAGCTGCGGGGACGTGCTGGTGACCGGGCGCGTCAGGCAGCCGGAGGCGACGATGCCGAGGCCCAGAACGACCGAAGCGACGAACGCGCCGCGTTGGATGATTGAATTCATGAATCGGTGCTCCTGGCAGAAACGAGGCGACGCGCCGATCGCCGCCGAAACTCACTTGCTCGCACCTCGTCCCGCACGCCCACGGCTCGGAACAAGCGCGCTTCGCAGTGTTCATTTACCACGAAAGACCCGAAGGGGCGGAAGAACCAAACGAAGGGACGATCTCGGCACGACCCGCCGACGCCTCGATGCCGGGGCTTGCTCAGAGCACGCGATGTGCCCGTCCCGCATGGAGCGGATTCCCCGGGGAATGCGAGGGTTCGGCCGCATGCGCAGTGTCAACTTTGTTGCCCATCAGTCTCCGGCGTTGGCGCTTCCGAGACCCGCGAACCTGGAGGCGAGGACGGCGATGCCTCGATGCGCTCCGGCAGTTGAGACAGCTCGGGTGCGGGAGGAAAGGCCACTCGAAATGCCTTGACATGGCGGGCTTGGATTCCTGGGACCGCCAACAAGGTTGCATCGTCGGCCGCTCGGATCGCGGCGACGTTCCCGATATGCTTCAGGAGCGACTTGGCGGCCTTGGGCCCGAGTCCCTTGACGTCGTCGAGCGGAGATCGAAAGCGCCGCTTCTTGCCGAGGCGCATGCGACCGCGGTTGGAGAAGCGGTGGGCTTCGTCGCGCAGCCGGGCCAGGAGAAAGAGCGACGTCGTGGTGCTTCGCAGTGGAATCGGATTCTTCTGGCCGAAGAGATACACGCGGTCGACCATCGTCTCGCCGCCGGCCGTTTCGCGCTCCTTGGCCAGAGCGACGATGGGAAGGTCGTGCAAGCCCAGGTCATGGGCCGCCGCCAGCGCGACCGCAAGCTGACCGCGACCTCCGTCCACGACGAACAGATCGGGGGCGTCCCACGCGCCCTCCGGCGACTCCGTCGTTCCATCATCGGCAGTCCCCGCGGGCGCCGCCTCGGCCAGCGTCGCTGCGGCGCCCGCTGGCGGCGTCCGAGCCGCCGACGGTGGCGCGGGCGCGTCGGCGGCAGCCGCTGCGGCACGCCGGAAGCGACGCGCAAGCACCTCGTAGATGGCCCCGTAGTCGTCGTTGAGCCCTGCGGCCTCGGCCGGCCGCATCGCCCCGCGCACGTTGAACGTCCGGTAGCGCTTCTTGTCGAGTTCGCCGTCGGTCATCGCGACGATCGCGCCGACGGTGTCCCCTCCCCCCAGGTGCGAGATGTCGCAGCACTCGATACGCCGCGGAAGCACCGGAAGCCGAAGGCGCTGCTGCAAATCGCGCAAGCGATCTTGCACGTCGTCGGCATGGCGCCGTTTCTCGGTGAAGGAGTGGCGGGCATTGTCGTTGGCCATGGCCACGAGATCGACCCGATGCCCGCGCTTCGGCGACAGAAGCGAAACGCGGTGCCCGGCGCGATCGGCGAGCCATTCCGCGATTCCCGAGGCGGCCTCCGGCTCGCAGGGCAGGATGATTTCGTCGGGCACCAGGGCCGCACCCACATCGCCGCCGGCATCGTCCTCGTCCGGCGCCAGCGAAGCGCCGTACCGCTGCGCGACGAAAGCGGCGACGATCTCGTCGTCCGGAATCTCCGCCTGCTTGATGGAGTAGGTCCCGACGTCCGCAAGCTTGCCGGCGCGCACGTGCAAAAGCGCGATCTCCACGAGCTCGCCCTCCCGGTACAGACCGATGACGTCGCGATCGACGTCGTCGATCGTGACCACGCGCTGCTCCTCGCGCACCTTTTCGATCGCGCGAAGCTGATCGCGGTAAACCGCGGCGAGCTCGAAGCGCATCTCGCGGGCAGCCTGTTTCATCTTGTTCTCGAGCTCGTGTGAAAGCTCGTCGTGACGGCCCTCGAGGAACTTGGCGACGGCGTCGGTCTGCTCACCGTACCAGCCGCGGTCGACGTCGAGGACGCACGGTGCAGGGCATCGTTTGATCTGGTGCTGAAGGCAAGGACGCTTCCGGCTCGCGAACTCGACGTCGCTGCACGTTCGAAGCTGGAAGTGCTTGTTCACCAGGTGGAGTGTGCGCCGCGCGGCCGTGGCCGAATGGTACGGACCGAAGTAGCGCGCGCCGTCGGGGGTCGGTCGGCGAACGACTTCCAGCCGGGGCCATCGAGCGGCGCGCGCGGCGCCCCTTTCTTCGGCGGTCTGCTCGCCGGCGGACTCGCCGGCAGGTCGGCCGGCCGCGCCGCCGAGCCGGAGCGTGATGAAATCCTTGTCGTCGCGCAGCTTGACGTTGAACCGAGGTCGATGCTCCTTGACCAGGTTGTTTTCGAGGATCGTCGCTTCCTTCTCGTTGGCCGCGACGATCGTCTCGAGGTCGCCGATCGTCTGCTGCAGGTGCGGGATGAAGGCGCGGTTGTCTGCGAGAGACTCTTGGAAATAGCTGCGCACGCGCGCCCGCAGGCTCTTGGCCTTGCCCACGTAAACGATCGCGCCCTTCTTGTCCTTGAACAGGTAGACGCCCGGCTGAGCAGGAAGGGCATCGAGCTTCTGGAGTACCGTTTCGGGAAGCATCCGGCGCGTGTCTTCCGAGGATAACTCGCCGGGCACGATCCGCCCCGAGGTCGCGGTGACGGCAGCGCGACCGTCGAGCGCGGTCAGGGAAAGACGGGCTGCGTGCGGAACGTCATCGACTTGTCGCTGGTGGCGATCGGACTGACGAAGAGCTGGACGAACGTGCCGAAGAGCGCATCCGGAGGCCCGATCCCCGTGCTGCCCGCGGGTCGCGACATCCACCGACGCATCTGGTCGATCATCTCGGGCGACACCGGGTTGACGTCGACCACGACAGCCAGAAAGTACGGCTCACCGGGGACGAGCAAGTTGCGGCGGACGACGGGCAGGTCGCGGGCCTCGGTGCAAAGTCGGAGCACACCGTCGAGCACGGCCGCCTGGTCGCGCTCGCGCTCGGGCTCGCTCACGTGCACCCGGTACACCTCGTCCCACAGATCGTAGACGACGCGGCATACGCGCGGCGCCAGGGCGACGGGGGCGTCCTGGCCCTCGCGGTAGACGTACGCGCGCATCGCGATGACCATCGGGAGGCCGCTCGACAGCTTTTTCAGCAACGTGGGGTCGGAAAGCACGTCGCGATAGGAGAAGCTCGTGCGGAGCAGATCTCGGTCCCACGCGAAGTTCGCTTGACGTGCCGCCAGCGCCGCGGGGTGAGCCGGCTGACCCTGGGCTTTCGCATCGAGCGGAGCGATGGCGACGATCGCGAGGACGAGGGCGATCGCGCGGGCGATGGTGCGAGCCCCCTTCATGGGCCGACCGCGCCGGCGTTCTGGCCGCGGATGGGGATCAGGCCGACGAGGTTGGCGATCCCGATGACGAACGTGCCGGCCTGCGTGTCGATCCGCAACCCTGCGTTGAACGTCAGGTCGATGGGGACGGTCGCGAACCCGCTGTAGCCGCGCGCAGGATCGACCAGGTCCTGTTCGTTGCACAGTCCGTAGACGCCCACGCTTCCGAAAAAGTCGGCACCGTAGATGGATCGTGTGCCCCGGTAGAGCGGTATCCGGTATTCGGCGTCGAGCTTCGCTGCGTAGTTGCCGTAGCGAATTTCGACGATGTCCGTGTCGAGGAAGTTGGGAGCCGGACGGCGGTCGAAGTTGAGGTCGAGGACCCGATCGGGCAGCAGATCACTGAGATCGCCGACGTAGAAGCGCTCGAAGAGTGGAGCGTTGCCGAAGATCGCCTCCGCCAGAGCGTCGACCTTGATGACGTGCCCCGCCCAGGGGAGCGCAAACCATTGCGATCCTTTGAGAACGATCTTCGCGTAGGCGTAGTCGCTCCCGAACGGCGTGAGCGACGCGTCGAGACTCGACAGAAGATAGTGCCCGCGCGTCGTCAGGAACGGATCGTCGCGCGTGTCGTTCACGAGAGTCGCACGCACCGTCGACAGGACGCTGGAGCCCGAGGGCAGCATGAAGTCGATGGGCTCGATGTCGAGGCCGCGGTAGTCGCTCGCCGCGAGCGGCAATGTCGCGTCGATCTTCTCCAGGCGATAGTCGAAGAATACCTGCGAGGAGATGCCCAGATCATGTCCGATGCCGACGCGGCCGCCGAAGCGCGTGTACTGGGCGACGGCGTAGTCCTGCGTCACCTGGCTCGGATCCACGAGCACGTCGCCATTGCCGAAGAAGTCGCGCGCGTTGTTGTAGAGAAGCTCGATCTCCGTGGTCCACGTCGAACGCAAGAACTGGGGGTCCATCAGTCGGACGCGCAGGCCGAGCTGGCCGTCCGCGACGGCGAACGCCCCCCCGAGGGCGATCCCCGTTCCCGCGAGGTTCGTCTCGGTCACCTGCGCGCCCCCGTACGCGGTCAGCGGTTTCGCATTGCCGTTCGTACCCACGTCCTTGGACAGTCCGAGCCAGAGGCTGTCGACGACGAACGTGTTGCGTTCGATGACGTCGACGACCAGCACCACGGCTCCTCGACGCGTGCCCCTTCGGAGGGAAAGTTGAACGTCGCGGAAGAATCCGGTGCCGAGCAAACGAAACCGCGTGAGCTCCAGTTCTCTGTCGTTGACGTCGAGCACGTCGCCCGGTCGAAAGGGCACGTAGCGGAGCACCACACGAGACAGCGTGGTTCGGTTGCCTCGGACCTCGACCCCCTCGAGGACGTATTTCAGGCCGATCGCGCCGGCTGCGGTCGTGACCCGAAGCCCGCCTGCCGAAGCGTCCGCCGACGGCGGAGTCGCAGCTCCGGAAGTCGAACCCGGAACCGGGGTTCCCACGGTCGCCGGTGGAGGGGCGGGCGGCGGAGTCGAGGACGCTGGCTCTGCGACCGTGGACGCCGGCGGCGGCGTTGCGGGCGCCGGCGGTTGAGCCGCGGACGCCGGTGCGGGTGGCGCCGCGGGCCGGTCCGGCTCGGCGCCCCAGGTGCGAACGCTCTGCGCGCGAGATCGCGTCGCGGTGGACAGCACGAAGATCGAGATCGCAGCGACGACCCGAACCCGCATCGAGAAGAGACCGCGAAGCACGCGGCTGCCATCCTATCCTCTCGGATGCACGAGGCGACTTTGCCCCCGCGTTCCGGCGTGGCATCTTCCCTGCCCGCTGGACGAGGCAATCCGCTCGCCAGCCCGCCAGCCTCCCGGAGCCGCCATCGCACAGCCAGCATAAGTCGTCATCGTAGTTGCCCCCGTAGCTCAGAGGATAGAGCAGCGGTTTCCTAAACCGTTGGTCGCACGTTCGACTCGTGTCGGGGGCGCCGCGCAGCTGATCACGCCACGAGGAGCAGGGAAAAAGGAGGAATTCAGCCGTGCCCGCACGGACCGTCATGGTGCAGGGGACCGCGTCGTCGGTCGGCAAGAGCGTGCTCGTCACCGGTCTATGCCGGATGCTTCGTCAAGACGGATGGCGCGTGGCTCCGTTCAAGGCGCAGAACATGGCCTTGAATGCGCACGTGACGCTGGATGGAGGCGAAATCGGGCGCGCGCAGGCCGTGCAGGCGGAGGCGGCGGGGCTCGTTGCGACGGTCGACATGAACCCCATCCTCCTCAAGCCGGAGGGTGACTCGCGCGCCCAGGTCGTCGTTCTCGGAAAGGCGATCGGGAGCATGGCGGCGGCCGAGTACCACGCCAAGAAGCCGGAGCTCCTTCGGATCGTCGCCGAGTCGTTCGAACGGCTGCGCAGCGACTACGACGTCGTCGTCCTCGAGGGCGCCGGCAGTCCTGCCGAGGTCAACCTGCGCGATCGCGACATCGTGAACATGCACATGGCGCGGATGGCCGACGCCCCCGTGATCCTCGTCGGCGACATCGATCGCGGCGGAGTCTTCGCCGCGCTCGTAGGAACGCTCGAGCTTCTCGAGCGCGAAGATCGGGCTCGAGTGGTCGCATTCATCGTAAACAAGTTCCGAGGCGATTTGGCGCTGCTTCGACCCGGCCTCGACTTTCTCGAGAACCGGACTCGGGTGCCGGTGCTCGGCGTCGTGCCCCACATCGCGGGGCTCCGAATCGCGGACGAGGATTCGCTCGGCCTCGAGTCGCGTCCGCGCCGTCGCACGGTGAAGCCCGAGGAGCTCGAGATCGCCGTGGTCCACCTGCCGCGCATCTCGAATTACGACGAATTCGAATCGCTCGAGCACGAGCCCGGTGTCGTGCTCAGCTTCGCCGACGACCCGCGACGGGTCGAAGACGCCGACCTCGTGATCGTGCCGGGATCGAAGAGCACGATCGCGGATCTGGCCTGGCTGCGCGAAACGGGATTCGCCTCGGTGATCCACGAGCGAGGCCGGCGGCGGGCGCCCGTGCTCGGCATCTGCGGCGGCTGTCAGATGCTGACCGAGCACATCGACGATCCACACAGGGTCGAATCGCTCACGGCGACGACGGTCGAGGGACTCGGCTTGCTGGCCGCGCGCACGTACTTCGTCTCGGTCAAGACCACCGCGCGGGTGGTCGCTCGGCCGGCAGGGGGCGGATTCTTCGCGCAGGAGGTCCCCCGCGATGCTCGCCTGGAGGGTTACGAGATCCACATGGGGCAGATCCGAACGAATTCCGAACGCGATGCGGCCTTCGAAATAGTGGAGCGAAACGCGCGCCCCCATCGCGTCGCGGACGGTGCGATCGGTTGCGGCGGTGCGGTCGTGGGAACCATGATCCACGGGCTCTTCGACAACGACCTGCTTCGCTCCGCGGTGCTCCGGGCCCTGCGGCGTCGCAAGGGCGCTCCGGAGCCGCCGGCGCCTGCGTCGACGCCCACCAAACAGCTCGAGTACGATCGGCTCGCGCGAATCGTGCGCGAGAGCATCGATCCACAGCGCTTCGCCGGCATCGTCGGGCTATCGGCGGTCCTCCAGTGACTCTTGTCGTCAGTGCCGGGCTGCCGGCCTGATTCGGTTTGTAGTGGCCGGCAACGAGCTAGGATGGGCCCTCTTCCACCATGTCTTCCCTCCAGATTGGCGCCGTGCTGCGCAGCCTCCTCACGCATCGTCGCTCGTGGATCGGCCTCCTGGCCGTCGTGGCTCTGGTGTACGGCGCGTGGCTCAACCGCCCCGAAACCGGCCAGCTGGAGGACGGCAAATGGCTCTACTCGTACGACGAGAACTACACGGTCCTCACCGCGCGTCGCATCGCCGTCGGCGACAAGAACGTTTGGGACGCCTGGAGGCACCCGGACGACGGAGCCGATCGGCGATTCACGTCGATCTTCAGCAAGGCCGATCTGGGCAACGACGACAGTCGCTACGAATGGGTCCACCCACCCACGCCGCGCATCCTCATGGCGGCGATCATCCGCGTCGCAGGGATGAACCCCACGCTTTACCGTTTGCCGAGCTTGTTCGCCGGTCTGGTCATCGTGGGGATGACATGGCTCATCGGCGACCGGATGCGGGGACCTGCCTTCGGGCTCTGCGCCGCGACGCTCACGGCGGTTGACGGCTGGATTTTCTGCCTGTCTCGGGTCGCGATGACGGACATCTTCTTCATCGCCGCGACCGTTGCGGCGTACGGCGCGTTCTACGTGTACTGGACGGCCAAGAAGCGCAGGATGCTCTGGGTCGCGCTCGTCGGATTCCTGTGCGGCGTCGACCTGGCCATGAAGTGGAGCGCAGCCGC
>DASPUY010000266.1:0-12799 GCA_035622655.1 Polyangiaceae bacterium
CCTCATTGCCGCTCTTCGTCCCGCCGCCGCGTCCGTAGCGTCCGACACGAAGGTCGCGTAAGGATCCCATCGAGTCGCCGCTACTACCCGAAATTCAACGGGGCACGGGGCGATCCCTGCGTACCCGCGTACGCTTGGATAGGAGGACACCCATACTGACCGTTGCGGAGCTGCGGCAGAAAGGCGGCAGCCGGAAGACGACCCTCGCGGTCAACCTTGCCGCGGCGCATATCGTGGGCGGTCGCACGCTCGTTATCGATGCGGACCGGCAAGCCAGCGCGTTCGATTGGAGCGCCGCGTGCCAGGACGGTTCCGCGCTCGAGCGCCTAACGGTTCGTCAACGCCGACAGGGCGATGGCGCTTCCGCGTTTCCGCCGGCGGCGTCATCGAAGATCACGGTCCCGCTGTTCGGGGTCGCGTCGTCGAACGTGGCGACCCGTGGTGTTCCCCCAGGCGTTCGGGCGCAGACGCGCACGCATCTGTTGGTCGCCGCAGAAGTCGATGTCGTTGCTGGTGAACGGCGCCTCACGCGCGAGCGACGGCACGCGCGCTTGGTCGCACGACCCCCCGAAGTTTATGGCCTGGCCGTCGACGAGCACGAGCTCGCGCTGGCCTCCGCGTCAGCTTGCAACATGTACCGTTTTCGGTACATTTTCAACGTGTGCCCGGACCCACCCCTAAGCTCGGCTGCATCTTCTATCGCGCGGAGGGCGGGGACGAGCCGGTGCGAGCTTGGCTGCGGCGGCTCGATGACGAAGTCTGCAAGACCATCGGCAAGGACATCCTCAAGATCCAGTGGCGTTGGCCGATTTCTCGGCCGCTCGTGGGGACCTTCGGCCAAGGTCTCTACGAAGTTCGATCGTCTCACGATGGCGTCATCTATCGGGTCTTCTTCTGCATCCAGGGGAACAACATGGTGCTCTTGCACGGGTTCATGAAGAAGACGCAGGCGACACCCAACCGCGAGATCGAGATCGCCCGCGTCCGACAGCACACCCTTCGGAGAACGTCATGAAGAAGCACATGGGCTCGTCGTTCGAGTCCTTCCTCGAAGAGAAAGGCATTAAGGACGACGTCGAGCTCCGCGCGCAAAAGGAAATCCTGGCCGAGCAGATTCGCGAGGCAATGCAGCGGAAGGGCGTGAGCTTCTCGGCGCTCGCTTCCGTGATGGGCACGAGCCGGACGGTCGTGTATCGGCTTGTCGATCCGGCGGACACGGGTGTGACGCTCGACACGCTTTCGCGAGTCGCGCGGGCGCTCGGCCTCGGGCTCAAGGTCTCTCTGTCCCGTCCCTCGCGCGCCGGCCTCCGCAAGACGGGGTGATCCTGCACTGTCGTCGACCTCGCCGCGACTGCCCCTTTGGTGCAGTCTGAACCCTCTTCGAATCGCGACCAATCCTGGAACTTGCGCTTCGACTTCGTCCCGACGCGCATGGGCGAGACCACGATCCAGCGGCGCCCCTTCGACGACAAGCCCGAGCGCGACGCGGCGGAACCCCCGAGCCCGCGTCCGAGCCGGCGCCCCCCCGCGCCCGAGCCAGCGACGGCCGCGCACCCCGCAAGTACCGCGCAATCCGGCGGCCGGGCGGTGACCCCGACCGGCCGTTACTTGTTTTTGGTGCGCTACTCGACGAGGCGCTCGTTCGTCATCCCGGCCGACCGAAAGTCGCTACTGCATGACGGGCAGGCAGCACGTCTCGTCCGCATAGGCGCACGAATTGGGCGGGCCCTGCTGAGCGCATTCGGAGCCAGCCGCTAAGGCGCAGAAGCCGCCGGACGGCCCCGCGTCTGCGCAGGCCGGAAGGGTGTCGCTGGGCGACACGCAGTTCCGCGTGCACGCGCCGCTTCGACAGCACACTTCGCTCACGATCCCGGGGCAACCACATGGCACGTAGTGGACGGCACCCGAGCCGACGGGCGTTTTCGAAACGTCCGCGTTGAACTGAGCCAACGCGTCGACGCTGATGGCCCCCTCGTCGCAAATGCACCCGTCCCCGCAGTAATCGCCCCCGGTGACTAGCACGCAATCGCTATCGACCGTGCACGACTGATCGTAGTTCGAAGCCGAGATCGTGCAGGCGGCGGTGTCTGTACTCGAAGCGGCGCCTGCCGCTCGGACCGCTCGCGATACCGCCGCAGCCGCATACGGCGTGGGCCATCGCGAGGACAAGAAGACTATCGGCGCGGACCGTCATCATCTGTCGACCCCTAGGACGCCGTCGCGTTCAGCTCTGCCCCCGCCCCGTGCGTTGCAAAACCCTCGACGAACACGCGGGCGCTAGCAAGGTCGGCGCCGAGCGCTTGGCCGCGGCTGCCGAGCGGGGCACGGACCCCGCCTCGGCCGCACCCATCGTATACGCGATGAAGACGCCGAGTGACACGCATCAATGGCTGGCGTTGCACCTGGCGGACCCGGACGCAACCCGGACATTCTCGGCCGGCTGTACGGTCTCCGCGAGCCAACGGTGTGCCGACCATGGCGTTCGTGTCGGTGATTGATTAACCAATCCTCGTCCCACATCAGCGAATTTCAATGCGGCCAGGACCCGCGCGGCTCCGACCATGTGTTCCTCGACGGCCCGGCGCGGCTCGGCGATGTCACGCAGAGCGCCGCGGTCGCGGCCGACGTCGCCGTGCTTCCGATCCAGCCCGCCCCATCGCCGCCCGCCGCACTCGCCGCGAGCCCCGGCTTCGCGCGCCCAGGCATTTGTCAATCCGCCGGCAGGAAGGGTGGATCACGATCCCGCCGGCTTCTGCGGCCGGGTACCGCCCCGGCCCGATCACGATCGCGCCGCAGAATGGATCACGTAAAAGGCGCCGCTGAAGCGTCGCTGCGCTCCGGTATTCTGGGCGCGATTGACGCTGCGCCCCGACATCCGATTCTGCAAGGCCGCCGACGGCACCAAAATCGCTGTCGGCATCCATGGCAGTGGCCCTCCCCTGGTCCGCGCCGGGACCTGGCTCACGCACGTCGAATACGATGCGACCAGCCCACTGTCGGCCCACTGGTGTGAGGAACTCGCGAAGCGTCATCGGTACGTTGCGTACGACAGCCGGGGGTGCGGCCTATCCGATCGCCGAGTGGGCGACCTCTCCCTCGGCGTCTTCGTCTCGGATCTCGAGGCCGTCGTCGACGGGCTACGACTCGAGCGCTTTCCGCTGTTTGGTCTGTCGATGGGGGCGCCCGTTGCAGTCGCCTACGCCGTGAAGCACCCCGAGCGCGTCAGCCGCCTCGTGCTCCACGGCGGATTTGTCCGGTCGTACCTCAGCTCCAGGAACCCCGATCCGCGCGTGCGCGAGGAGGCCGACGTGTTGCTCAAGAGTGCCCGGCTCGGCTGGGGGACCGGCAGCCCGGCGCTGCGGCAGGTCTTCGTCGTGAAGTTCATGCCCGAATCGACCGAGGCCCAGCGCCTTGCGTTCGACGAGCGCCAGCGCGTGACCTCCACGGCGGAGGTGGCCGAGAAATACCTCCGCGCGATGTTTGGCTTCGACGTGACGGACCTCGCACCTCGCGTGTCGTGCCCGACCATCGCGTTCCACAGCCGCGGCGACCAGCTGAGCTCCTTCGACCAGGGCCGCAAGCTGGCCGCCCTCATCCCCGGAGCCCGCTTCGTCCCGCTCGAGAGCAACAACCACGTGCCCTTTCGCGAAGAGCCCGCCTGGCAGGCGCTGGTCGCTGTCCTGCGTCCGTTCCTGGACGACGACGCCGGCGTGCCCGCGCCCTCGCAGGCGAAGCAGCTCACGTCGCGGCAGCTTGAGGTCCTGCGGGGCGTCGCCCGTGGGCTCACTGACAAGGAGATCGCTATCGAGCTGTCGCTCAGCCCACGCACCGTGGAGATGCACGTGGCGCGTGCGCTGGCCGTGCTCGACAGCGCCAACCGCGCTGAAGCCGTGCGCAAGGCCGTGGCACTGGGCTTCATCGACTGACCCTCGACCTACGGTATGCCGTACCGTAGCCGTCGTGCGCCCACGCCGTATTTCCCCGACTCGTTGGCGCTCCGCGAGCCGGCCAGAATGGCCACCATGCGCAGGCTCCTCGCCCTCGTCTACGGCGCAGTCGTCTACGGCCTCTTCGGGCTCACGTGGGTGTACTTCGTGGGGTTCTTGGGAGGCTTCCCGGTGCCAAAGGGCGCCAACTCTGGGGCGGTTGCACCTGTGCCCGAAGCGCTCGCAATCGACCTTGGATGCCTCGCATTCTTCTTTTTGCACCACTCCGTGATGGCTCGCGCGCGAGCAAAGCGCGCGATTGCACGTTTTGTGTCCCCGCCCGTCGAGCGCTCGACCTACGTGCTTGTCGCAACCATGGCGATCGCTCTCTTGATGGCGATATGGAGCCCGTTGCCGCAGATCGTGTGGGAAACGGAAGGCGTCCTGCGCGTCCTCACGCTCGTGGTGTTCTGGACAGGCGTGCTTGTCACTCTCGCGGGATCGCACCTGATCGACGGCCTCGAACTGTTCGGTGTGCGGCAAGTGCTCGCGTACTTCCGCGAACGTGCGCTCCCAAGCATCCCATTCCGGACGCCCGGCCTCTACCGCCTCGTGCGCCATCCGATGATGACCGGAATGCTCATGACCTTCTGGGCCGCGCCGACGATGACGCAAGGGCGATTGTTACTCGCGGTGGCGATGAGCGCGTACATTCTCGTCGCTGTGAAATGCCTTGAGGAGCGCGATCTCCGCAAGACGTTCGGGGCAGAGTACGAGCGCTACCAGCGCGCGGTGCCAATGTTCCTGCCGGTGTGGATGCCGCGGCGGCGGTCAGGCGGCGCTTAGCCGCGTTCCGAATCATGGAAACACGATCGCCGCAGCGGCGGAACCATCCGCGGATGGTCGGAGAGAGTGACCGCCAGGGCGAGGGCCCGTGCTCGGGAAGCTCGCGCCCTGTGGAATCCACAATGGGCGGGTGACCGGGGGCTCGCGCCGCCTCATTCTCGCTTACGACGCAAGCCCAGTTCCAGCAGTGCGGCCCGAACGGTGGAACGCTCTCGCTGCGCCACTTCGGCGATTCGGCTCACGTTTCGACCGAATTCAATGGAGAGTGGTTGGTAATAGGCCAGGTCGAACTCGCGCTTCGCGGCGACGTAGGGGCGGTGGCGGCGTGCCGGCGATGGTCCGTGCATCGGAATCGCATCCCCTTTCTCGATCGACACGAGCCCTCCTTGGCATCCCACCGCGGCCCTTTGCAAGACGGTCTCCAGCTCACGCACGTTTCCGGGCCAGTCGCGCGCCTGCAGCGCGCGAATGTTTGCGTCGTCGAGGTAGAGGTCGGTCGGCAGATGGAGCTTTTTCGTCAGGTCGGCGAGAATGTCGCTCGCGAGTACGGGCACATCCTCGAGTCGCTTTCGAAGAGGTGGGATCACTACGGGCACTCGAGCGATCCTGTAGAACAGGTCCTGACGGAAGCGTCCGTCCTCCACGGCCGCGTCTAGGTCGGCGTTCGTCGCGCTCACGATCCGCACGTTCACCCGTCGGATTTTGCGACCCCCGAGCGGGCGCAGCTCCCCCTCCTGCAGAACGCGCAGAAGCTTGGCTTGCATCGCGGGGCTCATTTCGGCGACTTCGTCCAGGAAGAGAGTTCCGCCGTCCGCGAGGAGGAAAAGGCCGTCACGCGTGACGGCGCCGGTGAACGCTCCGGCCACGGAGCCGAATAGCTCGGTCTCGAGCAACGAATCGGGCATCGCCGCGCAACTGATCGCTTCAAAGGGCTGGCCCCAACGCGAACTGACTTCGTGGATCGCGCGGGCGAGGCGCTCCTTACCCGTCCCGGTCTCTCCACGGATTAGGAAGGGGAGCGGCTCGTCTGCAAACCGGCGGACGGTGGCGAAGACAGCGAGCATTTCAGGGGTCGTTCCGACGAGGCCCCCCAAACGCTCGACGTGACTCTGCGGAGCGCGGACGATCTCCGTGGATGCTGGCGTGTAGCGAAGATGTTCGGCGCCGCACCGGAGCTCGAACGGACCGCGAAGAAAGATCTCGGCGATCCGGAGTTCGTCTGGGCAGAGGAACGTCCCGTTGCTCGAGTCCATATCCTTTACGCGCACTCCCTCGGGCGTGGCTTGGACCACGAGGTGCGTTGCGCTGACTTTCGCGTCGTTGAGGACGGGTGCACAGTCGGCCGCACGACCAATGAACCGCGTTTCGCCATCGACGCGCACGCGCGACTTCTGATGGACGGCTTCGAGCCATCCTTCATGGACGCCGACGTCCGCGCTGGGCGGCCCTTCGAAGCGTTCCGTCGGCGCGGCGTCGAAAAGACCGCGGTCCAGGTCCGATTCGGCTTCTTTCTTCCCGCTCATGTTCCGTCTTCTCCACCGGCCGGGATTGGGCGACAGCAGTAAGGAGTCGCGCACCGGGCGTGCTTCCCAGGGGCTCGCCCTTCGTTCACCCACGGCCATTGCTGTCCGACAAGCTGCAAACGACTTGGCTCGCGCGCGTTGAACGCTCGCCGCGGATGCTGCGAGCTGGCGGGCGGCGATTCGCAAAGGGAGACTGCTCGAGTCGCTCGAGTCGGTCGATTGCCCGCGGCCTCGATCGGAAAGGGCGACCGCTCCGGCTGCGCTCCGTTCTGTCGCTGCGGTTCACCGGCGGCGGTCTTCGAATCGGGTCAACGGTCAACGTAGGTTCCTCGTGGACGGCGCGCCGCGAGCTTTCTAGAACTCTTCCAAGCATGCCGACGCGCCAGCCTTTACAAAAGGAGAGGCCGACGACCATCAGAGGTCCTTCGTGTCGGGCCGCACTGCCGGCCACGACGACGGTGAACGTCCGGTCGTGAGCGGGGTCGAAACGCTACTGAGCGGCGAGGGGGATTGAGGCCGCCCTTTGGGCGGATGGACCTCAGGCATCCCATGAGCGTTGTCGGTCGAATCGAGGTCCCATGCGTCGTCCGCCGGGCTCACGGCATTCGCAGGCTGTGCGGCTTGTGCGCCCGATGCAGGGGTCGCACTCGGGGTGGATGGCGACCGCGATGGAACCGGCCTAGCTCCGCTCTTCGTCTTCTTCTTGGCCTTGGGTCGATCCAGTTGTTGCGCGGCGTACTTGCGCAGGACGCTCGGGCGGATCGTCACGCCGTCGGCGGCCATCATCTCCGCCATCGCGTTCCACGTGTATCCTTTGTCGACCATCTGGCGGATCTTGGGCGCGAGGGCTCGTACGAGCGCGGGCGATCCGAACCTACTCGGGGGTTTGGGCGCGGGCGGGGCCGCGTCGAATCGCCTCGAGACGGCATCCAGCGTCTCTTGCGTGTACTTGAGTCTTTTCGAGGGCATAGCGATACCTTCAACCGGGGAATGCGCATCCATGGGACACCTCCTGGCGGGGATATCGCTCCGACGGGGCCCCGCGTTGCGTGCACGTGGTCGTTTTTTTCGACGGGCCATTCCGATTCGGAGGACGGGCGCGAGCGCCACGCGCTCGCCATCGTCGCCTCCTCGACGGGAATCCCGGGGAATTTGGTCGGCGCACCCGCGCCGCAAGGTGCTCCAGGCAGCCAAGGCCATCCTATGGATGGTTCGGATCCGAGCTCGGAAACGTTGCCTGACGGGTTATCGGACGACGCCACTCAAGGCGGTCGCCACCCGCAGGGCAGGAAGCCGGCACCGGCGGCTCCAGACGTTCGTCCGCGCCTCGGGTCGACGCCTGCGATCCACTTGTCTGACCGCCGCTGTCGCGCGAATGGTCTGCGGACTCGTCTACGCCTATGCGCTCGTTCTTTCCTTTCTCGGAGCCAGTAGCGCGAGCCGATGCTCCAAGCATCGGACGTCGAAGCCACTCGAAATCGTCCAGTCGACGGGAGCGACGAAGGCCACGGATTGGAATGCGAATGGGTCCGACTTCGTCGTGCCTATCGCCCCTCAAGCCCGATCGAAATATCCAAACAACGTAGAGAGCATGGCTCGGAACCCCGGAGCGAAGCGACGGCAAGATAAAGAGGTGCCACCTCGATCGCCTTAGTGTGCATTTTGCAAGCGAATTCTCGGTGGCCGGCCCTATGGCCCGTTGAGCGGCGCTTTCCGCGGCGATCCACGCTGGGCCGATTTCCCCGAGGGTCCAACATGCCCCATCCCGGCGACCATCGTCGTCGCTCGCTGCCCCATCGCGCCACGGGCGACGTCGACGAAGAAGCTGCGCGATTTCGGCCGAAGTTTGGCCGCCGTGCGCGCGATCGGCTCGCGACAAGCTCGCCCGGGGTCGCGCGGCTGGTGCTGCGCGGTCATGGAAAACGGGCGCAGGTACGCGCCCAGGTCCGCTGCCTCCCGGCCGGTCACGGGCCTCGGCGCAATGCTCGACGCGTGACGATTCAAGCGCATGTCCACCGCATGAACGCGGACGGCGCGTCGGCCACCGCGGCCGCGCACTTGCGCTACATCGAGCGCATTGACGGCGGGCCCGACGGAGCCCCCGCAACCCTCTACGGACCGGACGGGCCCGTGTCCCGGGAGGACTTCCAGAAACCGCAGCCGGGCGAACAGCACCAGTTTCGCTTCGTCGTGTCGCCCGAGGACGCACGCGAGGTCGATCTGCACGACTACGTACGGCGCCTGATGCAACGGGTGGAGCGGGAGCTCGGACGATCCTTGGAGTGGGTGGCGGCCAACCACTTCGACACCGATCACCCTCACGCCCACATCGTCGTGCGCGGCGTCGACCTCGAAGGTCGCCGAGTGCGGCTCTCGCGCCAGTACATCTCGCACGGGATGCGCTGGACCGCCCAGGAGCTCGCGACCGAGCTTCTCGGTCCCCGGCTCGAGTCCGAGATCCAGCGGACGCGCGAGCGCGAGGTCGTCCAAGAGCGGCTGACGTCGCTCGATCGCGAGATTGAACGTTGTGCCTCCGGCTCGCGGGTCGACGCCGATTCCATACGCGCGCGGAGAGGGGGCGGTAGGGAGGGCGAGCACCTCTTAAACCGGCTCGAGCACCTCGAACGGCTCGGGGTGGCGGAGCGTGTCTCGCCTGGCAGCTGGGAGCTGGCCCCGGGCTGGCAGAAGCACTTACGCGAACTCGGCGAACGAGGCGACATCCTCAAGCAGATCCATCGCGCCATGCGCGGCGGAGACCCGGGCCGCTTTCACGCCGTCCGACCGGGTCAGGGGCTTCCCGACGGGCGCGGCGGCATCGAGGAGCGCGTGCTGGTTGGACGCGTCGCCGGCAAGGGCCTGGAGGACGAGTCCAAGGGCATCTGGTACGCCGTCCTCGAGACGCCTACCGGCGCCGCGTATCACGTACGCCTGACGGCTCGCCAGGCCGAGGTCACTCGTACCGGCGACCTCGTGACCTTCGGGACCGAACGCGAACCCGCCGTCCGCCCCGTCGACCGCCGCATCGCCGAGGAGGCGTCCCGCCGCGGGGGCATCTACAAGCTCCCCGGCGACGGTGGGCAAGACGAGGGTGCGCGGTCGGTGACACCGCGTCTTCGCGAACTGGAACGCCTGGGGCTCGTCGCCTCGCGCACGCCTGGGGAGTGGAACGTGCCAGCCGACTTGCTCCGGCAGCTCGAGCGTCACGAACAGCAAGCGCCAACGCGCAACCGACTGAGCCTGCGCCCGCTCGGGTGCTCTCTCGAGGAGCAGGCGTTCCACCGCGGGGCCGTCTGGCTCGACACGATGGAGCCGAAAGACCTGGCCTGCGAAGGGTTCGGAGCCGAGGTCCGCGCGGCTCTCGAGCGTCGTGGCGAAGTGCTCCGCGAGCTCGGCATCGCCCCCGAAGACCCCCAGCGGGTGAGCAAGCTCCGCGACCTCGAACAACGAACCACCGGACGCGATCGCGCGCGGCAGACAGGCGAGTCGTTCGTCGAGAGGCTGTCCGGCAGCTTCCAGGGTCGGGTGCAGCCAGCACGCGAGGGGGCTGCTTACTTCGCCGTCTCGGACGGGAAGCGGTTCGTGCTCGTGCCGGACTCCCGCGAGGCCCGCTCCTCGGTTGGCAGGGATGTGGATATCCGGTTGGACGCCAATGCGCGCGTCGTAATCCACACCGACGGTCCCGCCCGCGCGGCCGCACGCGAAGATCTCGCTCGGCGCGCAATCGGCGAGCAGCTCGCGCGGCAGACGCGAGAGACATTCCTTCCGACCGTTCCCGACGGCTTCCGTGGGCGTGTCTCCTCCGAGCCCTCCGCGGCCCCATACCTTACCGTCTCCGACGGCACGCGCTTCGTGCTTGTCCCGGTGACGCCCGAGGCACACGACTTGGCCTTGCGAGGTTCGACCGTCCACGTCGTTCGCGATGCCAACGGGCGCGTGGTCGGCCTGCGCCTCGATCGCGATCTCGGTCGCGGGCGCTGAACGAACCCCTTCCCACAGACAAGCCCTACCTCCTACTGCCCCCCAGCACTGACCCATGGCTATCCCCATCAAGACCTCGCCCAACGTCCCGAAAGTCCGACGCGTTCGTGTCTATCCGCGCCTGAGTGCCCCGCTGCGAAAGCGCCTGGCCGAGTTCTGCGCCGCCAAGGGCATAGCCGAACGCGACGCGATCGAGGCGGCGATCCTGCAGTACCTCGACGGCACCAGCGACGGCGCGAAGGTGCTCGCACGCCTCGATCGAATCGACAAAGCCCTCGACGCCGAGCGGCAGCGGCGAGATCTTCAGCAAGGCGAGGCGCACCGAGACCTCGAGATCCTCGCCGAGGCGTTTGGGAGGTTCGTGCACATGTGGTTCATCGTGCACGCGGAGACGATCGCGAAGTCGATGGACGGAGCAGCCGCCAAAGCCGCGGACCTGTACCGACGCTTTGCCGCCAAACTCGCCGAAGACTTCTTGCGCGGGCACCGGTTCGTGCACGACCTGCCCAAGGTTTCCGATCCGCGCTCGACTGGCCGTCCGTAGCACCGCGCCGAAACAAGGGTGAGGCCGGTCGAAAACCTGCGCGCCGTTTCGGAGGAGGTGCTCGGCGAGGCACCATCGTCTCCTGCGGCCGATCGATGGCGAACGTGGGTGCGTCCACGAGGGGCGGAATCGATGCCTGAAGGCGCGCGCGATAGGGCGGCGGGAGTTTGGCGGCGAGCGAGGGGGCGCTCGCGTTGAGCTCGATGAGCATTTCGCTCGCGACCAGGCGCAGCATCCGCTCCGCCGCGGCGGGGCCCATGCGGGCGCCCGTCACGCTCAGGCCCTCGCCGAGCCGGTCGAGCCAGATGCGGCCGTCAGCGCAGCAGGATTTGCACCACCTTCGGATCGGCGAGAACCCTCCGCCGCACGCGCATGATCGCGATCGGTCCGAAGCCCCGGCGGAAGCCAAAAGGGCCGCTGCGCTTTTCTCTTGCGGGCGTTCAGTTGAAATTCTCCGCGTTGATGGACGCGCACGGTGGATTGACGATTCCCGCGTCCGGCAGCGGCGGAGATTGGATCGTCAAACTGCCCTCGGGGACCTACCCGGCCGTGCCCGAGAACGAAGCGGCCATGCTGACGCTCGCGGCAAGCGTGGGGATCACCGTGCCCGAGCACAGACTCGTGGCGCTGGAGGCGATCGATGGCCTGCCGGAGCTCGGGCCTTTCGCTGGAAAGAAGGCGCTCGCGGTCAAGCGTTTCGATCGCACTCCGGGAGCGCGCATCCATATGGAGGACCTGGCCCAGGTCTTCGGCGTCTTCCCCGACGTGAAATACGAGAAAGTGGGCCTGGCGCGCATCGCCGACCTCATTCGCCTGACGATGGGGGAGGCGGCGGCCCAGGACTTCGTCGCGCGGGTAGCGTTCGTCGTCCTCACCGGCAACGGCGACATGCACCTGAAGAACTGGTCGCTGCTCTATCCCGACGGCCGCACACCGGCGCTCTCTCCGGCGTACGATCTCGTCTCGACCGTGCCGTACCTGCCGAACGACCGCATGGCCTTGAATCTCGCGGGCACCAAGGAGTTCGCGGAGGTGACGCTTGAGCGCTTCCGCCGGCTCGCCGATCGTGCGCATTTGCCCGAACGCGAGACGCTCGACACGGTCCGGCGCATTGTCGACGGCGCGCGCGGGGCCTGGCCGAAGATTCGGCACAGTAGCGAGCTGCCCGAGGAGATCGCCGTCCGGATCGACGTCCACATGGCGGCGGCGAAGCTCTGACTGGCTAAGGCCGTCTGTGATGCCGGTGCCGCCGGGTCTTGCCCCGTCGGTTCGACTGTCCAAAGCCCTCCATGTACTTGGGATTCGTCGAGAGGTCGCGGGGTCCTTCGACTGAGCCGATCAGGTCGGCCGCCAGCTCGCCAACGGTAAATTTCGGGCTGCGCGCGATGAGCTCCTCCAGCGCCTCGCGCAGCACTGTGGAGCGGCTCGTCTTCCACCGCTTCGCGAGGGTGGTAAGGCGGCAGTCGAGACACTCGGGCAGCCGGATTGACACTGTGCGCATTGCGACCTTGAAGGCCTTCTCTGAGAGGTCCCTCGTGCCTGAAGATCTGGGCCCGTAACAGGCTGGAAAATGAAGATGCTCGCGAAGTCTCACGCAGGGACCCCGCCAGCCACACCGGGTCCTTGGCTTGTCCGAACAACTCCGCCGAGTTGGTGGAGCGAACCCCAGGGGGATGGAGACACCCTGGGTCTCCTTTCCATAGGAACGAATCGCCGGTGAGTACGCGCGTGGGTTTCGAGCACGCGACCGCGGCAAATACCGGTCGCAGCGTGCATGCAGAACAGCGTGCAGCACAAGAGCGGCCACGTGCCGGGGCACCTCCCGGCGACAGATCGCGCGCCCCTAAGAGGCGGTTTCAAAACTTGGCCCACCCGGCGATGGATGGATAGGTGGATGGGCCCATGGCGAAACCGCTCGTTTCCGATGGGCTATGGGACCGTATCAAGCCGATTCTTCCCCCCGAACCCCCGAAACCGGACGG
>DASPUY010000267.1:0-9854 GCA_035622655.1 Polyangiaceae bacterium
CGCGCGCCGGCACGATCGCCGTCGCCCCCGACAGCTTCGAAATGAGCGCCGCCGCCCGAGCAAGGGCCAGGCGGGTGTCGCCCCAATCGACGCCTCGTTCGAACCGGTGGCTCGCTTCCGTATGCAGCCCGTGACGGCGCGCCGCCCGACGGATGGATCGAGGTTCGAAATAGGCGCACTCGAGCAGGACGCGCTTCGTGGTCGGCTTCACTTCGCTCTCGCCGCCGCCCATCACGCCTGCCAGAGCGACCGGGCCCTCGCCGTCGCAGATGGCGAGGTCGTCGGTCGACAGCGAGCGTTCGACCCCGTCCAGGGTGCGCAGAACCTCGCCTTGCCGCGCCAGCCGTACCACGATTGCACGCCCCCGGACGGCATCGAGATCGAACGCGTGCATCGGGTGGCCAAGCTCGAGCATCACAAGGTTCGTCACGTCGACGACGTTCGAGATCGAACGGACCCCCAGTGATGCCAGCCGCCAGCGCAGGTCGAGAGGCGACGGACCGACGCGCACATCGACGAGCGCGGCCGCCCCATAGTGAGGGCATCGGTCGGCGGCCTCGAGCGTCACGCGCGCGTAATTGGTGAAGTCGTCCTCGAGCATGCGCTCGGCATCCCTCGGCGCGGGTGGCGCGAAGGGGACCTCGAACAGCGCTGCGGCCTCGCGCGCGAGACCGATATGCCCGAGAGCGTCGGCGCGGTTCGGGGTCAGCGAGATCTCGAAGATCGTGTCGCGCGATGCGGCCATCGCGTCCACCAGCCGAGCTCCGGCAGCGGCTGCCGCGGCCGGCAGCACGAGCAGCCGATCCCCGTCGTCGCCGAGGCCGAGCTCCGCTTCGCTGCACAGCACCCCCTCGCTCGAGACGCCCCCGATGGATCGTCGCTCGACCGGCCCATCCTTGCCCGGAAGCTGCGTCCCGACGGGGGCGAGGACCACCAGACCGCCGGCGTCGGGCACGTTCGGTGCACCGCAAACGACCTCCTGCGCCACGCCGCCCCGATCCACGGTCACGAGCCGCAGCCCGTCGCGCGAAGGGTGCCTTCGCGTCGACACCACGGCCGCGACCAGACAGGCCTCGGCCCCGGCCCCGAACGGCGCCCACGACTCGACTTCGATGCCGGCTGCGGTGAGGCGCGCCGCAACGATGCCGGGATCGTCCGGCAACGGCGGACACAGCTCGCGGAGCCAGCGGAGGGATGCCTTCATCGCTGGGCCACGGGGTAGCGCAAGATGCGCGGCGCGGGTAGCCCTCGGACGGCGTGACGCCCGGGGCCGTCCGCTCTAGCATCGCTCTGCCATGCAGGTTCTCTTCATCGGCGGGACGGGGATCATCAGCTCGGCGTGCGCGCGGGCAGCCGTGGCCCATGGAATGGACGTCACCTTTCTTCTTCGGGGCAAGACCCGCCGCCATCCGGTCCCGGCGGGAGTTGCGGAGATTCTGTGCGACGTGCGTGACCCTGCATCGGTGCGCGCGGCGATCGGGGATCGCCGGTTCGACGTCGTGGTCCAGTGGATCGGCTTTCTGCCCACTCACGTCGAGCAAGACATCGAAGTCTTTCGGGGGCGCACGCACCAGTACGTGTTCATCAGCTCCGCGTCGGCCTATCAGACGCCGCCGTCACGCATCCCCGTCACCGAGTCGACGCCCTTGCACAATCCGTACTGGCAGTACTCCCGCGACAAGATCGCCTGCGAAGAGCGTTTGATCCGCGCCTACCGCTCCGAGGGGTTCCCGGCCACGATCGTGCGGCCATCGCACACGTACGACGCGGCGCTGCTCCCGGTTCACGGCGGCTGGACGGTCGTCGATCGGATGCGGCGCGGTGCTCCCGTGGTCGTCCACGGCGACGGCACCTCGCTCTGGACGCTGACGCACCACGAGGACTTCGCGCGCGGCTTCGTCGGCTTGCTCGGACACGACGCCGCCATCGGCGACTCCTTCCACATCACGTCGGACGAGGCGTTGACCTGGGATCGAATCCACGAGCTTCTCGCGCGCCCGCTCGGAGTCGAGCCCAAGATCGTTCACGTGCCTTCCGAGGTCATCGCCGCATTCGATGCGGAGTGGGGCGCGAGCCTGCTCGGCGACAAGGCACACAGCATGGTGTTCGACAACACGAAGATAAGGCGCCTCGTCCCGGACTACCGGGCGGTCATTCCGTACGCGCACGGCGCTGCGGCCCAGATCGCGTGGTACCAGGAGGACGCCGCGCGACGCGTGGTCGACGAAAGAACCAACGCGCTCATCGACCGGATTGTCGCCCATGCGCGCCGGGCCTTGCCCGAGACGCGGTAGCCGCAGCAGCTCTCGTTGTGCGCCTGTCGCCTCGCGGCTCCGGCTGGGGGGGCGTGGGGGTGGAGCGGCCGCGCTCCCCCCCACCAGTGACCCACTCGCTCGCCTCGCGGCTCCGGCTGGGGGGGCGTGGGGGTGGAGCGGCCGCGCTCCCCCCCACCAAGATCAACCGCCGCAGCCCGTAAACCGGATGTCGTCGATCCAGATGTCGTAGTCGGCTCCCTCGTCATTGACCTGCAGCTGCATGCCGTAGAGCTTCGACTTGTTGATGGCCGGGGGATTGGGGTCGCCCCAGTCCTTCATCTGCTTCATCGCGGCGAACGGAATCGTGTACTTTTTCCAGGCATCGGTCAGCGTCAGATCGGCGCCGAAGTCGTTGAAGCATTCCTTGCAAACGTGGCCGTCCGGATCCGTGTTGACGTCGGGCACCTTGAGACGCACCGTCTTGGCCGAGCTCGTTCCGGCCTTCGCATAGAAGGAGATCCCCGTATAGCTCGACGCGTCGTACGGCCCTTTGGGATCGGTGAAGCTGAACCCGAGGCCGGCGTAGAGCGGATCGCCCTTGGACGAGATCTTTCCCATGCAGTGGGCCGCGAACTTGGAATCATGGACGCCACCGTGGGACATGATGAATTTGCTGTGCGCGGGGGGCGTGATGGTCGTTCCGTGCGAATCGGCAAACGTGTACCAGTACCCGTTTCGCCCGCCGTGCCGGGCGATCTGGTTGTCCCCGTCCTCGCAATCGTCGATGAGGTACTCGGGCTCCGTGCAATCCTTGTCGGGCACCGTCATCGGCCCGGGCGGCGGCCCCGCGACCGCCATACCGCTTCCGTTGACGCCCGGATTGGGCGCAGCCGGCGGAGGAGCCGCCGCGGGTGCGGCGGCCGCCGGCGGAGGTTGTGCAGGTGCCGGCGCTGCAGCGGCGGAGGACTGGGGTGATGGCTCGCATCCCAACCAGGTCGAAGATACGAGCGCTAGCAGAGTGCTCCCGAGAGCCAATCTCGTCGACGTCATGGGCATTCCTTGCGTGAGGACGGCACGTGAAGACGGCGCGCGCGAGGCTAGTCGTCCGCATCCGCACGAGCAAGGGAGTTCGCCGTCGCGACGGGGCCGACCTGCGATCATTGTTCGGCCGACTCGTCGCTCGCGTCGTCGGCAGTCGAAGCTCCGGCACCCCCGTCGGAGCCGTCGGCCATCGTCGCGTCGGCGAGAGACGCGGGCGCGCCGTCGGCCACGGCGGCATCGGCCAATGTGGCATCGACGGTCGACCCGTCGGTCGAAGGCGCGGCGTCGGTGCCCGACGCGCTGCCCGCGCCGCTCAGCGGCACCGGCGCAGGATTGGCCGAAAGCGCCTGCATGACGACCTGGCCCTGCACCGTCGGATCGTAGTTCCAGTCCGAGATGAGCGCCGGATAAGAACACCCGTCCGGGTACCACGCCCACGCGGTCCAAGACATGTGGATGCTTGGCTGCGCTGCAGCGCTGATCAGCTCCTGATCGAACGCACCGGTGCAATTCGTCGACGTATCTCCGAATTCCGTCGCAATGACGGGCGCGATGTTGTTGATCGTCAGGTATTCGAACGCGCCCGGCCACGACGACGGCGACCCTTTCGAAATGTAGGGATGCGTCGCGTACATGATGTTGTATCCCTTGACGGGGTAATTCGCGACGCCCGAAAGATCGAAAGCATAATTGAGCCCGCCGATGATCACGAGATTGTTCGCCCCCGCCGACCGAACGGTGTCGTAAAGCTCTTGCATCCCGACAGCCATGAAGGGCGTGGTCCCGTTGACGGTCACCTCGCCGCCGTTCAACCAGGCGCCCCACGAAATGCCGTTCGGCTCGTTGTAAAGCTCGAAGAAAACGTGACCGTCGCTACCGAACACGGCGGCCACCTGGGCCCAGAACGTTTGCGAATTGACGTCCGCCATCGGCTGCTGGACGCTGTAGCCAGGGGTGTCCCCGGGCACGTACTTGGTGGTGCCGGGAAAGGTCCCACCCGCCTGAGGCACGGTCAGGTCGCCGCGGTCCGACCAGTGCAAGTCGAGAATCACTTCCAGCCCCGCTTGTTCGGCCCAGGTCACGGCTTGCTGGATGTTCGACTGATAATCGGGAGCATAAAGAGTCGCATCGCTCAACCAGTAATCTTGATTGAGCGCGACCCGAACGACGTTCGCATGCCACGACGCGATCGCCTCGAAATCGGACAGCGAGATATTCTGCCCTTCCGGGTCGAACTCGAACGTGTCGCGGTCCACACCCTGAAACACGTGCGATTGGCCGCTGCTCGTGCAGACCTGCGACCCGTTCGTGTAGTAGCCGTTGGGCGCGATGGGCGGAGGCCCTCCGTCGAGGATTGCACAGGTCGTGGGGCCCGGCGTGGCGGCTCCGGAGCCCCCCCCTGGGTCCGCGGAACTGGAAAAGCACGACGCGGCCGAGACGCACAACCAGAGACCAGACAGCGGAACAAGAGCGTGAAGAAGACGTCGCATCGGGCGCATTCGGAGGTGGAAGGTCAAGCACGACATGGTGGCACGTGGGGTGCGCCGCGGGTCACTTTTATTAGTCCGGACGGTCCACCGGAGCTGGAATGCAGCGTCAGAGCAGGCTTGCGCGCGGCCCGCCCGGGAAGCCCCTCTCGCCGCTGGCGACGCGAAATTTGCCACCGGAGCCAGTACGCCGTCGAGCGCGCCGAGCCGGCCGTCTTCGCGGTGCATCGGTGGCCGTCGATGTCGTACAAGCACCCTGAGCGGGCTGGCCAGTCGTCGACGGTACCTCAGAACAGTGCGCGAGGGTACCCACCCCGGACCATTCGGGCTACGATGGGAGGAAGAATGGCAGCGGCCTTGCAGAGCAGTGCCCCACGGATCGTCGGGCGCTACGTGCTGTACGGCGAGATTGCGTCCGGCGGCATGGCCACCGTGCATTTCGGACGGCTCATTGGCCCGGCCGGGTTTTCGAGGCCGGTCGCAATCAAGAAGCTGCACGCCCAGTTCGCTCGCGACCCGGACTTCGTCAAAATGTTCCTGGACGAGGCACGGCTCGCCGCACGGATCGCGCATCCGAACGTCGTGCCGACGCTGGATGTCGTCGCCGAGCAGGACGAGGTCTTCCTGGTCATGGAGTACGTGCGCGGCACGGCCCTCGGCCAGCTCGTACGGACGATCCGTCGCCGCGGCGAACGCGTCCAGCCGCTCATCGGCGTCGGCGTCGTGAGCGGGGCCCTGCAGGGACTTCACGCGGCGCACGAAGCTCGAAACGATCGGGGCGAGCGCCTCGACCTCGTCCATCGCGACGTCTCGCCCCAGAACGTTCTCGTGGGTGCAGACGGCATCGCTCGCATTCTCGATTTCGGCGTGGCGAAGGCTTCGGGTCGATTGCAAACGACACGTGACGGACAGTTGAAGGGCAAGCTGGCGTACATGGCCCCGGAGCAAGTCCGCGGCGACCCGCTCACGCGCCGCACCGACATCTACGCCGCCTCGGTCGTGCTCTGGGAGGTGCTGACGGGCAAACGCCTCTTTTACGCGGAGAACGAAGCGAGCGTGCTCGCGCGCGTGCTCAGCTCCGACGTGCCGCCGCCGAGCTCCATCGTTTCCGACCTCCCACGGACCTTCGACCGGGTCGTGCTCCGCGGTCTGCAGCGCGACCCCGAGCGACGTTATGCGACGGCGCGCGAGATGGCGGCGGATCTCGACGCGTGCATCGGCGTGGCGTCCCCGACCGAAATCGGAGAGTGGGTGGAGTTCACGGCGGCCGACGAGCTGCGCGAGCGCGCGAGCCTTATTGCCGAGATCGAGCGAGCCGCCTCGGAGCTGCCCGAGCTTCACTCGCAGCAGGTGGTGACGGGCCCGCAGCCGATCGTGCCCGATCCGGTCAGCGGAACCGGCAAGCGGGTACGGGACGCATCCAGCTCCTGGGGCCTGACGACCAGGAAGGAGAAGCTCTCCCAGGTCCTCGGACCGGATGCAGAGATCTCGCAGGTTTCGAACATCTCCCACGCGCACGCGGAACCGGTGCCCACCGGCCGTCCTTCGCGAAGGCTCGTCTCGGCGATTGCCGTCTCCGCGAGCGTCGTCGCTGTCGCGCTGGCAATCGTCGGCTTCTTGCAATCGCGCGGCGCGGCGAGGGCCGCACCCGCAAAGGCATCGGTTCCGCTGGCGACGGTCGAGGAGCCGGACACCAAGCCGGTGAGCATCGACGATTTTCCGTCTCCCGGGTCGGCGGCGGCGCCGGCTGCGACCGGATCCTCGGTGCCTGGACCCGCGAGCCGGGCGCCCGGGCGAAGCGGGGCCTCCCCGAACGTGCCCCCGCTCCACGCCGCCAGCACGCCCAATGCGGCCGGTCGGAATGCGAGCCCCCCCCCGCCCCGCACCGCGGCGAGCGCCGCGAGCGCGGCCGCGAGCTCCACCTCTCCTGTCCCCCCGGAGGAGACCGACTGCAATCCGCCGTACACTGCGGATGCGAAGGGCCATATTCACTTCAAACCCAATTGCATCTGAAGGAATCGGCATGACACGCCTTCGTCGCATTCCCCTCCTGCGAGCCGTACGCGCCGTGTCGGTCTGCGCTGCGGTCGTCGTTCCTTCGATGGCGCGAGGCCAGGACCAGCCGCTCGCGGCCCCGACCGATGAAAAGCAGGTGTGCATCGCCGCGGCCGAGCAGGGCCAGAGCCAGCGCGACGATGGCAAGTACAGGTCGGCGCGCACGTCGTTCCTCAGCTGTGCGCAGGAGCACTGCCCGCGCGTCATCGCACAATCGTGCACCAAATGGTTGCGTGAGCTCGACGAGAGCGCTCCCACGATCGTCCTCGGCGCCAAGGACGAGCGCGGCGACGATTTGACCGACGTGAAAGTCACCTTCGATGGCGTCCCGTTCACGACGGAGCTCGACGGAAAACCACTCGAAGCCGACGCGGGCGAACACGTCCTGCGCTTCGAACGCGAGAGAAATCAGCCCGTCGAGCAGAAGCTTCTCCTCCGGGCGGGCGAGAAGGCGCGCGTCGTGAGCGTGACGATGAAGTCGGTGGGCGCACCGGACCAGCCACAATCCGCTTCCGCCGGCGAGTCGGCCCCGGCGACTCCGGCGCCGGAGCCGGCGCTGTCGACGCATCACGTCCTTGCGGGGTCGCTCGGAGTCGCAGCCGTTGCCGCGGCGGGAGTCGGCGTCTTTTTCCTTCTTTCGTCGAACCGCGAGAAGAGCGACGCCGCGGGGTTTCGCGCCGGGCTGGGATCGAGCTCGTGCGTTAACCAGTCGACCGCGCAGTGTCAGTCGCTCAATTCGGACGTCACTTCGCAGTACAACGACATGAACCTGAGCACGATCCTCTTTGCCGGCGCGGGCGCGCTTGCGGCAGGCGCCATCGTGACCTGGCTCGTGTGGCCCAAAGCGGAGGCGCCCGCGCCCCAGACCATGGGCGCGATCGTCCCACTTCGGTCGGGCGCCGCGCTGCAAGTATCCGGCGCCTTTTGAACGCCCGCACCCTTTAAGCGACCGCAGGCCCGCGCGTGCTATGGGCCAGGGCAGGAGGCCAATCATGGCGGGCAAGCTCGAAGGCAGGCGCATCGTCCTGACCGGAGTCTCGCGCGGGGTCGGCTACGAGACCGCGAAGCGCTTTCTGGCGGAGGGCGCGCGGGTCCTCGGAGTCGCGCGCGATGCCGACCGTCTGTCGCGCGCCGCCGAAGCTCTGTCAAAGCTCGGTGACTTCGCCGCATTGCGCTTGGACCTGTGTGAGGCGAGCGCTCCCGATCGGGTCGCCGCTGCGGTACGGACGCGGTGGGACGCACTGGACGTTCTGCTGAACAACGCCGCGATTCTCGTCAACAGCCCGCGCTCGTTCGAGGAGGAGCCCGAGGGCGCGTTCGATCGAACCCTGGCCGCCAACCTGACGGCTCCGTTCCGGCTGTCGATGGCGCTTCTTCCCCTGCTGCGCAAGGGCCGCGAGCCGCGATTGGTCCACGTCGGCTCGGGCGCCGGGACCTTCGAGGGCGTCCGCCTCGACGGCATCGCGAGCTACCGCCTCAGCAAATGGGCCCTCAACGGCCTCACGCTGCTGCAGGCGACGCACCTTGCCGGAGAGATCGCAGTCAACGCGTTCGACCCGGGATGGGTCAAGACCGATCTCGGCGGGCCCAACGCGCCGGGCAGCCCCGTGGATTCGGCCGAGGGCGCGCTCGCCGTCGTGACGCTCCCGTTCGGGGTCACCGGCAAGTTCTGGAAGGACGGCAAGGAGATCTCGTTCTGACCCGTCAGAACTGGGCGAGAAAGCGGGGATCGTTCTCGAAGAGCAGGCGGATGTCGGGGATCCCGTAACGCACGATGGCGACGCGCTCGACCCCCATTCCGAACGCGAAGCCGCTCCATCGTTGCGGATCGATTCCGCAGCTTTCGAAGACCACGGGATGGATCATCCCGCAGCCGAGGATCTCGATGTAGCCGGTGCCCTTGCACACGCTGCAGCCCGCCCGCGTGCCGTCGGCTCGCTTGCAGAAGGGACACCCGACATCGACCTCGGCGCCGGGCTCGACGAATGGAAAGTAGCTTGGCCGCAGCCGGATCGGCGTCCCGGCCCCGAAGAATCGCTCCGCAAATTCCGCGAGCACGCCTTTCAGGTGGGCCATCGTCACGTGACGATCGACGAGAAAGCATTCGATCTGGTGGAACATCGGCGAGTGCGTGGCGTCGTCGTCTCGACGGTACACCGCGCCCGGAGCGATGAACGCCATCGGAGGCGCGTGTGACGTCATCGCGCGCACCTGCACGTTGCTCGTATGCGTTCGAAGCAGCATGCGTCGATCGTCGCCGTCGTCCAGCCCGGCCACGTCGACCCAGAAGCTGTCTTGCATGTCGGTCGCCGGATGGTCGGGGGGAAAGCCGAGCTTCGCGAAGTTGTTCTCCTCGAACTCGATCTCTGGGCCGTCGTGCACCGCAAATCCCAGACTGACCAGCACGTCCACGATCTCGTCGCGCACCCGCGAAATCGGGTGCGGATGACCGAGCGGTGCGGCATCGCGTCCCGGCAGCGTCACATCGAAAGGCCGCGCTTGCAGCTCAGCCCGCCGCTTGGCGTTGGCGATCGCGCCAAGCCGCTCGTCGAACGCCGTCTCCACGTCGCGACGAAGCGCGTTGACGAGCTCGCCGATTCCCTTGCGTGCCTCCTGCGGGACGCTGCCGAGGTGTTTGGCGATGGCCGTGAGCTCGCCCTTTTTCCCGAGGATCTTCGCGTTCTCCTCGCGGAGCGCCTGTTCGGTCGCTGCCTCTTCGAAACGACGTTGGAACGTGGCGCGCAGGACCGACAGCGAGCGTTCAATCGATTGCGGAATTGCCGCAGAATCCGCCATGATCGTCCGCGGGCACCGAATAGCACACATACGGCGCCCCGTGCGCTTCTGGATCGACGAACCGCAAGTCCGTAGACTAAAATCACCGAGCGTGATTGTCGATCAAACGTGACGGATGGAAATAGGCGGGGGCTCCCCGCGGTTTGGAAGTCGCCAAACAAGCCAAGCCGAAGGAGCCCCGTGCCGTGAAGATACCTCGAATGAGTCGTGTCGAGCGCCG
>DASPUY010000268.1:0-15482 GCA_035622655.1 Polyangiaceae bacterium
GGCATCACCATCTTGGTCCCCTCCGGCAGCGCCACCGTGCCGGTCACGTCGGTGGTGCGCATGTAGAACTGCGGCCGGTAGTTGGTGAAAAACGGCGTGTGTCGGCCCCCCTCCTCCTTCTTGAGCACGTACACCTCTCCCTCGAACTTGGTGTGCGGCGTCACCGACCCCGGCTTGGCCAGGATCTGCCCTCGCTCGATCTCGTTTTTCTCGATGCCCCGCAGCAGCACCCCGATGTTGTCGCCCGCCTGCCCCTGGTCCAGAAGCTTGCGGAACATCTCCACCCCCGTGACCACCAGCTTGCGCGTGTCGGTGAACCCGATCAGCTCCACCTCTTCCTGCACCTTGACGATCCCGCGCTCCACCCGGCCCGTCGCCACCGTCCCGCGGCCCTTGATCGAAAACACGTCCTCCACCGCCATCAAAAACGGCTTGTCGATGTCACGCACCGGGTCCGGAATCCGGCTGTCGAGCGCCCCGATCAGCTCGTCGATCGTCTTCTCCCACTTGGGGTCCCCGTTGAGCGCCGGCAGCGCCGCTCCCCGGATCACCGTCGCGTTGTCCCCGTCGAACTTGTACTTGTTGAGTAGCTCCCGGACCTCCATCTCCACCAGGTCCAGCATCTCCGCGTCGTCCACCGCGTCGCACTTGTTCAAAAACACCACGATATGGTTGAGACCCACCTGCCGAGCCAAAAGCACGTGCTCGCGCGTCTGCGGCATCACGCTGTCGAGCGCGCTCACCACCAGGATCGCTCCGTCCATCTGCGCCGCGCCCGTGATCATGTTCTTGATGTAGTCCGCGTGACCCGGGCAATCGACGTGCGCGTAGTGACGCTTGTCGCTCTCGTATTCCACGTGCGCCACCGCGATCGTCACCGTCTTCGTCTCGTCGCGGACCGTCCCGCCCTTGGCGATGTCCTTGTAGCTGATCACCTTCGCCAGGTTCTTCTTCGACTGCACCTTCACCAGCGCCGCCGTCAGCGTCGTCTTGCCGTGGTCGATGTGCCCGATCGTCCCCACGTTCACGTGCGGCTTGCTGCGTACGAACTTCTCCTTGGCCATGACGGGTTCTCTCTCCTTCGGATTCGAATTTTTTCTCAGCTACCCTTGACCTTAGCCACGAGCTCTTCCTGAATCGCCGCCGGAACCGGCGAGTAGTTCGCAAACTGCATCGTCGAAGTCCCCCGGCCCTGAGTCATCGACCGCAGGTCCGTCACGTAACCGAACATCGTCGCGAGCGGGACCTCGGCGTCGATCACCTGAGCGTTGCCTCGCTGACTCATACCGAGAATGCGGCCGCGCCGGGAGTTCAGATCGCCGATGACGTCGCCCATGTACTGCTCCGGGACGACGACCTCGATCTTCATGATCGGCTCGAGCAGCGTCAGACCGGCGCGCTTGGCGGCCTCCTGGAAACAAAGGGAGGCGGCCACTTCGAACGCCTGCGTGCTCGAGTCGACGTCGTGATAGCTGCCGTCGTAGAGGCGTGCCTTCATGTCGACCACGGGGTAGCCGGCGAGAACACCGCGCCCCATCGCCTCGCGCACGCCCTTCTCGATCGACGGGATGAACTCCTTGGGGATGACGCCGCCGACGATGTCGTTCTCGAAGACGAAGCCCGAGCCGCGTTCGCCCGGCTCGACCTCCATCAGGACGTGGCCGTACTGACCGCGACCGCCCGTCTGCTTGGCGTACTTGTACTCGCCGTTCTGCTTGCGCGTGATCGTCTCGCGGTAAGCGACCTCCGGCTTGCCGACGTTCGACTCGACTTTGAACTCGCGCTTCAACCGGTCGACGATGATCTCGAGATGCAGCTCACCCATTCCGCTGATGATCGTCTGACCGGACTCCTCGTCCGTGTGCGTCCGGAACGAGGGATCTTCCTGTGCGAGCTTCTGCAGGCTGATACCGAGCTTCTCGACGTCGGCCTTCGTCTTCGGCTCGATCGCGATCGAGATGACCGGCTCGGGGAAGACCATCTGCTCGAGCTGAATCGGGAACCTCTCGTCGCACAGCGTGTCGCCCGTGCGCGTGTCCTTCAGGCCGACCGCGGCGAAGATGTTGCCCGCATCGGCCTCCTGCACCTCTTCGCGCTTGTTCGCGTGCATGCGCAAGATGCGTCCGATGCGCTCGCGCTTGTCGCGCGTCGAGTTGAGAACCATCGTCCCGCTCCCGATCTTGCCCGAATAGACGCGGAAGAAGGTCAGGTTTCCGTGCGGGTCGTTGATGATCTTGAACGCCAGCGCGCTGAACGGCTCGTCGTCCGACGCCTTGCGCGTCGCCTCGGGCTTGCCCTTCTTGCTCGGGTCGACGCCCGAGACGGGCGGAATGTCCACGGGGGAGGGAAGGTAATTGACGACCGCGTCGAGCAGCATCTGAACGCCCTTGTTCTTGAAGGCGGAGCCGCAGATGACCGGCACGAGCTTGAAATGGGTCGTGCCGTGGCGGAGGGCCCGATGGATCATCTCGTCGGTCACTTTCTCGGGGTGACCGTCGAGGTAGAAGGCCATGATCTCGTCGTCGACGTCGGCGCACGACTCGATGAGCTTGTCGCGCCACTCCTCAGCGGTCTTCTTGAACTCGGCGGGTACGTCGATCCAGTCGAACTTCTGGCCCTTCGACTCCTCGTCGAAGACGGCGGCCTTCATCCGGATGAGATCGATGATCCCCTTGTGCCGGTCCTCCTCTCCGAGGGGCCACTGGATCGGCACCGGATTCGTTCCGAGCCGCTCCTTCATGCTGTTGACGCACATGAGGAAGTCGGCCCCGACCTTGTCCATCTTGTTCATGAACGCGATGCGCGGGACACGGTACTTGTCCGCCTGACGCCACACGGTCTCGCTCTGCGGCTCGACGCCGTTGCCCCCGTCGAAGACGGCGACCGCTCCGTCGAGGACCCGCAGAGACCGTTCGACCTCGATCGTGAAGTCGACGTGACCCGGGGTGTCGATGATGTTCACGCGATGGCTGACGCCGCCCCAGGGGCCGTCGACGGGCCTCCAAAAACAGTTGGTTGCGGCCGACGTGATTGTGATGCCGCGCTCTTGCTCCTGGATCATGTAATCCATGGTCGCGGCACCCTCGTGGACCTCACCGATCTTGTAGTTGACGCCGGTGTAGTAGAGGACACGCTCGGTGGTCGTCGTCTTGCCCGCGTCGATGTGGGCCATGATGCCGATGTTGCGCGTTCTCTCCAGCGGATACTCACGAGCCACGGAAACCTCTCCATCTAGTCATTGCGTCGGAAGCTCACTTCGTCGGAAACGGACCGAACGGGGCACGCCTGGGCTCGGATCCCTTCGCGCCTGAGCCGTTCGCACGCGCTCGTCGCGAGCGCAAATGCAACAAACCCCCTCCGGCCAGGCCCTCCCGCACTTTGGGAGGGCGCCGCGCAAGGCGGCGGATCCGGAGAGGGTGTCGGGGCACGGCACGGTGGCCCGCCGCGCCCGAAAGGGCGGGTGCGGGCGATGCAGTCGGGACCCGATCCTTATGTCGCCTTGGTCATGATGAACGATGCAGTCTCCTTGGGTTCAGAAAGCTGAGTGATCCGGCGGCGCGCCGGCCGCTCACCAGCGGTAATGGGCGAATGCCTTGTTGGCCTCCGCCATCTTGTGGGTGTCGTCCTTCTTCTTCACCGCGTTGCCGCGTCCATTGGCCGCGTCGACGAACTCCGCCGCGAGGCGTTCGCGCATCGTCTTCTCCCCGCGATCGCGTGCATACGTGACGAGCCACCGCATCGCGAGCGTGACGCGACGCTCGGGTCGAACCTCGACCGGCACCTGGTACGTGGCCCCGCCGACGCGGCGGCTCTTCACCTCGAGCTTGGGCTTCACGTTGTCGAGCGCCTTGCGGAAGACGTCGAGCGGTTCCTCCTTGTAGCGATCGCGGATGACGTCGAGCGCCCCGTAGAGAATCCCCTCCGCGGTGGACTTCTTCCCCGCGAGCATCAAGGTGTTCGTGAACTTGGACACCAGCTTGTCTTTGAACTTCGGATCCGGAATGATCCGTCGTTTGGGAACTTCGCGTCGGCGGGGCATCGGGGGGGTCTCTTCGAATCTTCGATCTTTGAATCTTTGGAGTCGGAAGCGCGTCGCGACAGTGTGTCGCACGACCTCTTCAGCAGGAGCTCACTTCATGCCTTGGGCCGCTTGACGCCGTACTTCGAGCGCTTGCGGTTGCGGTTGACCTTGTTCGTCGACGACGGCCCGATGGCACCGGACGCGTCGAGCGTTCCACGGATGACGTGGTAGCGCACGCCCGGCAGGTCCTTGACTCGACCGCCGCGAATGAGCACGACCGAGTGCTCCTGCAGGTTGTGCCCCTCGCCCGGGATGTACGAGGTCACCTCCATGCCGTTGGTGAGCCGGACCCGGCACACCTTGCGGAGGGCCGAGTTCGGCTTCTTCGGCGTCGTCGTGTACACGCGCACGCACACGCCCCGTTTCTGCGGGCACGATCGGAGCGCCGGAGAGGCGGTCTTCACCCGTGCGGCAAGGCGGCCATGGCGAATGAGCTGGTTGATCGTCGGCATCGTCGTTCTCTCGTCGTTGCGCGAGGGCCGTCGCAAGGCGCACGTCCCCGGCCCTGGCTCGCGAGGGAGGCGCACTTATACTTGCCAAGCAAGCTGTGTCAAGCCTGGGCAGGAAGGCTTGTTTTGGCTGTGGAATCGTCGGGGGCGAGAGCCCGGGGGGGCCCCGTGGGGGACCGCGCGTTACAGGGTCTTTCCTTCCACGTAATGGCGCCTCGCCCACTCGTGCACGACAATCCCGACCGCTACCGTGACCGGAAGAGAATGGTTCACTCCGTAGGTGGGAATGCCCACGATCTCGTCCGCCTCGTCGAGGATCTCCTCCGGCAGGCCGAAGCGCTCGCTCCCGAACGCGAAGACGACGTCCCGCGGAAAGTTCGCGATCGACTGGATCGAACGGCGCGCATGGTCCTTCTCCACGGCCCAGATGGGCCGACCGGCGCACGCGAGCGCGAGCTCGGCAGCGTTTTCAAGACGCCGTATCGTTTCGTATTTCTCCATTCCCATGGACGCCTTGGGGTAATAGGTCTCGATTCCGACGACGAACACCTCGCGCGCCAAGAAGTTGTGGGCGACGCGAATGACGGCCCCGATCGTGAACGCGTTGCCCGGGGCGACAACCGCGAGGGAAAAGTCGTTGCGAAGCGGGGCCAGCGTTTCTCGGACGGCCGGCGGGGTCATTTCCAGGGGTTTCTCGAGCATCGGCGTCGGGCCCGCTCGGGCGCAGAAGTTGGCCTCTAGCCGCCCGCCCCAATAGCATCGCACATTGTGGTAAACGATGCAGTGAGCGGGCTTGCGGGCAAGGCCGAGCTTCCCGATGAGGATCGGGTGGGTCACGACGAAGCGAGCCGAGCAACTGAATGCGAGAGCCGGGCGTGGGATCACACAGCGTGCGCGTGGGTTTCGTGCGCGTCCGAAGGGTCCGTGGAGGCGACGTGCCCGCTCGCCCCGTTCTCGTGGATCACCGCCGACGAGGACGACGCGTCCACGCTCGACATCGAGATCGTCGACCATCTGGACTTCGATGCGGTCGATGAGCTGCCCTTCGTCGCGGGGCCGCGGACGGGGCTCACCGTCGAGGACGCGCGGCCCGGGGCACCGACCGCCGACGACCGACCGGCGGGCGAAAACGATGGGCTGGCAGGCGAAGACCACGACGACCGGGCAACGGAGGCCTCGGCGGGCGACGGGACATCGGACCCGCCTCGCCCGACGGACCCATTCCTCTCCCTCGTCGACGTGATGGTGGACGTGATGCTCGCCCGCGGCGCCAGCCCGGACGCGGCCCACTTTCTTCGCGCGCTGGTCGGGCTCGAGCGCATGGAAGATCGTTCGGCCGGGGACATGGCCTGCGGCGCCCTCATCGCGGCGCGGCTCGTCGCACCCGGTGGACGCGGCCTCGTGCGCACACCGGCGTTTGCCTCCCAGGTGCTCGCATGGCGACAGATCCTCAGCGGCGAGAGCGACGACTTCGCAGTGTGCAGCGCGATGGCGCTGGACGAGTGGGCCGCGTCGTTGGTCGCGAGCACCCTGGGCGACCCGAGCCAGACCGCAGGCGTTCGCCGCGACTTGCGCAGCCGTGGCGTCGCGGCGTTCGGAATCGTATCCAACGCGGCCTGATCCCCGGCGCACGCCGCGCGCTCCCTTCAGGGCGCGGCCTACCCCACGGCGCGGAGCAGCGCGTCTCGAATCGCGTCGTGCCGAGCGCCCGGCGCCACTTTCTTTCCATCGAGCTCGCTCACGTAGAACACGTCGGCGATTCGCGTACCTTCCGTGTTGATTTTCGACAGCGCGATCTGCAGCCCCAGCTCGTGCAAGGCTTCGGCGAGCGTGTAAAGCAGCCCGGGCCGGTCTTTTGCGAACACCTCGATGATCGTGTGCCTGGTCGACGCACGGTCGTCGAAAAGGATCTCGGTCGCTACCGCGGGGCTCGGCCGCTCGCGCCACGGCGAGGACGAGCCGGTCCGCAGGCGAAGCAGATCGGCAGGCGCCACGCGCCCCGTACACACGTCCTCGAGGTCTCGAGCCAGCCTCGGCAGGGCGGCTTCCACTCCGCCTGTGCCGCCGTCGCGATCGCGGACCCAGAAGAGGTCGAGCGCCTCACGCTCCGCCCCGACCGGATGCGAGTAGACCTCCGCGGTGAGGACCTCGAGGCGGCTGGCGGCCAGCGCCGCGGAGATGCTGGCGAGCAGCCCGGGGCGGTCGTCGGCGACGATGCACAGCTCGGCGGCTTCGGGATGGCGCGACGGAACGCGCGCGACACAGGAGCCCCGACGTCCTCGGTCGTGAACGACGTGGGCGTGCTGCACGATCGACTCCGCGCGGTTGGCCAGTAGGTAGCGCTCGGGCAGGCACGACAGGAGGTCGTCGATCGCCGACTTGGGCCCCTCCCAAAGCGCGCGCGCCGCCTCGCGCACCCGCCGGATGCGTTCGCGGTCGGCCTGGGGCGCGTGACCCGTCAGATAGCCCTCGGAGGCGAAGTAGAGCTCTTCGAGCATCCGAGCTTTCCACGAGGTCATCGCCGTCGGCGACGTCGTGCCCACGTCGGCCACAGTGAGAAGATAGAGATTGCGCAGCCCCTCGTGCCCTCGGACGGAGCGGCAGAACTCTTCGATCGTCGCGCCGTCGTCGATGTCCCGCCGCGTGGCGACCTGGTACATGACGAGGTGGTGCATGACGAGGTGGCACGTCTCCTCGATTTCCTCGTCGGTGAACCCCAGCCGCGGCAGGATGGATCGGCACAGAATCTCGCCGGCTTTCGAGTGGTTCTTCTGCGAGCCGTCGGCGTCCGGGTAGCCTTTGCCGATGTCGTGCAGAAGAGTCGCCAGCATCAGTGGGCGAGGTCGAGCGATCTCGGCCGCGAGCCGCGATGCCAGTGGAAACTCGTGGGCGAGCTCTCCTCGCGCGAGCTTCCGGAGCCGGTCGACAGCCGCCACCGAGTGAACGTCGACGGTGTACACGTGATAAACGTCGTGGTGGCCGCGTCCGACAACGGGCCCAAATTCCGGAATCATCGCGAGAAGCAGCCCGACGTCGTGCAACTCGCCGAGCACGGAACCCCGCCGGGTTCGCGTCTCGGGCATCGTGCACACGAGCTCCACGAACAGCGTTGCGGCCTCGGGCGACGCACGAAGACGCCCGCACCAGGAGGGGTCTGCGACCGCTCGCGCGACCACGTCACGGGCCCTGGGCAGCACCGGCGCGTTGTGCCTCACGCACGCCATGAAGACACGTAGCGCGAGCGGCGGGTCGCTCTCGAGCGCTCCGCTGTCGGCGATCGTGACTTGCCCATCGAACAGCTGCACGCCGCCGCCGAGATCCACCGGCGGCGCCGGTCTCGTCCGCTTGCGCGGAGGACGCAGTCGCTCGAGCAGGTTCGAGCGTGCGCTCGTCACGACGCGCGCATGCGTGTAGAAGGCTTGCATCAGTCGCTCGGCGGCCTGCGTGCGGTGATCCCCGAAACCCATGGTGACGCCGAGCGCCTCCTGGTCCTCGAACCCCAGGCGGTCGCTCTTGCGCCCGGCGCGGGCGTGAAGGCGGTTGCGAATGCGCCAGAGAAACTCTTCGGCCTCGGCAATCTCCCGGGCTTCCCGGGACAGGAGCACGCCGAGACGAACGAGCTCGCCCCAGGCGCGCAGCGGGCCCTCGCTCGGTTGCTCGCCGATCCAGTATCGAGCCCGCGCCGCCCAGCGCGCCCCGTCCAGGTCGCGAAGACCGCCGGCTCCGTTCTTGACGTCCGGCTCGAGCAAGAAGAGCGACCCGCCGAACCGCTCGTGACGCGCGCTTGCCTCGGCGTCGAGCCGATCGATGAAATTGTCGATATTGTCCTCGGCAAAGATCCCTTTCCGCGTCTGTGCCAGAAGCTGCTCCAGCGGGGCGGGATCCCCGGCCAGCAGCCGAAGGTCGAGCAGCTCGGTGGCCATCGCGAGATCGCGCTGGGCAAGCGCGACGGCGTCCTTCGAGGAGAGCACCTGGTGGCCCACCGCGAGGGTGGCGTCCCACAGCGGATAGAGCAGCGCGGACGCAAGCTCCGACGCGGACCGCGCATCGACGACGCCCGAGTCGACCACGATGACGACGTCCGCGTCGCTCCGGAGCGCGACTGCGCCTCGCCCGAAGCTCCCTGCCTTCGCCAGGGTCACGCCGCCGGGCAGGCCTGCGCTTCGCGCGGCGCCCTCGAACCGGAGCTTGAAGCATGCGTTGAGAAACCGCGCATTGGCTTCGCCGAGCGCGAGCCCGTCCTCTCCCTGCTCCAGTCGGGCCAGAAGGCGCGCGCGGTGGCGGGCGACCGAGTCGCGCAAGACCGGCGCATCCAGCGAGGTGGGCGCAATGCTACGGGGCGAGAGCGAAGCCATCGCGGTTCGAGTCAGATCTTCATGGCGCCCGCAGACCGTACCGCGGCGAGATTTCGGCTTCGTTTCGGAGCTCGATAAGCGCGAGGCTCGACGATCGAGGGGCCAAGGCCGAGCTCGCGGCCCGTCGAGTCACCCCGAAACATCGTGCCGTCGTCCGAGGTTCGAACCACCGTCGGAGCGTCGTCCTCGGAGCCTCGGACCGCCATCAGAACATCGTGCCGTCGTTGACGTAGATCCCGACGGGCAGAGAAGGATTCTCGGAGACCGCGTCCGGCGAATAGCCCGCCTCGATGCGAAGGATCGCGGCCTGCCCCCAGAGAAGGTACAGCCCCCCGCCCACGCCGTACTTCAACCGGAGACCGCTCCCGTCGAGTGGAGAGTGAAACGTGTAATCACTCCAAACGCGCCCTGTATCGAAGAAGATGTCGTTGCCAATCGTGAACTTCTGCTTGAGCACCGTGAACTCCACGAGCATCGCCCGGAGCTCGATGTTGCCGAGGATCTTGATGGGTCCGAGATAACGACCGACCGGGACACCCCGGATCCCTGCCGAGCCGCCGGGCATCTCCTTCTGATCGAAAGGTCCCGCCTGGAACAGATCGTAAAATGGAACGTTGCCGAACTGAAAGTTGGCGACGACGCGTGCTGCGGCCACCAGGGGCCCGACGATGGGAACGTAGCCGCGGAGGATCGCCCCCGCCTCCGCATAGTGGACGTCGCCTCCGAACGGCAAACCTTGCTCGAGCCGCACTCCGACCTCGTGAAGCATTCCCCGCCGCGGAAAGATCTCGTTGTCTCGCGAGTCGTAGCTGAAGCCCGCCGCGAGCGAGGGCAGGCTGAGCGGTCGCGTGCCGCGGATGAGAGGGGCTCCGTCGGTCGTTGTCGCCGTGGCGTCGTGCGCGAGCAGGCTGCTCCCGTAAATCGAAGGGGCGACGTACAGGTACTGGACGGCGAAGAGGGCGGCGACCGGGCCCCGGATCGCGACGCGCGCAGAGGAACGAATTTGCAGGATCGACTCGATCCACTCGTAGTAGCGGCCCGGGTTCGGGTTCGACGCGGCGGGCGGCGCACCGCTCGAGGCGTCGCCGAGCCCGAAGTAGCCGTAGTTGATGATATGGTTGTACGAGACCTCGGGATTGAGCCGCAGCCGACCGCCGAGCAGCCCTGGAATGTCGATCTGCCAGAGGTATTCCTGCTGTGCGATCTCCGCGCCGCCGCTTGGCCCTTCCTTGACGCTCGCCGACAGGACCAGGTCCATGTTCCAGCGGTAGGGCGCGACGCCGTCGGCGAAGTACGAAAGCGTTCCCACCCCCCCGAACTGGAAGCCGATGTCGCTGTCGCCTCCGATGAGCGGGAAGCCGGCGGGCTCGAAGCGACGCGTGACGTAGTCCACCTGGTTGCCCGCAACCGCGACGTTGAGCACGGCCTTCGAGCCCCTCGGCTCGTCGCCCTTCGGGGGACCCAGCGTCGCGGGGGTCACGGGCGCGCCTCCGGAAGATGAGGCGCTCGCGGAGCGAGAGGATGCCGCGCTCGAGGAAGAGGCGCCGCTCGAGGAAGAGGAGCTCGGCAGCGCGGCTGGAGCGACTGAGCCGGCTGCCTGGTCCGCTGCGGAGTCGCCCGAGCTTGAAGCGTTCGCCCTCGCTGCGTGAAACGCGAGGAGGCCCGCGACGAGCGCAGCGCCGATGCGGCTCGACCTCGGGATACGGCGCACGTTTCGACGCTCTGCGTTTGCTCGTGGCACTGCCGCCGTCATGTTCGTTGGGGATCCAGGCCTCCGAACGCCGTCGAGGGTCTCGGCGGCTGCTCGAGACCCGAAGCGAAGCTTCGAAGCCCGAATGTCCGCCCGAATCTAGTTCAGGATGAGCCGCAGATCGCCATGGATCCCCAGATCACCATGAAGATCGCCATGAACATGAAGATCGCCATGAAGACGACGCCAAAGCAAATTCGCTGTTGCGAATTCGAGAGGTGCGGTATCTCAGGCGACGTGGCACCGATCTCCGCGCAGATCGAATGGCGCCACATGCGGGCACCAGGCCCGGCATGAGCGGGTCGAACGCGAGACCCGACCGGGCGGGGTTCGATCGGGCAGGCGCGAGCGGCGCTTGGGCAGGCTCGGAGGCCGCGCTCGCACGCGCCGAGCGATCGCTGGCGATGGCGGGGCAGGCCCTGGATCCGAACCGACCCGGCGGCCCCGATCTCCCGCTGGGACAGGTCCTTTTGGCACACGCCCTGTTTTTGGTCGCGCGGGCGATGGACACGGGCGGGCCCGATCCGTCGGACGTCGCAACGGCCATCGACGTGCTGGATCGAGGCGGCATGTTGGCCCGAGCCTTCTCCGGCAACCGGGTGCGGTCGGTTCTGGAATGCCTCGAAATCAAGCCTGCCCAGCGGCTGGACGCGGAGCCGCTGGTCGAAGCGGAGATCCTGCTCGGGAAGGTGCTGCGCGTCGCCCGAGGGGAGCCCGCAGTCGCGCGGGTGCGGCGCTGGAGTCGCTGGGGGTTCGCGCTGCTCTGCGCGGCCGCTGTCCTGGCGGTCATGGCGGCGAATATTCCCTGGGCGGGCCCCTGGGAAAAGTACGCGTGGACCGCGAGCAGCGCGGTGCCCGATTACGGCACGTCCGGCGTCCTGGGCGCGCACGGGCGCTTCAATCTCGTGTTCCATACCGACCTCGAACCGCGACCCTGGATCGTGATCGATCTGCTGGAAGACCGCTCCATCCGCAGCGTGACGGTGGTCAACCGCGCCGATTGTTGCGACGCGCGCTGCCTTCCCCTTTTCGTCGAGGTCGCGGGCGACGACAAGCACTTCGTCGAAGTCGGGCGTCGGACGGAACCCTTCGCCGTCTGGAGAGCCGTCTTCACGCCGCGCCGGGCGCGTTACGTCAAGTTGTGGGTCGATGCGACCACGTATTTTCACCTGGAAGGGGTCGAGATCCGGTGAGCCTCGGAGCGCGCCGCGACGTTGCGACAACCTTCGAGGGCCGTCGCCGCGACCCGGGTGCCCTGCGGGGGTGGATTGCGGCGCACGTCGCGGTCGTCCTCGTCTTCGCGATCTCGAGAATCGTGTACCGCTCGGCGTTTCACGTGCAGTTCGACAGCTCGCCGCCCGGCCAGTTCCTCCAGTACTTGCCTCCGTGGCTCGTCGAGCACGATTTCTGGCGCAGCGTGCTCTACTTGCACCACCAGGCGCCCATGCAGATCCTGGTCGTGCAGGGGAGCATCAAGCTCCTCGGGCTCGCCCACGCCAGCGTGCTGCTCGAGGGTCTCTACGTCGCTCTCGGCGTGCTCTTGTCCCTGACGCTGCTGCGCGTCCTCATGTGGCTCGGCGCGCCCCCCGCGCTCGCGGCGATTGCCGTGTGCCTCTTCGAGGCGCGGCCCACGGCCATCCTTTACGAGACTTGGCTTTTCTACCCGCTACCCACGGCGTTCTTGCTCGTGTGTTGCCTCTCGGCGCTCCTTCGAGCCTACCGGCTCGGCACGCCGGGGGCCGTGATTCTCTTCTTCTGGGTGCTGGCGGGCGTGGCTCTCGTCCGCTCGACGTTCGGCACGCTCTTCATGGCGGCGGCCGCGAGCCTGCTCCTTCTGCGCCCCCCGATCGGCCCTTCGGGCCCGTCGCGAAAGGTGATCCTCAAAGCCGCCGTGGTGCCGCTGTTCATCGTCTTCCTCAACACGGCGAAGACGTCGTGGCTGGTGGGTCATTCGTTCGGGGAAGCCTTGCTCTGGGAAAACCTTTGCAAGAAGATCTACCTGCAATTGCCCGCAGGCGAGCGTCATCGGCTCGCGATCAAGGGCCTTTTGACCCCCGTCGCCGACTATCGGGGCCTGACGACGGACGCGACTGGTTACGGCCGATATCGGCTGGATCATGCGCCGACGGGCATCCCGCTTCTCGATCTCGACGTGCTTCCGGGGGGCGTCACCAATCCGCACGCGCTCGAGCACGTCCTGGTGGCGGAGCACTATTACCGCCCCGACGCCCTGTATCTGCTCGGCCACTACGGGGCGGACTACTGGCGGAGCGTATGGTCAGGCATTTCGGGGCAATACGTCTCGTCGGCCGCTCTGGCCGACTGGGTGATGTTCGGCGCCAACTACAAGAGGCTCGAGGAGCTGAATGCCGCGCTGGATGGGGTCACGGGCGTGCAGAAGACAGGGCCGAAGGCAGGGCGCTCGCTTGCGCTCGTCGTCGCTCTGTCTCTCGCGTGGTTCTACGGTCTTGGTCGCCTGGTTGGCGCCCGCGCGTCCTCGGAGAGCGAACGATCGTGCGGAGTCGCCATCGCCTTCATCCTCCTCACCATCGCGTATTCGGCCGCGGTCACCCTTCTCATTTCGTTCGGCGACTTCAATCGCTACCGCTACGACGTCGACGCGTTCTACCTGGTCCTCCTGGTGCTGCTCGTCGCCGACGCCGCGAGATTCCTCCGAAGGGGCCCACGGGGCCGATGGGGCCCGAGGCGGCGCCCTGGCCGAATGGCAGAGCTCGACAGTTCGCGCGCAGCCGTTTGATTCGCGTCAGAGTGTACTCAGCGGCGCGGCGGGTCCACCGCGAGGAAGCTGCGCCCCCGAGGGCGCCCCACGGATTTGTGCCTGGGAGGTGGAGCGTGAGGGTACTTCGGTGGGGAGAGGGGAGTCCCTGCGCGTCGGGTGCGCTCTTCCGCATGTCTTGACGGCTCGCTGCCATGTGAATAGGTGGAGAAGCCGCGCGTCGCGAAAAGGGTGGAGCAAAATGAAGGGCAATTTCGTGCTTGTATGCGTGGGCCTTGCACTTTACGCTTGCGGCGGAAGCTCGAGCCCCCAGGTCAGCGTTTCTAGCAACGGGTCCTCGAGCACCGGAAGCACGGGCAACCCGGGCGGCACGAGCGGCGGCAACAGCTCGACCAGCGCCGTCGTGGGCGGCATCGGCGATGGGGGCGGCGGCGGAGGGGGTGGGAGCGGAGCGACGTACACCGTGATCGGCACGCAAACGACGACGGAGACGGCGACCGCGCGCCTCGGCAACGGAACGACGCTGACCGTCATGACCACTGCCACCGAGACGGTGACCGAGACGAGCACCAGCTCGACAAACGCGGCGGCAGGGGGCGGGGGAGGCGCGACCGCAACGAGGACGGAAACGGTCCGGGGGACGGAAACCGAGACGACCACCGATACCTCGGGCACGACGGTGACCCGGACGGCGACCGTGACCGAAACCGCGACGACGACGATTCCTGCCATGATGATGATGGGCGCCGGGACGGCGACCTTCACCGTCACGGCCGTCGCGTTTTCGGGGACGGACACCGTGACCGCGACGGCGGCGACGGGCTCGGAAACCGGAACCCGGACGGAGACGGGGCGCGTTTCGGCAACGGAGACGGAGACGAGCACGGACACGTTCTAGTTGCCCACGGGTGGCAACCACCCGCGCCGGATGAAACGGGCTAGTCTGACGGCGCCGCGTCGGCACCGAGGTCGGCGTTTTTATGGTGCTGAGAGCCCTGCTTGCGCACGGCCTGATCCGCGGCAGCTTCGTGCCGCCGGTCGCGATTCAGCATGTGCGCGAGCTGGCCCGCACGCGCAAGCCACTGGTGCGCGAGGTGGCGCAGCACACCCAGCGCATCCAGAAAACGCTCGAAGACGCCACATCAAGCTAACGGGCACCATCAGCGATGTGCTCGGATTGACGGGCCGCGCCATCCTCGATGCGCTGGTCGCGGGCGAGACCGACCCCGAGCGGCTCGCCGACCTGGCCCACCCTCGCATCCTTCCGCCGTGGGCCATCACTGGATGACGCGTGCGACCCGAACGTAGACGGATTCGGTGTTCTGAAATTCGAGAACGGATTCCAGCTTCACGTCCGACCAGGCATCGAACCCGCTCTTGGGCTTCTTGGTTTCGAGGTCCATCTCCTGGATGAGATAGACGTCCCTGTAGAGGTGCCTCGAGAGCTCGTAAAGGCACTGGCGATTGGTCGTCGCAACGGAGATGTCGAGCGCTCCATAGTCCATGATCGTGTATAGACCGGGACGGTCGGTGAGGATGAGGATTCGCCGGTCCCCGAGCTGCTCGAAGAATCGCCACGTCTGCGCGGCCTGGCGTGTGAGGATCAGCGCATTGATGAAGCGGGCTTCCTGAGCCACCGGCAGGTGCAGCACGAACATTGCGGCGCACGCGAGCACGGTGAGCACGGGACCGGACCGTTCGCGCAGCACGTCGCGCAGGATGCCGAGGCGCTCTCCGACCAGGGTCAGCATCCATGCGGCGACGAACGCGAGGAACGTGTCGAGCCAGATGAAGAGACGCGCCGACGCTGGCTGCAGCGTCTGACCGGCCGAGTAGGCGAAGGTCAGGACGAATTCCGCCGAGACCAGCGCCGCCACGAACCAAGCGAGCTGGAGACGTGGCCGCTCGAGCACCCCGGCGCGCCAGCCACGGACCAGGCGCGCCACGAGAAGCACGCAACCGGCCAGCCCGAGAATCATGAGCAGCGGCGAGTGGGGACCCGTGATGTCGAGCGGATGTCTCAGGATCCCGGCGTAGGTGCGGACGTTCGCGGCGAAATGACCCTTGCCGAACATCGACGGGCTCAGCGGCTGCTCCGTGTCGCCCGCCT
>DASPUY010000269.1:0-39275 GCA_035622655.1 Polyangiaceae bacterium
ATGCTATATGGGTACCGTTCGTAGCCTTTGCCTCGTGACGGGGCCCGGGGGATGTGACCAGGACCCGACCGCCCCGGCCGCGGTGTTTTGCTGCCTGCAGTTCTCCGACGCGAGCTTGTATCCGTCGGAACCGAATGCCGAACCCGAAGCCGGCGAGTAGTCCCGCTCATTTCGCGGCGCCCCGCGCAAGCACCGAAAGCCTGAGCACGGTGTTCCAGTTTCGCCCGCTGCCTCGCGTGCGTAATCGCGACTCAACCAGCACGTTGGTCATCTTCGAACGACCGATCCCGTCGGGGTAAACGAGGTACACGTGGCGCCCGCGGGCGGCGACGCGCTCGCGACCACCAATTGCCGCGCTCAGCGCTCGGACGTCGGCCGCCGTCGGCGCCGTCTTGAGGGCCATCAAGAGCAGGTGGCTCGGATCCTCGCGCGCCTCGGGAGCAAATGGATTGGCGGCGATGGCCGCATCCCATTCCGGGGCGGTCCGGACGAAGAACTCGGTGGCGAACCCGAAACGCTCCAGGGTGGCCTTCTCGAGCAACGCCTCGAGCGCGATGGGCGACCGATCGCTCTCGAATACCGCATTCCCGCTCTGCAGGACCGTGCGAACGTCCTTGAGGCCCAGCTCGGCGAGTAGCTCCCGCAAATCGGCCATCGCCAGCGATCGGCCCCCGACGTTGACCGCGCGCAGAAGGGCGATGTGGACGGCCATTTGCCCACTTTAGCCGTCGCTGCCGACGGCGCGACTGCGCCCTCCCCTCGCGGGCGCTCGCTCGACTCGGCCGCGACCGGCCTGTCGAGTCCGCCATGCAAGGACCGAGGCGGGACGCTTTTCCCCGAGAGCTGGAGCTTATAGCCTTTTCGGCCCCTCGCGAATTCCGCGAGTCTCCGGGGAGGCACTCTCATGGCGCACGCAACCAATGGAAGCTTCGTCTGGTTCGATCTACTGACCTCCGAACCCGCCAAGGCGGTCGAGTTTTACTGCCGCCTCATCGGCTGGAAGGCACAACCCTTCAACGCCGAATACACGATGTTCGTGGGCAGCCAGGGGCCCGTCGGCGGGGCGATGAAGTTGCCGGATCAGGCGTCCAAGATGGGCTCTCCCCCACTCTGGACGTCGAACGTACAGGTCGGCGACGTCGACGCGAGCGTCGCCGAGGCAAAGAAGCTGGGGGCCCGCGTGTACCTCGCGCCGACCGACATCCCGAACGTCGGTCGCTACGCGGTAATCGCGGACCCGCAGGGCGCGTCGATCAACGTCTTCAAATCCAAGCAGGCCGTGGAGGTGCACGACGTGACCAAGCCGGGCGAGATCACGTGGAGCGAGCTCGCGACGACCGATCACGAGTCCGCGTTCATCTTCTACAGCAAGCTTTTTGCCTGGAAGCGATCCCGCGATTTCGACATGGGCCCCATGGGCAAGTACGTCATCTTCAACGGCGGCGGCAGGGACCTCGGCGGCATGTTCACGAAGCCGAAGGACAGGCCGGCCCCTGCTGCATGGCTCTACTACATCGAGGTTCCGAATCTTGCCGCCGCCATCGAGAGCGCGAAGGCACACGGAGGCAAGCTCCTCAACGGCCCGGTCGAGGTGCCAGGGGGTGCGCACATCGCGCAGCTGCTGGATCCCCAGGGCGCGGCCTTTGCCCTGCACGAGCTCAAGAAAGCCTGACGTCGACCGAGCGGCGGGCCGAGCGGGGACGTATGGCAGTCACGATCCACACCGCACCCCGCAAGGCGACGCGGCAGTCGCCCGCGTAGGCCCGCAGTCGTTCGGCAAGTGCGGCGCCCACCCGAGCCCTCGTATCGTCGTCGGCGTCGCGCAATCGCCGGGCCGCGGGCCCGGTCGCCATGACAAAGCGCACGGCTTCGGGGAGTCCTTCGATGGAGAGAACGACGTCCGCGTCGAACGGCTCGATCGCGACGTTCGTGTACCCGGCGCCGCCAAGGATGCTCGCGACCCGGGAAGCGTCGGCGAACGCGAACGGTCCGGGCTCGTCCGCAGCGAGAACGGGATCGGCGGGGACGAAGGGGTCGAGGACCCCTGCGGGAATGCGGACCCACTCGTTTTCGTCCGCCGCACGCCAGCAGACGAACCCCAGCGCGGCCCCCGGGCGGAGCGCCTCGCCCAAGCGCGCGAACGCGAGCAAGGGCCGGCGGAAAAACATCACGCCGAAGCGCGAGATCGCCGCGTCGAACGACGGCGGGAACACGTGTACGGCGGCGTCGGCCCGGATGTAAGCCACGTTGGCTCGACCCGCCGAGCGTTCACGCGCCCGCGCGACCATCGGCACCGACACGTCGACCCCCACCACTGAACCGGCCGCCCCCACGGCGTCCGCTGCGGCGAGCGTGGTCGCGCCGCAGCCGCAGCCCACGTCGAGCACATGCGCACCCTGGCGGAGATCCACCCGTTCGAGAAGCCGCGCGGTAAAAGGCTCGAACGCTCGATCGATGGCGTCTTGCTCACGAGCCCAGCGGCCGCCTGCGGGGCCGTTCCAGTACTCGATCTGTTCGGCATTCTCGTTCACGATCTTCGTGCATCATACCGCCGGACGCGGATTGACGTAGCGCCAGGCGCCGCAAATCGGTAATGAGTCTGCGCCGTATCGTCGACCGCCAATGCCGAGAGTGATTGCGTGGCTGTGCTGAAGGTCCTTCCGGGGCAGACGCTCGAACATCGCTTTCTCATCCTCGACCAGATTGGGCGAGGTGGCATGTCGACGATCTTCAAGGCGCGCGACCTCGAACGCCCCGGGGAGCTCGTCGCCGTAAAGGTGCCGCTCCCTCAGTACTCCAGCGGGGTCGGCTCGTGGTCGATCTTCCAGCGCGAAGCCGAGATCGGCATCACCCTCGACCATCCCTACATCCTGAAGTTCGTCGCCCTGCCGAACCCCAACCATCGCGGGTACGTCGTGACCGAATACCTGCAGGGAACCCCGCTCTCCACGCGGATCGGTAAAGGAAGGCGGCTCGCGGAGAGCGAGGCGCTGAGCCTCATGAGTCGCCTGTGCGAGGCCGTCGACTATCTGCATGGGCATGGAATCGTCCACTACGACCTGAAGCCGGGCAACGTCATCCTGTGCGACGATGGCTCCATTCGTTTGATCGACTTTGGACTGGCGCACGCGGTCGTGAAGAGCCGCTTTGCGCTCTTGGGATCGGCACCCGCCATAGGCACGTCGGACTACGTCGCCCCCGAACAGATCGCTCGGCAGCGTGGTCGTCCGAGTGTCGACATCTACGCCCTCGGCTCGATGCTCTACGAGATGCTCACGGGTCATCCGCCTTTCGAGGGCGACGAACCCTTCGTGGTGGCGAGCGCGCGTCAGATCGGCGATCCGAAGCCACCCCGGGCGCTCAATCCGGAAATCTCGAGGGAAATGGAGGAGATTGTCCTTCGCGCGCTGCGGCGCAACCCCGCCGAACGGTACCCCACGGTTGCAGCGCTGAAGGCCGACCTCGATCACCCGGCGCAGGTCCGGATCTCCGGTCTCGCCGATCGTCTGGTCATGGTGACGCGCTGGCGCAAGAGCCTGCGAATCATGAGGTACATTGCGCTCGTCGGGATCGCACCGATCGCGTTCCTGCTCGCCTCATTCGGCCTTCTGTGGTGGCACCTGGCGCACCAACGGTAGCGAGGCCCGGCGCCATCGACCGACTGCCGAGCAGAGCACCCGGGTCGCCCGCTCCACCGGAACGAAGAGCGGCATCAGATAGCAACGCAGGAGCGAGTGACGGAAGAGGTCCTTCGCAGGATCGAGACCGAAGGTGAGCTCGCCGAGTCCCACCTCCCGATCGAGGTAGGTTCCACACAGTCGATCCCAGTAGGGAAAAATGGCTCCGAAGTTGCGGTCTTGATGGGCCGAAAGCCGGCTGTGGTGCAGATGGTGGATGTGCGGACTGAGGACGAAACGCCGTAGCCACCTCGGATACCGAACGGGAACGGGGGAGTGAAGCAGGTTGTTGGTGAAGCTGAAGGCCAGAAACCCCACGCCCATCCCCCAGACGGTGAGCATCGGGGCCACCCGACCGAACACACACGAGAAAGCCACCATCACGAGCGCGGTCAGCACCCCCTGAATCGCCCCCCGCAGAAGGGCCTCCAGCGGATGCACGCGATGCGCCGTGAAAAACGTGAGCCGGTCAGCGGAATGGTGGACTGCGTGCATTTCCCACAGAACGGGAACAGCGTGATGGAGTCGATGGGCAACGAACGTGCCCAGATCCACGGCCAGCGTCACGGCGGCGGTCATCAGGATCGACTGAATCAGGATCGGAGGTGCCCATCCGACGCCAGCCGCGACCGCGGGTGCGAGTTGCCCGCGAACCGCGCCGAACAGATTGTTCGATACGCAAGTGCTCAGGGCGAACGTCGGTCCAGCGACGAACATCTCGTGCACGAGCGTCATGACGACATCGGTCCGCGTCGATCGCGCGAGCCACGTGCGGGGAGACCCGACGACGCGCAACCCTTCGCGGAAGGTCATTCCGAGCGACTTCCTCAGAAAGAGCAACGTCAACACGGCGGCGCTCACGACGTACGGCCAGTAGAGGAGTGTCGCGGGCCGCTGAAGGTCCCGTACGTGCTCCTCAACGAACGCCGTCCACGTCCCCATCGCCATCCGTTCTCCCGGACCAACCCGGGCGCCAACCTACCCGCGTGCGAAGATCCGCCAAAGGCGGGCCTGCACACCGGGTAGCCATTCTTTGGCACGCCTTTCCACCGACGTCGAACGGACGCTACAACTGGAAGCCCATTCGGGGCCTGGTTCGACGGCGAGGTTCGACGGAGGTGAAATCGTTCACGAACAGGCTCTGGGCGTTTGGCGTGGAGTGGGCGAAACGCGTCTTCGTCATCCATCCCCGAAGCCTGCACACCTTCCGAGTCGGCCTCGGGGCGCTCGTGCTGCTGGACCTGGGGGTCCGGGCCGGCGCGCTCTCCGACCATTATTCGGATTGGGGTCTACTCCCGCGACGCGCGCTTTCGGACGAGCCGTCCGCCGCCTTTCATTTCTGTGTGCACGCGTGGGGAGGCTCGACATGGTTCGAGGCGTCCCTCTTTGCGACCGCGGCGATCCTCGCCGTCCTCCTCGTCCTCGGGCGAGGGGGACCCGCCGTCACGGCCGCGCTCTGGGCACTGACCGTATCGCTCCAGAACCGCAACTTCATGGTTCTCAACAAGGGTGACCAGATCCTGCGGCTGCTTCTCTTCTGGTCCGTGCTGCTGCCGCTGCGGCAGAGAGAACCGGTTCGGTCGATCGGCAGCGCGGGCCTGCTGATCCAGGTCGCGATCGTATGGCTCGTCTCCGCCTCGCTCAAGACGAGCCGTGACTGGTTCCCGGACGGAACGGCAACGTACTACGCCCTGCAGGTCGATCAGGGAACGACGGCGCTCGGCCGACGGATCGGGAGTATGTTCCTTCTCACCAAGGCGCTGACGTACGGCGTTTACTTCGCCGAGTGGACCGCGCCGCTGCTTCTTTTCAGCCCGTTCTGGACCGGTCCGCTTCGAATGCTCGGCATCGGAGCGCTCTTCGTGATGCATGTCGGTTTCGCCCTCAGCATGCGCCTCGGCATCTTCCCCGCCATCAGCATCTGTTCACTCGTCCCGTTCCTTCCGGCGGCACTCTGGGAGCGACTCGGGCCGAGGGAGGCGACCGCGTCTCCTCGGCGCGCGGGCCGAGCGGCCGATGCCGCCGCACTCGCCGCACTGGTGCTCGTTCTCTGGATCAACGCGGCATCCGTGCACATCGCGCCCCTGGCCATGCCGAGCAGCGTCAAGCACCTGGTCCAGGTCCTCCGACTCGACCAGTCCTGGGCAATGTTCGCTCCCCGACCGTGGCGGGAGACGAACTGGCTCGTCGCGACGGGACGTCTCCCCGACGGGCGCATCGTCGATGCGTACCATCCATCGCTCAGCCCTCCGTCGCGTACGGAACCGGAACACCTGTCGAGCACGTTTTCCAGCCCGCGTTGGCTTTATTACGTGACCAACCTGGCGATGCCGGAGAACGCTCGCGAGCGACCCTGGTTCGCCCGGTACCTGTGCCGCCGCTTCGACCGCGCCCACCTGGCGCCGCTGCGTTTGCAGGAGATCGACCTGGTCGCCTTCCGCCAGTGGGCGCTGCCGGACTACCAGCGAACGACTCCGCGCGAGGAGACCCTGTGGCGCGGAGCCTGCGAGGGAGACGGTCGTTGAGGGACGTGTGACCTACGCCCTCGGACCCACGCCCCTCCGGGCCGGATCACCAGCCGCCGCCACCGCCGCCACCTCCCCCACTGGGCGGAGGCGTCTGGCTGGTCGAGCCACCGTCACTCGTAACCAGGGCCGACTGGGTCGGTGAGGTTGGCGGATTGGTGGAGTCCGAACAGGCAGCCAGCAATGAAGCCAGAAGCAGCGCGGGCAGGACGAAGGCCAGGCCGGAGACAAAGAATCGCTTCATGCAGCACCTCACCGGCCACGACCCTAGCTCGCGCCAGAGAGCCGCGCGAGAAGAAATCACTCGAGAAATCCATGACTGGCGAGCCCAGGTTTTGCCTGTCGGCTGCCTTTGAAAATTTTCGACGAATGTATTCGCTGCCTCGTTCCTCGAGGGGTCCGAAACCCACCGCCCCACTGCTCCCTCGTCCCATCCCTCGGAACACCGCTTTAGGGTTCGTCGGTCGAGACCGTACCGCGGATGGAAGGTTCGGGGCCGCCGGGATAGGTCACCCTGCCGGACCAGATGGATCCGCCCGCCCACTGGGATTCGCGGAGCGAGCCGTAGGTGTGGTCGACGCAGACCGACCCCGTTGTCGAGGTGAACTTCATCTCGTCGCCGGCCTTCACGCGACCATTGAAGAGCACACGGTTGCCCGCCGCATCGCAGGGACGCGACGCGCCGTCGGCGACCAGCAAGCGGATCACCCCTTTTCCGACGATGCCGACCGTGACGGGCACCGCGGGATTGGAGTCGGCCCAAGAGGCGGCCGCTCCACTTGCGGCGGCCGCGACGACGAGCGCACGGAGGAGCATTCGCATGTCGGAAGCGTAGCTTCGGGCAGAAGGCCGGCCATGCCCCCGGGCGGCGGTCTCAGATGCCTCGCCTGAGCTGGTCGGACCGGCTCGCCGTCCGCGCGACCCCGAGCATCAGCAGGCCTGCGCCCGCGACGACGAGCGCATCTGCCACGTTGAATACCGGCCAGAGCCGCACGTGAATGAAATCGATCACATGGCCCAGCAGAAGGCGGTCCGTCGCGTTGCCGATCGCTCCGGCGCTCACCAGCGCCAGACCGATCTGCTCGGACCAGGCACCTGCGCGACGACGAAGCCAGGCGACGACGACGAGCGCCGTGGCGATGACCGCGAGCCCAGTCACTGCCCACGCAGGCAGCCGCAGCGAAAGCCGCGAAAGCATGTCGAACGCGACGTCTCGATTCTCCGTGTAATGCAGGTCGAGCAGTCCCGGCACCACGACGACGGGAGCCGCGTTGCGAAGGGCGGCTGCCGCCACGATCTTGCTCGCGTGGTCACAGCCCACCAGGCACACGACGCACATAAGGAGCGCTGCCCGCAACGACGACGACCTCACCAGGAGACGACCTCACCAGGAGACAGCAACCGGGGGCCCGGACGTATTCCCGAGGCTCCGAGCGACTCCTTCCAGCACGGTGCCCGTGCTCTCTTCGATCTTGAGCGCCGCGCACTCTTCCCCACGCACCGGACCGCGGTTCACGATTCCGATCCACGTCCCCCGCTCCGCTGCACGTCGGAGGAATCGGTAGCCCGAGAGCACCGCGAGCGAGGTGCCGGCGACGAGCAGCCCCTTTGCGCCGTCCACACACGCGTACGCCTGCTCGACCAGCGAACGAGGAACGTTCTCGCCGAAAAAGACCACCCTCGGCTTGAGCATTCCGCCGCAAGCCTCGCACGCGGGAACCTCGAAGGTGGCGACGGCTTCGTCCGTCAACTCCGCGTCCCCGTCGGGGGCGAGGGCCCCGCCGTGACCGTGGGTTCCGGCCCAAGCCGGGTTGGCTGCGCGCATGCGGGCCTGCAAAGCGTCGCGGCTCTCGAGCGCACCGCATGCGAGGCACGCGACCTCCGCGAGCGCGCCGTGCAGCTCGAGGACGGCGCGGCTCCCCGCCTGCTGATGCAACCTATCCACGTTTTGTGTGATCACCGCCGAGACGACGCCTTGCGCTTCGAGCGCTGCAATCGCACGATGCGCCGGTCCGGGGCGGGCTCTGCGGAAGCTTTCCCACCCGACCAGAGCACGAGCCCAGTAGCGCCGACGCAGCACGGCGGATCGAACGAACTCGGAGCCGGAGATCGGCCGCCGCGCGCGGGCGTTCGACTGCGGACTCCGGTAATCGGGAATGCCCGATTCGGTGCTCACTCCGGCGCCGGTCAGCACCACGACGTGACCGCCGCGCAAGCGCTCCACGAGAGCGGCTATGGCACCGGCGCCACGCGGCGAGGGCGAATTCGGTTGCCCGGCGCTCACGGGACGGCTCGGCGCGACGCGTCGGCGAGACGGGCGGCTTCCGCAAGCACTTCGTCGACGTGCGTGCCCGGATCGACGTTCGGCCACACCTTCGCGATGGTCCCGCCCGGCGCGACCAGAAAGCTCACGCGGGCGTAGCCGAAGAGCCCGCTCGAGACACCATAGGCGCGCTGAACCTCTCCGCTCTCATCGGCCACCAGCGGAAAGGGCAGTCGCTGCTCTTTCTGAAACTCGAGGTGGCTCGAGCGCGACTGCGACGAAACTCCGATGATCGCGATCTGCGCGCTCCGGAGCTTTTGCCACGCATCACGAAACGAACATGCCTCGGTCGTACAACCCGGAGTACCGTCCCGCGGATAGAAGTACACGAGGGCGGCTTGGCCGCGCAGCGACGACAGCCGCGTGGAGACGCCGTTCACGTCGAATGCCTCGAGGTCCGGCGCGCGGGCGCCGGGCGCGAGGAGGCCCTCGCCGCCGTCGGGCCGCCGGGGCGCGGAATAACAACAGGCGACCGCGGACAGCAAAAGCCCCACGCCGCCGCGTGCGCCGGCGCCAAGGGCAAGGCTCGCGACGATCGACCCTCGAACACGGAGGGCGTTTCGCCAGCGGTAGGGGCTCGGCATCGCCAGTCGAGTTCTCCTCCGTCCGCGTAGCACGTCCAGCGGAACCCACTCGACCCGCACTTCGTGCGCTAGGACGCAAGCAATGCGTCAGCCCCGATCACTGGAGGCAAGATCGACGGGCCCGCCGCTCGTCAAGTGCCCCGTTTCGCGGCGTCGTGGTACTTGCGCCGGATGGCGTCGATGTCCACCGACGGCGGCGGCCGCTTGATCTGGAGCGCCTCCAGGGTCTCGACGACGATCGTGGAAACCGCCAAGTTGCGAAACCACTTGTGGTTGGCGGGGATGACGTACCAGGGCGCGTACTCGGTGCTCGTCCGCGAGAGCGCTTCCTCGTAGGCGGCGACGTACTCGGGCCAAAATTCCCGCTCCGCATAATCGGACTCGCTGATCTTCCACCATCGCCCCGGATCATCGAGGCGCTGCTTGAACCGCGCGAGCTGCTCGTCCGGACTGATGTGCAGGTAAAATTTGAGAATGTGCGTACCGCTCTCGGCAAGGTTCCGCTCGAAATCGTTGATGAGGTCGTAGCGCTTCGACCACACGCTTTTGGGCACGAGGTTGTGCACGCGGACGACGGTCACGTCCTCGTAGTGCGATCGGTTGAACACGACCACCTCTCCTCTTGCCGGCACGTTCTGATGGGCTCTCCAGAGGAAGTCGTGAGCCGCCTCCTCTTTCGAGGGCACCTTGAAGGAATGAACCCGTGTCCCCTGCGGATTCATGGCGCTCAGCACATGGTTGATCGTCCCGTCCTTGCCCCCTGCGTCGAGCGCCTGCAGACAGATGAGGACCGAGCGCCGGTTCTCGGCATAGACGAGCGACTGCAAGCCGCGCAGCCGCTCGGTCAGGGCATCGATCTGCGCCCGCGCCGTCTGCTCGTTCTCGTGCTTGTCCTTGAAGCTCGGATCGATCTTCGCGAGATCGAGGCGCCGACCCGGCTCCACTCGAAATCGTTCGTCATAGCGCATCGGCAGCCCTCCAAAGGCCGGACCCGCCGCCGGACGCTAGCCGTGGAGCGGCTTCGGCGTCGACCGGACTGCAGGGCGCCCGCTCCCCGCTCGTGGCTCGATCCGTGCTCAGGGGGCTCCGGGATATGGGAGAATTGGCCAAGTACCCGAAGACGCTCGATTCGGCGCGCTCGCGAAACTTGCGCTCGCGCGCAAATTTTGCGTAGGAGGTTCGTCGTGCCCACGGAAGGAGCGAGAAACAAGGCGACGGTGCGAGTGGTCGTCGCCGACGACGAGGCGAGCGCTCGCAACGGTCTTTCCAGCCTGCTGCGCGGCGAGGGCTTCGACGTCGTCGTGGCGGAGGACGGCACCAGCGCGCTCGCGCGGGTGCAGGAGACGGCGCCCCAGGTGCTCGTGACCGACTTGCACATGCCGGGCATGGACGGGATCGAGCTTCTGCGGCGCGCCAAGGAAGTCGACCCCGATCTCATCGTGGTCCTCGTGACGGCGTTCGCCGACGTCGAGACCGCCGTGCGCGCGATGCAGCTCGGCGCGGAGCATTATCTGACCAAGCCCGTTCAGATCGACGAGCTCATTCTCGTCATTCGACGAGAAATCGACCGCCGCAGCCTCCAGCACGAGGCCACCGAGCTGCGCGCGCGACTCCAGGACCGCCTACGCTTCGACTCCATCGTCGGCAGCAGCCCGGCGATGCAGCAGATCTTCGACGTCATCGAGCAGGTCGCGCCCAGCAAGGCGAGCGTGCTCATCACGGGAGAGAGCGGCACCGGCAAGGAGCTCGTCGCACAAGCCATCCACGAGCACAGTCCGCGCGCGCGCGCGCCCTTCGTCAAGCTGCATTGCGCGGCGCTCGCGGAAACGATCCTCGAGAGCGAGCTGTTCGGCCACGAAAAAGGGTCATTCACGGGCGCGGCCGCGCGCCGGGAGGGTCGTTTCAAGCAGGCCGACGGGGGCACCCTCTTTCTCGACGAGATCGGGGAGATCACCCCCGCCATCCAGGTCAAGCTCCTGCGCTTCTTGCAAGAGCGTACGTTCGAGCGGGTGGGCGGCAACGAAACGCTCAAGGTCGACGTGCGGATCATCGCGGCGACGAATCGTGACCTGACTGCCGAGATCAGCGCGGGCAAGTTCCGCGAAGATCTCTTCTACCGGCTCAACGTCGTCAACATCGAGATGCCTCCGCTCCGCGCGCGCCCGAGCGATCTATTGCCGCTCGCCACGCATTTTTTGCAACGATTTGCCAAGGAGAACAGCAAGCGCATCGAAGGCTTCTCCGACGACGCAGTCGAACGCCTCGGCGCCTATCGATGGCCCGGCAACGTCCGCGAGCTGGAGAACGTGATCGAGCGGGCGGTCGTCCTGTGCGACGGTTCGCTGCTGACTGCGAAACACTTGCCCGCCGGAGTCGGCGCCGTGCAGAAGGGCGCAGTTCGCATCCCCGGCTCCACGCTCGAAGAGATCGAGCGTCATGCCATCCTCTCGACGCTGGAGGCTTGCGCCGGGCGCACCGCCGCCGCCGCCCAGATGCTCGACATCAGCGTGCGCAAGATTCAGTACAAGCTCAACGAATACGGTGTCACCCTCCAGCGGACGATCGGCGTCGCCAAGGAACCAAGGGACTGAAGGAGACAAGCGAAATGAAGCGGATTCTCGTTGGCCTCGACGGCTCCCCGCGGGCGCCGGGCGTATTGAGCGCGGCGACTCTCGTCGCACGAGCAAACGGAGGCAAGCTGGTCCTCCTGCGGTCGGTCGGCCTCCCGCCGGACATCCCGCAGGATTTCTGGAAGACGACCGACGAATCGCTGCTCGATCTCTTGCAGCATCAGGCCCGTTCGTACCTCGACGAGCAAGCATCCCGCGTTCCCAAGGAGCTGTTCGAAAGAACAGAGGTCATCGTGGGCGTACCGTGGCAGACGATCTGCGACGCCGCTCGACGCGACAACGCGGACCTCATCGTCGTTGGCTCGCACGGGTACTCCGGTCTGGATCACATCATCGGGACGACCGCCGCGAAGGTCGTCAACCACGCGGGCTGCTCGGTGCTCGTCGTGCGTGATCCGGCTCGGCTTCAAGGCACGCCCCGCGCCTGAGTCTTCGATGTCCGCAGGTGGCCAGGCGAACGTCTCCAGCGCTCTCAACCTGCCTTTCGCCGTCGCCCTGCGCAGGAGCATCCAGCAGGGGTACACCCTCTCGCGGCTGCGAAGGGACGCCCTTGCCGGCGTCGTCGTGGCGATCGTGGCGCTGCCGCTCTCGATGGCGCTCGCGATCTCCGTAGGGGTGCCCCCGCAGCAGGGGCTTTACACGGCAATCATCGCCGGCTTCATCGTGGCCCTCGCGGGCGGCTCGAAGCATCAGGTCACGGGTCCCACGGCGGCCTTCATCGTGATCCTGGCGCCCATCATGACGAAGTACGGCTTTTCCGGCTTGCTGACTGCCGGGCTCATGGCCGGCGTGCTCCTGATCGCCATGGGAACGGCCCGCCTCGGGCGTTTCATCGAGTTCATTCCGCATCCGGTGACGACGGGCTTCACCGCGGGGATCGCCACGGTGATTGCGACGCTGCAGCTCAAAGACGCCCTCGGCTTGGCGGTCGGCCGGATGCCCGACGGTTACTTCGAGAAGATCGCAACGTTGTGGAACGCGCGCGCCAGCGCGTCGCTGTCCGAGGTCGGCGTGGCCACCGGGACCCTCGCACTTCTCGTGCTCTTTCCGCGCATCACCCGATCGGTCCCGGCGCCGCTCGTGGCCATCGGCTTGGTCACGATCGGCGCCACTGCGTTGCACCATTTCTTTCCCGGGTTTCACGTTGCAACGATCGGATCGCGCTTTCACACGATCGTCTACGGACACGAAGTCGCCGGCATCCCGCGCTTGCCACCCACTCCGATGCTGCCCTGGGGGCCCCACGGCATGACGCTCGGCATGGTGCGCGAGCTCGTGTCCCCCGCGTTCGCGATCGCCATGCTGGGCGCGATCGAGTCGCTTCTTTCGGCGGTCATCGCAGACGCGATGACCGGGAAGAAACACGACCCGAACGCCGAGCTCGTTGGGCTTGGGCTCGGCAACATCGTGGTGCCTTTCTTCGGCGGAATCGCCGCCACCGGCGCGCTGGCGCGGACCGCCACGAACATCCGCGCCGGCGCGACCTCGCCCGTCGCATCGGCAATCCACTCGCTCTGCGTCCTGGCCTCGATCCTCGTCGCCGCGCCGCTCGTGGCTTACGTGCCGATGGCGTCGCTCGCCGGGCTGCTTCTCGTCGTGGCCTGGAACATGAGCGACGCACGTCATTTCGCGCACACGGTCCGCGTCGCTCCGCGCAGCGACGTCGTCGTGCTCGTGCTCTGCTACGTGCTGACCGTCGTCGTCGACATGGTGGCCGCCATCGGAGTCGGAGTGGTCCTCGCCGCGCTGCTCTTCATGAAGCGGATGTCGGAGCTGACGAGCGCCCGGATGCTGGCGCCTACGTCGATGAAAGACGCGGATCCGCGCTCGCTTCCGCCGGGCGTCGCGGTCTACGAGATCGCTGGACCGCTCTTCTTCGGTGCGGCGCAACGGGCGATGGGGGCCCTGGACACGGTGAACCCCGGTGTCCGGGCCGTGGTCCTCGCCCTCGGAGCGGTGCCGGTCATCGACGCGACGGGCCTCGTCGCGCTCGAGAGTGCCCTCTCACGGCTGAGGCACGGCAAGAAGATCGTCGTGATCGCAGGGCCGCTGCCGCAGCCTCGCACCGTCTTCGAAAAGGCGAGCCTCGAGGACGCTCACGACCACGTGTTTCTGGCCGAGTCGCTGGACAAGGGCATCGAGCTCGCGCGGGACCTCATGCTTCTGACGCCTTCGAGCGCGCGACCGCCGCCAGTCGCCGCAAGCTCGTAGATGAGTCTTCGAATGCACAAGCTGCCGTGCGGACGCACGCACGATTTGCGTCGCGAAGGCGTCGTCCTACGGCGCTCTCGACGTGCGCGCCCGCGCTTCGCGCCGCACGGGCCTGGACCGAGATTTGCTCCAACAGGCGCCATGTCCCCCGCGAGGGAGGCGAGGATGAACGACGAGAGCGATCGGTTGCGAGCCACCATCCGGACTCAGGAGGCCATCGTCAGGGCCATTGCCGACGAGCTGCAACGGAACGCACCGGAGGCCGAACGGCTGCGCGATCAGGCGAACGCCGAATCGGCCCGGCTGGTCACCGCAATGAAGGACCTCTCCCGGGCACGGTCACATCCGCCAACGGGAGTCCAGAGCCCGCCCCCCAGTGACCCTTCCGAGGACCGAACGTTGCGGCGCGTCCGGGTGCTGCTGGTCGACGACGACGACGCGGCACGACGTCCGATCGCGGACTGGCTCGCGGAGAAGTACGACGTGGTCACGGCTTGCGACGGAGTGGAGGGGCTGCGGCGGGCGCAAGAGACGTTGCCCGATGCGGTCATCGCGGACGTGCAGATGCCGCGCATGGACGGAATCACGATGGTCCAGCGGATTCGCGAGCTGAGCGCCCCCGCGTTCGTGCCCGTCCTTTTTCTGACCGGGCATTCCACGCCCGAGAACGTGATGGCGGGGTTCTCCGCCGGCGGGGTCGGCTACCTGGTGAAGCCGGTGGACTTCGAGCTGCTGGACGAAGAGCTGCGCTGGGCGCTGGCTACGGGAACCTCGTCGGAACGCCCCGAGTAGCCTGCTCGCCTCAGCGGCTTTCGGTCGAGTCCGAACGATTCGAGATGCTGTCGCAGACCCCGGCCAGCTCGCTGCCGAGCAGGACGAGCAGATCGTCGGCCGTGACGATGCCAACGACTTCGCCGCGCTCGTCGACGATCGGCAGCCGACGGATGCCGTGCAGCCGCATGCGCTCGGTCGCCGTCTCGATGGTCTCCTCGACGGACACCGTGATGGGATCGTACGTCACGAAGTCTCCCATCCGGGCAGAGGTCGGATCGATCCCCTGGGCAAGCACGCGAACGACGAGATCGCGATCAGTCACCACCCCCGAGGGACGTCCCTTGCGAACGACCAGGAGACAGCCCACGCCCAGATCGCGCATCCGGCGGGCGCCTTGCTCCACGGTCTCGTCTTCGGTCGCGGTGGCCAGGGGTCGTTTGAATCGAGCGAGCGACATGGTTGTGGCCCTCCTCATCCGTGCGTCGCCGCGGGCGTGTTCCACCATCCACCGCCCAGGGCGACGAAGAGGGCGACGGTGTCTTGCAGCCGCTGCGCGACCGCTTGAACGTATCCGATCTTCGCCTGAAGGTACTGATCGTCGGCGACGAGCACCTGCAGGTACGTGGCGATCCCCGAAAGGTAATTGGCTTGTATGAGGCGCAGCGCCCGACTCGCGGCATCGACGGCCTCGGTCTGCGCGGCGAGCGCGTCGGCGTCGTGTCCGAGCGCCAGCAGGGTATCGGCAACCTGCTGGAACGCGGTCAGCACCGTCTGCCGGTAGGACGCCGCCGCCGCATCCCGGGCGTCGATCGCGGCCCGGTGTTGGTAATAAAGAGTACCCCCGTGGAAGATCGGCTGCGTCAAGCCGGCCCCGATGCTCCAGAAAGCGCTCGCCGGCCCCAGAAGGTTGCCGAGCTGGGTGCTGTTGGTGCCGAGGTCGCCGCTCAGCGTCAGGTTCGGGAGCATCGCCGCCGTCGTGACGCCGATGTTCGCATTGGCCGCGTGAAGCTCGGCCTCGGCCACGAGGATGTCGGGGCGCTGCCGGACAAGCCGCGACGGAAGGGTGACCGGGACGTCCTGCGGCAGATGAATTTCCGCGATGGTCAGCGACGGCTCGGAGAACGCCGCCGGGGTCGTTCCGCTCAGGGCCGCGAGAAGGTCGTCGGTCTGATCGAATTTCTGCTCCAGCGGCGGGAGGGTCGCCTCGGTGCTCGCCACCTGGCTCTGCAGGCTCAGCACGGTCGAATAGGCGGCCGTGCCCGCCGTCGCCTGCGCGTTTGCAATGCGCACCTGCTGGCGCAAAAGGACGAGAGTCGCCCTCGTGGCATCCATCTCTGCGCGGTAAGCGACCTGGGCAATCAAAGCGTCCACGACGTTTCCCGCGAGCATCTCGTAGGCGCCGGCGAGCGAGTAACGCTGCGCGTCCACCGCCGCGCGGAGCTCTTCGACTTGACGGCGCTGGCCGCCCCAGACATCGAACGTGTAGCTGACGGTTCCCGAGAGGGTGAAAAGATTGTACGTCCCGTGCGGAAAAACGCCCGGAAGAGGGTTGAAGTCCTCCCGCAGGGCGCCGGCGGATGCGTTGACCTGGGGGAAGAAGACGCCGTAACCCGCTCGAAGGCTGTCCTGGTTCTGGCGGAGCGTGGCGCGCGCTTGCTCGAGACCAGGATTGGCAGCGAGAGCCCGCGCCACGATCGCGTCGAGGACCGGACTGTGCAAAGACCGCCACCATTCGGACGCAACCGGCTGCCCATAACGGAACTCCTGGCTGACTCCATCGGCCACGCCGGTCTGCGCGACGGGCTCGCGCCTGTAGTCGCGATCGCCCGGAGCGACGGGGGGGTCGAAATTCGGCCCCACCATGCATCCGGCCGCCAGAAGCAGCGGGAGAGCAAACGCGGAGCGCGCCGTTCTCACGTCACTTCTCCCCGACGTAGACGTCGACGAGCTGCCCCGGAAAGAGCTGAGCGCCGGGAGGCGGCTGGAACCGGAAGATGACCGGCAGGACCCGCAGATCCACCTTCTCCTGACGCTGATTGGAAAGTTGAATCTTGGGCGATACGTACGGCTGGACGCGGACGAACTCGAGAGGAATTCTCGTGTTCGTCCCTCGGATGAACATCTGCGCCGAGAGCCTTTCGGCGGGGGGCAGCCGGGGAATGAGAATCTCGTCGATGTAAACGCGCACGGCGAGAGTCCCCTTCGAGGTTCCCATGACGACGATGGGATCGAAGCCCTGCGTGTACGCGTCGTACGCGCCCTGCGGAGAGATGTAGCTGCCCACGGTCGCATTGATGGACATCACGACGCCGTCCGTCGGTGCCTTGATCGTGTATTTCGCGAGAAGGGCGCTGGAGGAAGCGGCTTGCTTGACGAGCGCCTCGACCTGTTTTTCCTGGTTGCGGATGTCGAAGACCCACGCACCGGCCTTGGTCAGCTCGTACTGTCGATTGCTCACCTCCACGTTCGCGCTTGCCACTTTCTCCGCGTTGCGCGCGTTGTCGAGCACGTCCTTGCTCACCGATTCGGGGTCGAGATCGTAGGATCGCTGCTGCTTGTCGAGCTGATCTTGCGAGCTCTTGAGGTTTGCCTGCGCCAGGAGGACCTGCGCCCGAGCGACTTCGAGGTTCTCCTTGCGGGGTTGGGCCCGGAGCTCTTCGAGCAATGCCCGTGCGGCCTCGGCCTGTGATTGCTGCTGCTCGACGATCGCGCGCTGTACCGTGTCGTCGATCGCGACCAGAGGCGACCCCTGGCTCACTGGCTGCCCTTCAGCCACCAGGACGCGGACGATGGATCCGGCCACCTCGGGATAAATGTTGATGTTCTCGCCGTGCGATTGATAGCTCTCGACGATCCCATTGGCGTAGATGCCCTGCGCATACGGATCGGGAGCCGGATTGAAGACCGGCGGCTGCGGCCTGCTGGGGACCGCGTAGACGTACGCGCTGAAGACCGCGCCGAGCACGCCCACGACGACCAGTGCGAAGATGATCTTGTTACGCATCCGCCTTGCCCTTGCCGTCGAGCAATCGCCCGTCCTCCATGTGCAGGATCCGATCCGCAAACTCGTAAATGCGATCGTCGTGGGTGACGACGACGATGCAGCGGTGCTCGGAGAGCACCTCGCGCTTGACGAATTCGACGATCTTCCTGCCCGTGTCGCCGTCGAGGGAGGCGGTGGGCTCGTCGAAGATCATGAGATCGGGGCCGCTGGCCAGCGCGCGGGCGATCGCCACCCGCTGCTGTTCACCCCCGCTCAGGCGGTTTGGGTTGAGGTTGGCGCGGGCACCGAGCCCGACGACCTCGAGATACTTGAGCGCTTCTCGAGTCGCGTCGTGCCACGCTTGTCGCTTGAGCACGAGTGGAATGGCCACGTTCTCCACGGTCGTGAGGTTGGGAAAGAGGTGGTAGTCCTGGAACACGAATCCGATCTTGTGGAGCCGAAACTCCGCCAGGGCATTCTCCTTGAGCGACCAGACGTCCGTGTCCTCGACGAGGACCCTGCCCGTGTCCGGTCTCAGTATTCCCGAGATGATACTGAGAAGTGTAGTCTTGCCGCTGCCGGAAGGACCCACGATGTAGAGGATCTCCCGGAAGTGAGCCTCGAAGCTGACGTCGCGCACTGCGTACGTCTTGACGTCGCCGTGGCCGAAGCACTTCGTGAGCCCCTGGGCTCGGATTGCGATTGGAGCCATGCTCATCCCCGAAAGATGTCGTACGGGTCGATCCGCAGAACTTTGCGGACGGCGATGTATCCGGAGAATGCGGAGATCACGAGCACCATGGCAAAGGCGAAAATGAGGTTTCCGTACGTGATGATCGATGCGTAGTCGGGCAGACGCAGCCTTGCGAGAGCGATGAGCAACGCGCAGAGCCCGACCCCGAGCCCGTAACCGATGATCCCCGTGAGGGTCGCCTGGAAGAAGATCATGGCCACGAGCTCTCGGCCTTTTGCGCCGATGGCTTTCAGGGCCCCGAACTTATCGATGTTCTCGAGCACGAACGTGTAGAAGGTCTGCCCCGAGATCGACAGGCCCACGAGAAAAGCGATGGCCGTCATGAGGAGCAAGTTGGTCCCCAGTCCGGTGTGATAGATGTACCAGTCTGTGATCCGGTCGATGAGGCCCCGCTCGGTCAAGGCGTCGTAGCCGAGGCGGGCGACCGCCTGCTGGATGCGACCAACGTCGGCCATGCTCTGCGGCTCCACGAGAATGAACGAGATCGTGTACCGCATCGACGGGATGTACTGCACGGCGCGGTTGAACGTCGTGTACAGGGTCGGGATGCCGAACAAGCCGCTGGCAGGCACCTTGGCGGTCCCGACAATGACGCCCCGGTTGTCGTTCAGCTCGAACTCGGTTCCCATCCGCGGGTTTTCGAGCTTCGAGTACTCCTCGTCCTTGACGACGACGAAGCCGTTCTCGGCATAGATGTCCTCGATCTTGCCCTCGAGCAGCTGCGGGCGGCCGTAGAGGCTCGTGTCGTCGAGTCCGAGCACGGTCACCGGCTGATACGTCCCGTCTTTGAGGCGCACGAGCGCGCCCCCCGAGTAGAGAGGCACCGCGTACTTGACGCCCTCGATGCTGCGGACCGCGTCCAGCAGGTAGTCGGGCAGCGGGATGGCGCTCTGGACATTGGTCACCGCAGGGTCCAGGACCCACATCTTGGCCCCCGTGTTCGTGACCGTCGCCGAAGCCTTCTTCATCAAGCCGGCGAACATCGAAGTCATCTGGATCATGAGGAAGACCGAGAACGTCAGCCCCATGAGCAGCGCCGCGAACTTGCCCTTGTCGTTGACCAGCAGCTTGTAGGCGATGCGCAGAATTCCGATCACGATCGGGCCCGATGCACCCGACGTACCGGGCGATCCCGGCCGGATGGCAACTGCGCGCCAACTTGGGGGGCGAGCGAAGACCGCCTCGACAAGCGTCGGTCCGCGGGGCGAGCTTCGGCGCCCGCGAAAGGAGTGCGCTTAGCCGCAAATTCTGCACGACGTCTTCGGAAGCGCCCGGAAAAAGAGCCCATCCGCTGGCGCGTCCCTTGCCACGCCGCAGCGCGTGCAAGTCAGCGGCACCTTCGAAACTGGCCGCGTCGTGCGCGTGCGCGGCTCCGTCGTCGACGTGGCCTACCCGCCCGGGGACCTGCCCAGCGTCCGAGAGGCCCTCGAAATCGCCGCTCCGGGCGACGCTGCGCCCCTGGTGCTCGAGGTCCAGCAGCACCTCGATCCTCGAACCGTTCGCACGGTGGCGATGAAGGTCACGTCCGGCCTGCGACGCGGTGAGCCCGTAAGGCGGACGCGGGCGCCCCTGCGCGTTCCGGTGGGCGACGCGGTGCTAGGACGATTGATCAACGTGCTCGGGGAGCCGGGCGACGGTCGGTCGCCGTTGGGGGCCGACGTCGCGTGGAGACCTCTTCACCGGACGGCGCCCCCCTTCCAGGAACAGGCGGCCAAGCGCGAGCCGTTCCAGACGGGAATCAAAGTGATCGACCTCCTGGCGCCCCTGGTACGGGGCGGCAAAGCGGGGATGTTCGGAGGCGCGGGTGTAGGAAAGACGGTGCTCATCATGGAGCTGATCCGGACGACGGTCGCGAAGTACTCGGGAGTATCGGTCTTCGCAGGCGTCGGCGAGCGATCGCGCGAGGGACACGAGCTGCTCCTCGACTTGACGGCATCGCAGGTGCTGGACCGGACCGCTCTGGTTTTCGGGCAGATGAACGAGCCTCCGGGAGCGCGATGGCGAGTCGCGCTCGCAGCGTTGACCGTTGCAGAGCACTTCCGCGACGAGCAAAAACGCGACGTGCTCCTGCTCATGGATAACGTGTTCCGTTTCGTTCAGGCCGGCAGTGAAGTGTCGGGCCTGCTCGGCCAGCTACCGTCACGCGTCGGGTACCAGCCGACGCTCGCCACGGAGATCGCCGAATTGCAGGAGCGGATCGCCTTCTCGGGCGGAGCCTCGATCACGGCCATCGAAGCGGTGTACGTACCGGCCGACGACTACACGGACCCGGCCGTCGCCTCGACCTTCAGCCATCTCGACTCGTCGATCGTGCTCTCGCGGGACATGGCCAGCGAGGGGCTCTACCCCGCGGTCGATCCGCTGGACTCGACGTCGACCCTGCTCGACCCCGCAGTCGTGGGCGACAGGCATTTCGACATCGCGACCCGCGTTCGCGAGACCATCGCGCATTATCGCGAGCTGCAGGAGGTCATCGCGCTCCTGGGGATCGAAGAGCTCAGCACCGAGGATCGAACGATCGTGGCCCGCGCGCGCCGATTGATGCGCTTTCTGACGCAGCCGTTCAACGTGACGGAAGCCTTCACCGGCCAGGCCGGCCGTTCGGTTCCTCTCGCCGACACGCTCGCGGGTTGCCGGGCGATTCTCGAGGGCGAGGGCGATGCATGGCCGGAATCGGCGTTCTACATGGTGGGCACCCTCGAACAGGCTCGGGCCAAACACGAGGCCGACGCGAGACTCGACGGGGCGCAGCCGTGAGACTGCGCATCGCCACCCCCCTCGCGGTCGTCGTCGACGTCGCCGACGTTCGCCATGTGCGCGCCGAGGACGCGACCGGAGCGTTCGGCATCCAGCCCGGTCACACGGAGTTCGTCACCGCGCTGGCCGTCTCGGTGCTGAGCTACCGCCTGCCTTCGGGACGGGAGCGGCACGTGGCGATGCGCGGCGGCGTTCTTCGCGTCTCGGGGGGCGCACTCGTGGAGGTCGCCACGCGCGAAGCGGTGGCGAGCGACGATCTGGATGCGCTGCGCCGGGCGCTGCAGACCGACCTGCGGGCTCGCGCCCAGGCCGAAGCGAAGGCGAGGACTCGGGCGACCCAGCTGAACGTGGCCCTGGTGCGCAACCTCTACCGTTACGTCCGCGCGGAGAGAGATGGCCACATGCGCATGTCCGATCTCCGAGGGTCTCGAGGCCAGACGTGAAAACCCGCAGTCCGCCGCAGGATCCGCGAAAAGATCTCGACGAGGCGGTCGAGCGACGCCGGACACGTCAGGAATCGTGGAGGCGCGAGGGGGAGCGACCGCTCGGAGCCAACTTGGCGCTGGCGGGCTCGCTCGGATGGTTGATCGTCGTGCCGGCGCTCCTCGGGACGCTCGCGGGACGCTGGCTCGATCGTAAGACGGGCATGGGCGTCACGTTCACCTCCGCGTTCATGGGGGTCGGGGTGGTGACGGGGTGCTGGCTCGCTTGGAAAAGGGTGCGTGTGTCATGACCACGAGCTTCGCGGTTGCGACGATTTTCGGCCCGCTCGGAGTCCTGCTCGGAGCCGCGCACTTCGCCGGGCTGCGCCGGGGCGCCGTTCTCTACCTCGCACGCGGCCGCCGAGTGCAAGTTGTCGGGCTTCACGTGCTGCGGATCACGGTAACCGTAGCCAGCCTGACCGCGATCGGGAGCCTCGGAGCGGCGGCTCTCCTCTCGGCGTTTGCCGGTCTCTGGCTGGGACGCCAGGTGGTCATCGCCCGCTACTGGAGAGTGTCATGAGCGGACCCTACTCGCCTCTGCAGGAAGAGATTGTCTTCCGGATCGGACCCGTGCCGGTCGCACGGCCGGTGGTGACGACCTGGGCCATCGTTGCCGTTCTCGGGATCACGAGCTGGCTCGGCACACGGCGCCTTTCGGACCGACCGGGGCGCTGGCAGACCGTGCTCGAAACGATCGTCGCGCTGCTTTCGGGGCAGATTCGCGAGATCGTCCGTCGCGACCCCACGCCGTTTCTGCCGATCGTCGGCACGATGTTCATCTTCATCGCGACGGCGAATCTTTCGGGCTTGTTACCGGGGGTCAAGCCCCCTACGGCGAGCATCGAGACGCCTGCAGCACTGGCGCTCATCGTTTTCTTCTCCGTGCACGCCTACGGCATCCGCGCGCGGGGCCTGGGCAAATATCTCAAGTCGTACGTCGAGCCGAACCCGCTGATGCTTCCCCTCAACGTTCTCTCGGAAATCACTCGCACGTTCTCTCTGATGGTTCGTCTTTTCGGCAACGTCATGAGCCACGAACTCATCGTGGGAATCGTCATCAGCCTGGCCGGTCTCTTCGTTCCGCTTCCTTTCATGGCCCTGACGATTCTCATCGGGCTCATCCAGGCTTACATCTTCTCGGTCCTCGCGACCGTGTTCATCGGAGCGGCGGTAGGCGCCGTCGAGAAAGGATGATGGATCGAATGCTGACGATACAAATGGTGAGTGTAATCTGCGCCACGGTGGCGGTTTCGATGGGGGCGGTCGTCCCGGCCCTGTCCGAAGGGCGCGCCATCGTCTCGGCCATGGAAGCGATTGCCCGCCAGCCCGAGTCGCAGGGGCCACTCTCGCGCACGCTTTTCGTGGGCCTGGCGATGATCGAGACGATGGCGATCTATTGCCTGGTCGTCGCGCTCGTTCTGCTCTTCGCGAACCCTTTTGCCCGCTGACGGGCCCATGAGCCTCTGGACGCTCGCCTTTCAGACGGCAAACTTCCTCGTCCTGGCGGCGGTCCTGAAGCGCGTTCTGTTCAGACCGATCGCCGCCATGGTGGCGCACCGGCAAGAACAGATCGAGGCCGCCTCGAAGGAGGTCCAGAGCGCCAGGCGCAGCGCCGAGGAGAGCCGCGTCCACTACGAGCAAGAGCGCGACAAGCTTCGCGCAACGTTCGACGCGATGGGCACCGAGCTCAGAGCCCAAGTCGCTCAAGAACGCGCCAAGCTCGCCCAACAGAGCCGGGCGGAGGCGAGCGCGCTGCTCGAGTCGGCGCGCGTGGAGATCGAGCGCGAACGGCGGGAGGCCGCGGCGCACACTGCGGCCGATGCGGTCACGATGGGCGTCGAGCTGGCCACGCGCATGCTCGAGCTGTCCGCCGGGCCCAGGATCGCGGAGACCTTGCTCGGACAGGTCTGCGACCATCTCGAGAGCTTGCCCGTCGATCGGCGTCGGATGCTGAGCGAAGAGGTAGCTCGAGGCGCCGGGACTCTGGAGGTGGCGACGGCTCCCGCCCTAGCGCCGGACGCCCAGCAGCGCTGGGGCCAACGCATTTCGCAGGACTTCGAGGGTTCACCTGCGGTCCGCTTCGTGACGGACCCGCAGCTCATCGCGGGCGCCGAGCTGCGACTGTTGCACACGAAGATCTCGATATGCTGGCGCGACGGCCTGGACGCCGCGCGAGAGGAGCTGGCGCGCCATGCCGACGGTCGCTGAACTGACGAACGAACGCATTGCAGAAGCGAAGGTGCAAGCCTCGAGCGTCGAGCTTCGTCCGATCGAGCGGCAGATTGGTCTGGTCGATGCGGTCGGCGCCGACGTGGCGACGATCGTCGGGCTTTCGTCCGCACGGCTCGACGAGGTGCTCGTCATCGCGGGAAGCGCCCGTGCGATGGCTGTGAGCCTGGACGCGGACTGCATCGGAGCCGTGCTGCTCGATCCCAGCGAACGGGTCAGCGCAGGGGCCGAGGTGCACGGCACCGGAGAGGTCGTCAGGGCCCCGGTGGGCGAGGGCCTGCTCGGGCGCGTGGTCGACCCGCTCGGCCGACCTCTCGACGGCGGTCCGGCAGTCGTGTCCGAGCGGCACGATCCAATCGAGCGGCCGGCGCCCTCGATCGTCGAGCGGGACCTCGTGACCGAGCCTCTTCATACGGGCCTGCTGGTCGTCGACGCGATGATTCCGCTTGGACGAGGTCAGCGCGAGCTCATCATCGGCGATCGCAGCACGGGCAAGACTTCCGTTGCCCTGGACGCAATCCTCAATCAACGGCGGTCGGACGTCTTCTGCGTATACGCGGCTGTGGGGCAGAAGGCGTCCGCCGTGGGCCGTCTCATCGACGAGGTCCGCAGATCCGGTCCCTTCGATCGGTGCATCTTCGTCGTCGCGGAAGCCGACGGGCCGGCCGGTCTGCAGTGGATCGCTCCCTATGCCGCTTGCACCATGGCCGAATACTTCCGCGACTCCGGACGTCACGTGCTTCTGGTCCTGGACGACCTCAGCAAACACGCGGTCGTGCACCGGCAACTGTCGCTATTGCTTCGCAACCCACCGGGACGCGAGGCCTATCCCGGAGACGTCTTTTACCTGCACTCGCGCCTCCTGGAGCGTGCCGCCAAGCTCGCCCCAGCCCGCGGCGGCGGCTCGCTCACGGCGCTTCCCATCGCCGAGACGCAGGGTGGCAACCTCAGCGCGTACATCCCCACCAACCTCATCTCGATCACCGATGGACAGATCTACCTCGAGCCGAAACTCTTCCACGAAGGCCAGAAGCCTGCGGTCAATGTCGGCAAGAGCGTGAGCCGCGTCGGCGGCAAGACACAAACGTCCGCCATGAAGAGCCTTTCCACCTCCCTGCGCCTCGAATACGCGCAGTTCCTCGAGCTCGAAGTCTTCGCACGCTTCGGCCAAGTGCTCGACCCCCGGACCGAACGCACGCTGGAGCACGGGCGGCGGATCCGTGCGATCTTGCGCCAGCCGCAGGGCCGTCCGCTGCCGCCTTCGGCGCAGCTGGCCTTGCTCGTCGCAGCCGGCTTCGGCGTACTCGACGACCTGCCGCCGAACCTGGTCGCGGCGTTCAAGGCCGACTTGCCCGAAGCGCTCGCGAGCGCGCGCCCCACGCTCGCCGGACACCTGGACGCCGCGGGCCGCCTGGACGATGCCGATCGCGCGGCGCTCCTGGAGTGGCTCCGCGCGCGCGCCGCCGCGCTCAAAGCGGGGCAGTGACGATGCAGCGTCTGGCCGATCTCCAAGCGCGTATTCACGGCCTTGGCGAGCTGCGGGAAGTCGTGGGCGCCATGCGGTCCCTTGCAGCCGTGCGCGTCACCCAGGCGCAGGAGGCGCTGGTCGCGATCCGCGAGTACGCAACCGTCGTCGAGCGCGCGCTCTCCGATTCGGCTCCCGATCCGCCGCCTGGGCGCGCGCCCGAGACCGAGCCGGTACGCCAGGTCAACGGCGTCGTGGCCTTCGGCTCCGAGCACGGCTTCGTGGGCGCCTACAACGATCGGGTCCTGGATCGCGCCGTCGCCCTGCTGGGTGGCCGCAGCGATCGCCTCCTGGTGGTGGGATCGCGCGCTGCCCTGATCGCCGCCGAGCGCCGCTGCGCGGTCTCCTCCAGCGGCCCGATGGCGTCCCAAGTCGGCGGGATCGACGAGGTGGCGCTACGCACGGCCGCCGAGATCGCCCGGGGGGTCACCCAGGGTCTCACGCAGGTCGTGCTCGTGTACACCCAGTGCACCGGAGGGACGGCGTCCGCCGTCGCCGTCGAGAGGCTGCTTCCGTTCGATTTCACACCCTACGTGTCCAGCCGAGGGGACCGCCGGCCACCCCCGCTCTCGAACCTGACTCCCCAGGCGCTCTTCGCCAAGCTCGTCGAGGAGCTCACGTTCACTCAGCTCGCGCGCGCCGCCATGGAGTCGTTCGCGAGCGAGAACGCGGCCCGGCTCGCGGCGATGGAAGCGGCACACGAGAACATCGAAAACAAGCTCAACGACCTCACCCGGCTTGAACGCGAAGGTCGGCAGGAGGAGATCACGACCGAGCTGCTCGACATCGTGACGGGAGCCGAGGTGATCGGCCGTCCCTCTTCCGCCTCCGCCGGCGCCGTGGCAAGGAGTCCGTCATGACCGCGACATCCTCGCTCTCGTCCGTTCAAGTCGACCTTTTGAACGCCTACTGGCGAGCGGCCAATTACCTCTCGGTGGGGCAGATCTACCTGATGGACAACCCCCTGCTGCGGGACCCGCTCCGACCGGAGCACGTCAAGCCGCGGCTGCTCGGCCACTGGGGCACCACTCCGGGCTTGAACTTCATGTACGTCCACATGAACCGGATCATCCGCGAGCGGAGTCTCGATGCGATTTTCGTGACGGGCCCGGGTCATGGTGGTCCCGCGGTCGTGGCGAACTCGTACCTCGAGGGCACGTACAGCGAGATCTACCCGAACGTCTCTCAGGACGAAGAGGGCATGCGCCTCCTCTTCAGACAGTTCTCCTTTCCAGGCGGCATCCCCAGTCACGCCGCCCCCGAAACTCCGGGCAGCATCCATGAGGGAGGCGAGCTTGGCTACGCCCTGTCGCACGCGTACGGCGCCGTGCTCGACAACCCCGACCTGCTCGTGTGCTGCGCAGTCGGTGACGGCGAGGCCGAGACGGGGCCGCTGGCGACGAGCTGGCATTCCAACAAGTTTCTCAATCCGGCGCAAGACGGTGCGGTCTTGCCGATCCTCCATCTCAATGGGTACAAGATCGCCGGTCCCACGGTCCTCGCGCGAATCCCACGGGAGGAGCTCGCGCAGCTGCTGACGGGCTATGGCCATGCGCCACGGTTCGTCGAGGGGCGCGACCCGATCGAGATGCACCACAAGATGGCCTTGGCTCTCGACGATGCAATCGCGGAGATCGAGCGCATCCAGAGGGAGGCGCGATCGTCCGGCTTCGAGCGCCGCCCGCGATGGCCGATGATCGTACTTTCGACCCCCAAAGGGTGGACCGGTCCGAAAGAAGTGGACGGTGTCCCCATCGAAGGGACGTTCCGCGCGCACCAAGTTCCGCTCGCCGAGGTCCGGTCGAACCCCAAACACCTTGCCCTCCTCGAAGCGTGGATGAAAAGCTATCGTCCGGAGGAGCTGTTCGACGCGCGGGGACAATTGATCGACACGCTGGCGCAGCTGTGCCCCAAGGGGGAGGCCCGCATGAGCGGCAACCCGAACGCCAATGGAGGCTTGCTGCGCAAGGAGCTGCGCCTGCCCGACTTCTGCAAGTACGCGGTCGACGTTCCGTCCCCCGGAAACGTCGTCGCCGAGGGAACACAGATTCAAGGCCGGCTCGTGCGCGACGTCATGCTGCTCAACCGCGAGCGGCGCAACTTCCGCATCTTCAGCCCGGACGAGACCACATCCAACCGCTGGTCGGCGGTTCTGGAAGTGACGAGCCGCACGTCGGTCGCGGAGATCCTCCCGAGCGACGACCACGTGGCGCCGGACGGCCGCGTCATGGAGATGCTGAGCGAGCACCAATGCCAGGGCTGGCTCGAGGGCTACCTACTGACCGGACGGCATGGTTTTTTTTGCTGCTACGAAGCGTTCATTCACATCGTCGACTCGATGTTCAACCAGCATGCGAAATGGCTGAAGGTGACCCGCGCGATCCCGTGGCGGAGGCCGATTTCGTCGCTCAACTACCTACTGACGTCACACGTCTGGCGACAGGACCACAATGGGTTCAGCCATCAGGACCCAGGGTTCATCGACCACGTCGTGAACAAGAAGGCGGACGTCATACGCGTGTATTTGCCGCCGGACGCCAACACGCTCCTGTCGGTGACGGATCACTGCCTTCGCAGTGTGAACTACGTCAACGTCATCGTGGCCGGAAAACAACCAGAGCTACAATGGCTATCGATGGATCAGGCCATCAAACATTGCTCGGAGGGGATCGGCATATGGGACTGGGCCAGCAACGACGCGGGCGGAGACCCCGACGTCGTGATGGGCTGCGCCGGCGACGTCCCGACGCTCGAGGTTCTCGCCGCGGTCTCGCTTCTACGCCGCCACGTTCCGGACCTCAGGGTGCGCGTGGTCAACGTGGTTGATCTGATGCGCATGCAGCCGGCGTCCGAGCACCCCCACGGTCTTTCCGACCGTGATTTCGACGGGATCTTCACCAACGACCGCCCCGTGATCTTCGGTTACCACGGCTATCCGTGGCTCATTCACCGCCTCACCTACCGCCGCACCAATCATAAGAATATCCACGTGCGCGGCTACAAGGAGGAAGGCACGACGACCACACCGTTCGACATGGTGGTCCGCAACGACCTCGATCGATTTCACCTCGTCCAGGACGTCATCGACCGAGTGCCGAAGCTCGGGTCGCGCTACGCCCATCTCAGGCAGGCCATGTCGGACAAGCTCGTGGAGCACGGCCGGTACATCAGGCAACACGGCAGCGACATGCCGGAGGTCGAGGAGTGGCGGTGGGCGACCTGAGGGGTCGGTCGGGAGCGCGCACCATGCGAATCGGCATCGTCGCGGATCACGGTGGCTTCGAGCTGAAGGGGGATCTCATCGGCCGATTGCGAGGGTCGGGGCACCACGTGATCGACTACGGAGCTCACGAGCTGGACGACAGCGACGATTATCCCGATCTGGTCGTCCCGCTCGCAGAGGCGGTTGCCGCGGGAACGCTGCAGCGGGGGGTCGCCATCTGCGGCAGCGGCGTCGGTGCTTCGGTCTGCGCCAACAAGGTGCGCGGGGTCCGCGCCGCGGTGATTCACGATCATTTTTCGGCGCGACAGGGCGTGGAAGACGACCACATGAACGTTCTCTGCATGGGCGGCCGGACGATTGGACCGGCGGTGGCGTGGGACTTGGTGCAGACCTTCCTCGCCGCCAGGTACGGTCATGCGCGCCGCCACCTGCGCCGCCTGGCCAAGGTCGCGGCGCTGGAGTCGAATGGACCCCCATCGAAAGGTCCGCGCCCCCGCTGAGCCGCAGCGGTCGTCAGTCCATTCCCGTCGAGGTCACGGTCGAGTCGTGCGCGGCGAACGGGTACTCGGCCTGGTAGGAGTAGACGTGGTGCCGGCGCAGATGGTGCTGCTCCGAGTGGCGCTGGCACCACCAGACGCGCCCGTGACTGGCAAACCGCTCCTGCACGCAGTCCGGGCACGGCGGCTCGATCGTGATCACGTGCGTGGGCTGGGGCTTGGGTCTTGGACCCGCGATGAAGACGGGGCAAGTCGTGGATGCCATCACGCGCTCGGCCGTGGAGCCCAGCCAGAGGTTGCTGAGATGGGGAGCCCGGCGCGTTCCGACGACGACCAAGTCCGCTCGAACGTCGCTGGCAAGCTGACCGATCCCGTTGGCGGAATCGCCGCGCCGCACGTGAATTCCGGCGCGTTTTGGACCGCGCACCCCGAGGGCAGCCGCCTTCTCCGCGACGTAGAGCTCCAGGAGCTCGACGATCCCTTGGAGAGCGTCGTTCTTGACGTCGTTGGGCACGACGTACACCACATGGGCCTCGCTGCCGCCGATGCGCGATGCCATCCGCATGGCCTGGTCGAACGCGTATCCGCTCGAATCCTGATCTTTGAGATCGACTCCGACGACGATGACGAACGGTCGCTCTTGCGAGCTTGCCGGGGAACTGGACGTGGCGCTCATGTTGATGCCTCCTCGGGTGGACCGCCCTGCATCAAGCGCACCGGGCGACGGTCGATCGCGCGCCCGCGGTTCTGCGCGCTCCGACGGCCACGGGGTGCCCGTTTCATTGCCATGCTTCGACGATCCCCACCAGGACGCGCAGGGCGTCGGTCGTCGTGAAGATGCCCAGGATCTGCTCGCCACGCGCGACAACGGCACACCCGAACTTGCGCTCGACCATGAGAGCGGCGACCTCGCCGAGGGGTTTCTCCGGGGGAACGACGTAAACGTCGGGGGACATCGCGTCGTCCACGGTCACCGTCGCAGGATCGACGTCGCGGAGGGTTTCCACGAAGTACAGATCGCGCTGAGAAAGAATGCCCACGAGTCGCCCGGCGTCGAGAACCGGCAGGTGGCGCACGCGAAGGGCTCGCATTTTTTCGTGGGCCGCCGAGAGAGGCTGGTCGCGCCCGATGCAGTGCGGGTAGGGCGTCATGAAATGATCGATAGACGATCGGATCTTGGGTTTCTCTTCCTGGGTCGCCATGGCGACCCATCGCAAGCAAGGAAACGGCCAGGCGCGGGGCTGCAGCCCTCGACCGTCTCACGAGGTGGCCGCGCAGGATTTGCGTCGGAATGCAGAAGGTGCGGGTATGGCGCGGGACCCCTCCGAATCCGAGGAACGGAGTGATCTGGCCGACCGGTTGCACTGCGCCGGCCCGCGGGGACGGCGCAGCGCAGCACGCGAATCGTTCATGGACGCACCCGTCGAACTCATCTCGACCGAGGGACTCGACTCCGCGGAGGCCGCGCGACGTCTGACGCGATACGGTCCGAACGAGCCGGCCAGCACGCGCCGATCGCCCCTGGCTCAGGTTCTCCCTCTTCTCGGCAATCCGCTCGCGCTGGTCCTGCTCGTCGCAAGCGCTCTCTCGGCCTGGCTGGGCGAAACGATCGACGCGGCTCTCATCGCGGGGCTCGTCGGGTTCAGCGTGATCATGAATCTCGTGCAAACGTGGCGTTCGCAGCGCGCCGCCCAGGCATTGCGCGAGCGCGTGGCTCCGCGCGCGACGGTCCTGCGCGACGGCCGGTTCTGCGAACTGCCTCGACGCGAGGTGGTTCCGGGGGATGTGGTGCGGCTTTCGGCCGGAGACCTGGTGCCCGCGGATGGGCGGCTCATCGAGTCGCGCGACCTGCACGTCCAGCAGGCTGCACTGACGGGCGAGTCGCTGCCTGTGGAGAAGGAGGCGAACGTCGCGGCCGACGACCTGCGCGGGACCGTGTGGCTCGGGACCTCGATCGTCAGCGGAACCGCCCTCGCGCGCATCGTTGCCACCGGGGGGGCGACCCAGTTCGGCGACGTCGTCGCACGGCTCGCTTCGCGCCCTCCGGAGACGGAGTTCGAGCGGGGGCTTCGTCATTTCGGCCTTCTCATCACGCGCACGGTGCTGGTGCTCGTGCTCGTCCTGCTCGCCGCCAGCCTCGCGATGCACCGCCCCCCCTTCCAGTCGCTCCTGTTCGCGGTGGCGCTTGCGGTCGGCCTGACCCCCGAATTTCTGCCGATGATCACGACGGTCACGCTGGCGCAGGGGGCGGCACGCATGGCGCGCGAGCACGTGATCGTCAAACACCTCGCCGCCATCCAGAACCTCGGGAGCATCGACGTCCTGTGCAGCGACAAGACGGGAACGCTGACCGTGGGCGAGATGCGCGTCGAGGGGTCCTACGATGCGCTCGGCGGGAGCGCGGATCGTCCCCTGTCGTTGGCCCGGCTCAACAGCCGCTTCGAGACGGGCATTCGCAGCCCGCTCGACGAGGCGGTGCTCGCGACCCCTTCATCGGACGACGACGGCTGGACCAAGTGCGACGAAGTGCCCTTCGACTTCGAGCGCAGGCGGGTGTCGATCGTGGTCGCTCGGCACGAAAAGCACCTGCTCGTGGCCAAAGGCGCCGCCGACGGTCTCTGTGCGCTGTCCGCCCACTACGAGAGCGGCGGCGTCGAGCGGGCCGTCGACGAGGCGACACGAGCAATGTGGCGAGCGTGGCTGGCGGCTGCCGGTGAGCGGGGCCTGCGCGTCCTCGGGGTCGCGTTCAAGCGCGTCGGGGAGAGGACCGCGTGCACCGTGGCGGACGAGAACGACTTCGTCTTCGCGGGATTCGTCACGTTCTCGGATCCACCGCGAGCGGACGCGGCCGACGCGGTTCGAGCGCTGCAACGCGACGGCGTCTCGGTGAAGATCGTCACGGGCGACGACGAGGCCGTCGCCCGCCACGTCTGCGCCGCCGTCGGCCTCGACGGGGGCGGCGTACTGTGCGGCACCGACGTCGAACGAATGACGGACGGTGCGCTCGTTCACGCGGCCGCGAGGGCGACCATTTTCGCGCGCACCTCGCCTGCTCAGAAGACGCGGATCCTGCTCGCGCTCAAGCGCGGAGGACACGTCGTCGGATTTCTGGGCGACGGGATCAACGATGCACCCTCACTGCATGCAGCCGACGTCGGGATTGCCGCGCCCGGGGCGGTCGATGTGGCACGCGACGCCGCCGACATGCTGCTCACCGAGCGCGGACTGTCCGTGCTGCACCGCGGAATCGTCGCCGGACGGCGCGCCTTCGGCAACGTCATGAAGTACCTGTTGATGGGAACCAGCTCGAATTTCGGCAACATGCTGAGCATGGCAGTGGCGTCGCTCATGCTCCCCTTTCTTCCGATGCTGCCCTCGCAGATCCTGCTCAACAACGTCCTGTACGACGTCGCGCAGGTCACGATTCCCACCGACGACGTCGACGAAGGTTGGCTGGGCGAACCGCACAAATCGGACATCGGGCTCGTGCGCCGCTTCATGCTCCTCGTGGGGCCTCTGAGCTCGATCTTCGATTTTTTGACCTTCTTCGTCTTGCTGAGGGTGTTTCATGCAGACGAAACGCTCTTTCACACGGGCTGGTTCGTCGAATCGCTCGCCACCCAGACGCTGGTGCTCTTCGTCATAAGAACGCTGCTGCCCCCGTGGAAAAGCCGGCCCAGCGCGCCGCTGACGGCGACGGTGCTCATGATCGTCGCGACCGGAACGGCGATTCCGTTCACTCCATTCGCGCGAGTGCTCGGGTTCGAGCCGCTGCCCGGGTCGTACTTCGCGTTCCTCGTCGCCGTGACGATCGCGTATCTGGCGCTCGTCGAAGTGACCAAGGCGGCCCTCGTACGCCGCGGCGCCTTCGCCCTGCGCGCGCGCGCATGATTTGCTCGGTTCGGCAAATTCAGCGCTCCTGACCCGTGCAGTGCGCCGCCCACGCGCAGCGAGCGGCGCGCGGTGCGAGGCCACGAAGGAGGCGCGTGGCCGGGCGGTTGCATTCGCCATCGCCGCATGAACCCTGCACCGAAGATCCAGCACATCCTGGTCCCCCACGACTTCGCCGAGGCCGCGGACAGCGCCCTCTCCTACGCGCTCGCATTCGCCGAGAAGCTGGGCGCGCGCATCACGCTTCTGCATGCGTACGAGGTTCCGGCATACGGCTACCCCGACGCATTCGTCGCATCGCTCGAGTTCTCGTCGCAGGTCGAGGAGCGCGCTAGCACGTTCCTGCAGAAGGTCGCAGCGCAGGCGCGCCGCCCCAACGTCGAGATCGACGCCATACTTCGGCGTGGCGCGGCGTGGACGGAGATCGTCGATGCCGCCGAGCGATTGCCCGCGGACCTGATCGTCATGGGGACGCACGGACGACGGGGGATGAGCCACGTGCTCATCGGCAGCGTCGCCGAGAAGGTCGTGCGCTGCGCGCCCTGTCCCGTGCTCACCGTCCATGCCGCGAAGACCCAGGCCGCGCGCCCCGCGACCCCGTGATGCGAGCGGCTGTCGGCCGCAGCACCTGCCTTCACTGCGGTCTGCCAACGGATTCGCCCACCGGGGGTTTCTGCTGTGTCGGCTGCGAGGCCGTTTACGGCCTGCTCCACCGCGAGCACCTCGAAGGTTACTATTCCCTTCGGGGAGGGGGCCGGGGCGCGCCGCCCCCGGCATTCGCGCCCGGGCGACGCGACTTCAAATGGCTCGAGCGGCTCGAAGCGAGCATGCACCTGGGCGAGGGCGTCACGCACGTGACGATGGACGTGCAAGGACTCCACTGCATCGGCTGCGTCTGGCTCATCGAGAAACTGTTCGCACGCACGCCAGGGGGACGCCGAATCGTCGTCAACCCAGCGATCGGGCGGGCGCAGCTCTGGATCGAACGTTCGTTCGCGCTGGCCGACTTCGTCGCAAGCGTCGAGCGGTTCGGGTACCTGTTCGGACCGCCGGTCAAGCGCGAGCCGGGCGGGTCGCGCGACCTGATCGCGCGGCTCGGATTCTGCGTCGCGATCGCGATGAACTCGATGATCTTCGGCATCGCGATCTATGCGGGCCTCGATCGAGGGCCGCTGTATTCCCTGTTCACCACGCTCAACTTCGGCCTCGGCGCCGCAGCGGTGGCCGTGGGCGGGACCGTGTTTTTCAGGTCCGCGTGGCGCGCGGCGAGCCGAGGAGTCCTGCACCTCGACCTGCCGATCGCGCTGGGCATCGCCCTCGCGTTTCTGGGGTCGGCCCATTCGTACTTCGCCCGCCGGCCCGAAGGGACGTACTTCGACACGCTCGATGTCTTCATCGCGCTGATGCTGGTCGGCCGGTGGCTCCAGGAGCGCGTGCTGGAGCGCAATCGGGCGTGGCTGCTCGCGAGCGACGGCACCGAGGGGCTGCTCGCCCGCCGCGTCGAACGGGGCCGCGTCGGCCTCGTTCCGTGCGGGGAGCTGCGTGAAGGGGATGTCCTACTCGTCGCCCCGGGGGATCTGGTCCCCCTGGACTCGCGCCTGGAACATCGCTCCGGTCGGTTCTCGCTGGATTGGATCCAAGGGGAAAGCCGCCCCCGGACGTATTCGCCCAACGACATCGTCCCTGCCGGCGCGTTCGCAGCGGGCAACGAGGCGGCGACGTTGAGGGCCCTCTCGACGTTCGAAGGCTCGCCGCTGCGCGAGCTGCTCCGCGAGCCGCAGCGTTCGACTCCGGACATTGCGCGGTCGTCGCCCTGGTGGCAACGGCTGGCACGATGGTACGTGGTGGGCGTCCTCGCCGCAGCCGGCAGCGGACTGCTCGCATGGTGGGCCACGACGGGTGACTTCGCGCGGGCCGTCGCCGTCACCACGGCAGTTCTCGTCGTCTCCTGCCCCTGTGCGTTCGGGATCGCGACCCCGCTCGCGTACGAGATGGTGCAAACACAGCTCCGGCGTCGCGGCCTGTTCGTGCGCCGCGCGGGCTTTCTCGACCGCGCGCGAACCGTCCGGCGGGTCGTCTTCGACAAGACGGGAACCCTGACGACAGGCGCCCTTGCCCTCGCGGACCGCTCGGCCGTCGCAAGGGTGGAGCCTGGGGCGCGCCGCGTCCTCTACAATCTCGCGGCCCGCAGCGCACATCCGAAAAGTCGCGCCATCCGCGAGGCGCTCGAACCCCATGGCGTTTCGCTCGACGCCGACTGCGAGGTCGTCGAGCACCCTGGCCTCGGCCTGGAGGTCCAGACCGACGGAATCTCGTGGCGGCTCGGCACCCCGCACTGGGCCGCTCCGGACTCGCCCGTCGACCCGGTCTGCGATGTGGCGTTCGGTCGCGACGGTCGACTCGTCGCCGCGTTCACGACCATCGAACAGCCAAGACAAGACGCGGCTACGGAAGTGCGGGCGCTCCAAGACGCCGGGTGCGAAGTGTGGCTCGCGAGCGGTGATGCTCAGGAGCGGGTGGACGCCGCGGGGCGGGCAAGCGGGATTGCACCCGACCTTTGCCGCGGCGGTCTCACCGCGCAAGACAAGTCCGAGATCCTTCGACGCATCGATCGGTCCGACACCCTCTTCGTCGGAGACGGTGTGAACGACGCCCTCGCCATCGACGCTGCTCACGTCTCGGGCACCCCGGCCGTAGACCGTCCCTTCGTCCCCGCGCGAGCCGATTTCTTCTTCGTGACCCCTGGGCTCGAGCCCATTCGTTTCGCGCTGCGCAGCTCCCGCGTGCTGGCGCAAGTCGTGCGCGCCGATCTGGCCATTGCGATTGCCTACAACGCCCTCACCGTGAGTTTGGCGCTGGCTGGAAAAATGTCGCCACTGGCATGCGCGGTGCTCATGCCTCTGAGCTCGATGACGACGATCGCGGTGACTCTTGCCGCGCTGTCGCCGAGGAGCCCCCTGTGGAAGTCGTGACGTTGCAGGTTTTCGTCAGCTTGATGCTCGTCTTGGGGTCGGTGCTCCTCTTTGCATTCACCTGCAACCAGCGAGATTTCGAGCACGCCGACCGCCTCGCGCTGCTGCCCCTGGAAGACCGCGCGGAATGCCGTCTCGCAGGCCCACCGAGCGTCGCGACGGCCATCGCAACACCCTCACTGCCAGGATCGCCGTTCACGGCCCCCAATCATCAGGACGGATCGAAATGAGCACGACCAGCACCTCCACGGCGATCGCACCGCTCGCTCGCTCGAGTGAGACCAGTGTCCACTCGAGCCATACGTCCTCCTCGTCCTTCGAAACCCGAAAAATCGTTTACAACGACTCGGTCGCGCGATGGTTCGTCGGCGCCTCCGTGGTCTGGGGACTGGTGGGGATGCTCGTAGGCGCCCTCATCGCTCTGCAGCTCGCGTTCTGGCAGGCCAACTTGCCGCCATACCTGACTTACGGACGACTGCGACCGCTGCACACGAACGCCGTCATCTTCGCCTTCGTGGGCAACATGATCTTCGCCGGCATCTACTACTCCACTCAGCGGCTGGTGAAGGCACGTCTGCCGAGCGATCTGCTGGCAAAGGTCCATTTCTGGGGCTGGCAGCTCATCATCGTGGCCGCCGCGGTGACCCTGCCGCTCGGCCTCACGCAGGGAAAGGAGTACGCGGAGCTCGAGTGGCCGATCGACCTGGCGATTGCCGTCGTCTGGGTGGTGTTCGCGATCGAGTTCTTCTGGACGCTGGCGCGGAGAACCGAGAAGCACCTGTACGTTGCCATATGGTTCTACATCGCGACGATCATCACGGTCGCCGTTCTCCACATCGTCAATTCCCTTTCGATCCCGGTCACCGGGATGAAGAGCTACTCGATTTACGGGGGAGCGAAAGACGCCCTCGTGCAGTGGTGGTACGGCCACAACGCCGTCGCGTTCTTCCTGACCACGCCGGTCCTCGGCATCATGTACTACTTCTTGCCGAAGGCTGCGGACCGGCCGGTCTACTCGTATCGCCTCAGCGTGGTGCACTTCTGGTCGCTCATCTTCGTGTACATCTGGGCGGGACCCCACCATCTGCTCAACACCGCCTTGCCCGACTGGGCCCAGACGCTCGGCATGGTGTTCAGCGTGATGCTCTGGGCGCCGAGCTGGGGCGGCATGCTCAACGGCCTGCTCACGCTGCGAGGCGCATGGGGCAAGGTCCGGACGGACCCGGTGCTCAAGTTCTTTGCTGCAGGCGTCACGTTCTACGGGATGGCCACGTTCGAAGGACCGCTTCTGTCGATCAAAGCAGTGAACGGGCTCGCCCACTACACCGACTGGATCATCGGTCACGTGCACAGTGGAGCACTCGGGTGGAACGGATTCATGGCCGCCGGGATGTTTTACTGGATGGTTCCCCGTCTCTACGGCCGGGAGCTTTGGTCCAAGAAGCTCGCTGATGGTCACTTCTGGATCGGAACGTTCGGGATCTTGCTCTACGTCGTCGCGATGTGGGTGAGCGGGATCACCCAAGGCATGATGTGGCGTGCAACCGATGCGCAGGGTGCGCTGATTTACCCGAATTTCGCCGAGACGCTCGACGCCATCCGACCGATGTACTGGATGCGTCTGGTGGGCGGCTCGATGTACCTGATCGGGATGCTCATGATGGCCTACAACCTCGGACGCACCGCGCTCCAGGGCGCACCGGTCGACGGCGAAACCACCGTCGTCGTGGAGCGGCAGCCGGAAGTACAGGCTCCATGGGTGGAGATCCTCTTCGGCAAGCCCGTGATGCTCGTCACGATCGTCGCGGTATCCGTGGCCGCCATGGGCGTGGTCAACAACGAGGCGAGCATCCTGCTGGCGTCGTTCGCCGTCGTGGCGGCCGTTCTCGGAACGATCGCCCTGCGGCTGAGCCTGCACCGGGCGAGGCCGAGCTGGCATCGGATGCTCGAGGGACGGGCGCTCTACTTCACGTCGTTCGCGGCGGTGGCGGTCCTTGCGGGAGGCGTGGCGGAGCTCGTCCCCACGCTTCTCGCCACACCGAGCGATTCGGCGATCACCGCCCAGGCGAAGCCGTACCGGGCCCTGGAGATCGAGGGGCGCGACATCTACGTGAGGGAGGGCTGTTACACCTGCCATTCGCAGATGATCCGCCCGTTCACCTTCGAGACCAGACGCTATGGAGATCCGTCCACGATGGCCGATTCCGTCTACGACCACCCGTTCCAGTGGGGATCGAAGCGCACGGGGCCGGACCTCGCCCGCGAGGGAGGGAAATACCCCAACCTGTGGCACTACAGGCACCTCATCGACCCGCGATCGGTGTCCCCAGGCTCGAACATGCCTCCGTTTCCGCGGATGACAGCCGATCTCGTCGACTTCGGCCGGACCGCAGACAAGATGCGCGCGCTGCGCTCCGTCGGCGTCCCTTACACGGCCCAGGAGATCGCCCGTGCGGCGATCGACGAACGGACCCAGTCCGAGGAGATCGTGAGCAATCTTCGCAGTGACGGCGTCACCGACGTCGATCCACGTGCGGAGATCGTGGCGCTCACCGCTTATCTGCAGCGACTCGGCAGGCTTCCGCAGCCAGCCCTCGAGAACCGCGACGCGGTCTCGAGCAATGAAAGGCAAACCGATGCACAATGATCTGCTCGAACGATCTCCCTTGCTTGTCTGGCCGCTCGCCGCGATGTTCGTCTTCCTCGCGGTGTGGGTCGTTGCGGCGATCCGCGCCATGACCCGATCTCCCGAGGAGCTGATGGCGGCCGCTCGGCTGCCCCTCGAACCGGAGGCCCGCCGTGAACGCCGGTGATCCACGATCGCAGTCCGAGGGGACGCACACGTACGACGGGATCGTGGAGCTCGACAACAAGCTGCCGCTCTGGTGGCAGCTCACGCTCTACGGGGCCGTGGTGTTCGCGCTGATCTACTGGTTCGGCGGACGTCTGGGCGCGATTCCGACGCCGCAGCACGCGTACAAGGACGCCATCGCCGTGGAGCGGGCCGCCGAGGCCGATAGGGCGCGGGCGCGAGGCACGATTGACGACGACCTCCTCGTCACGCTGGCCCGCGATCCCGCGACGGTGGCCAAGGGACGGGCGACGTTCGTCGCCACCTGCGCACCGTGCCACCGGGCCGATGGAGGTGGCAACATCGGCCCGAATCTGACCGATCGCTACTGGATCCACGGCGGGCGCCCGATGGACATCTACCGGACCATTACCGACGGGGTGCCGG
>DASPUY010000270.1:0-6311 GCA_035622655.1 Polyangiaceae bacterium
CCATGGATCGGCCGCAACCTGCGGGCCGAGCGCAGACCCACGCACGACGGCCTGTCCGTTCGGATAATCGCCGGAAGCGACGCAAGTGGACAGATACGTCGGAACGTTGACGCAGCTCCGGTCCCAGGCGCGTCCGAGCCCCACCACCCCGGTCCCCGTGTTCGCGTCGGCGGTGAAGCTACCCCCGTTGACCAGAAAGCCGAGCGGATTGCGCGAATCCGTATCGGGGGAGAGAACGTCACCGGTCGCCCTCCTGTCGCTCACGAACTCGATCTGGCATCCGTCGAAGACAGCGGTCGCACCGCCGAAGATGAAGTCCACGTCGCCGGAGATCGTCGCTTCCTTGACGTAGACGCGAACGACCGTATCGGCGCTGGGGGTCTCCACGTAGAGCGTATCCTGGTGGCCGAGCACCTGGACGTTCTGCAGGACGATCTTGTCGGCCTCGGTCATCAAGGCGACGGCTTGGGTGCCGGTCGTCGTGCTCAAGGTCGCGACGCTGACGTCATTGGAGAACGTGAGGTTGATCGCCTCAAAGTCGTCCGCGAAGGCTGCAAATGTCGCGCTGCCGGCCGTCCCGTACGTCGCCTCCGCGTTCGACGTACACGCGTTGACGGCCGCGCCCGCATCGTGCCTCTCGCCGTTGTAGTTCCCGTAGGTGATCACCGTCTGGGTGGGATCGGAGCCCGAGCCGAAGAGCGTGATCGGCGGCGCGTTGGCCGGTACGCAAACCGTCTCCCGGTAGGTGCCGGGGGAGACCTGGATGTAAACTCGGTTCGCTCCACCGTTCGCCACGGCGGCGGAGATGGCCGATTGCACGCTCGTGTAAGCGCCCGCGTCGGCGGCGACGACGTACGAGGGAACGAATGTCGTGATGTCGCCGAGTCCCGCGGTCGGGTTCCAGTCGTCCGTGGTGAGCCCCCCAAGCAGGTTGCCGCCCTGCGCCAGGTATCCGAGAATCGTGTAATCGTCAGCTTCCGCATCGGTGAGCTGGGGCCGCGTGTCAGCGCAGACGGCGGGGGCGTCCTCGGGCAACGATGCGTCCGAGGAGCTCGCGTCGGCCGAACCCGGGGCCGAAGCGTCGGCAGCCGCGCCGTCGGCGGGCCCGGCGCTCGCCGACTGACCGTCCGCCGCGGAGGACACGTCGCTCTCTCCCGTCACGGAGCCGTCGTGGAGCGACGGCGCCGACGCATTCGGTGCGTTCGAGCTGCAAGCCGCGGAGAAGATCGGCGCGAGAAGGGCGACCCACGCGAGAGCCCGATGTCGTTTCATGGCGCAATGGCCTGATGGTAAGGCCAATTGGCCCGGCCCGCCAGGTCGGTCGAGCGCGCAACGGCGCGAGCACCCAGGCAGCGCGAGCCCCCAGACGGCGCAGGTCCCCCCGACGAGCCGGGCGGATCAGTCGACGTCCCCGACCAGGAGGGCGGAGCGACTCGAATCGACGTCGACGCTGTAGTCGGCTCGGAGAACGAGCAGACGCTCGCCCCCGAAGCGCAGCGTGAACGTGACGGCCAGCGGGGTTTGATAGAGCGAAAGCTTCAAAGTGAACACGTCCGGCGAGGTCCACGCGCCGCACGCGGCCACCGGCTGCGAGACGGGATCGGCCAGCCAGGCATGGGCCCCCACCACGAACTCGGTGGACCCGGTCTTCCACGAGCCGTAACCGCATTCGATCCGGTGTTCTTTGCCCAGGCCATAGACGACGAGCGTCGCGTCGTCACGCCGAAACTCCATGGCAAGCGCGTCGATATTTTGGGGGTTCGACGGAAAGACGTAGGTCTTGCCGGACAGTTGCCGCGCGGACGGACTCTCGGACGAGCCCCGAGGTCCGTGGAGCGTCAAGCCGGCAAGCTTTCGTTCGAGCGCCTGATGCGCATCGGGGTCGGCGCGCAGCGCCCCTTCCACCATCGCGGGGAGCAGCTTGCCCCAGACGAGATTCATCACACCCTGCATGTTTGGGGTCCCGCCGGTCATGGCGACGACGGCGTCCTGCCGGGGCATCACGATGCAGAACTGACCGAACGCGCCGTCCGCGCGGTACGCGCCATGCCGGCTCCGCCAGAACTGATAGCCGTAACCCTGATCCCAGTCGCTGTCGGGGTTGCTCCCGTTGGACGCCTGGCGGGCCGTCGCCGCCGCCACCCACGATGCTGGAATCAACGCGCACCCCTGCCAGGTGCCCTGACGCAAGTACAGCTCGCCGAAACGAGCGATGTCCTCGGTACGCAAGCTCAAGCCGATGCCTCCGAGCGTGACGCCTTCGGAGCTCGCGGCCCACGTTGGCTGCTCGATGCCGAGGGGCGCGAAGAGTCGCGGCCGGAGATAATCGAGCATCGTGGCGCCGGTCACCTTGTGGACGATGGCGGACAGTACGTACGTCGCGGGAGTGTTGTAGACGAACAGCGTGCCGGGCTTGTGATCCACGGGCAGCTCGAGGAACGCTCGCGTCAGATTGTCCTGCGTGAGGAGCGCGATCTTCTCCACGTGCTCCGCCCTCTGCCCGGTGGACATCGTCAGGAGATCGCGCACGCGCATCGCCTGGAGGTTCTCGCTGGGCCTGGCGGGCGCGCTCTCGGGAAAGAAGCGCAGAATCGGATCGTCGAGGCTGAGCATCCCTTCGGCGATGACCATGCCGACGGCGCTCGCCGTGAAGCTCTTGCTCACCGAAAACATCCGGTGCGCGACGTTTGCCACGTACGGCGACCACCATCCCTCGGCAACCACGTGCCCGTGGCGGACGAGCATGACGCTATGGATGGCGTCAACCTCACGATCGGCGGCCTCGACGAAAGAGAGAACGGCGGAAGACGAGATCCCCTGGGCCTCGGGCGCGCTGCGCGGAAGGCCGACCGACGGCGGCTCGTGGGTGAAGGCCATCAGTCTCCCGCGTCGTCCATTTCGAGCGACGTGTCCATCGTGGGCGGCGCCTGCTGATCGGCGATGCTCGAATCGGGCATCGCCGTGGCGTCGATCGCCATGCTCCCGTCGAGCGTCGTGCCGGCGTCGGCCGGCGTCGTGGCGTCGACCGTCATGCTCGCATCCACCGTCACCGCGGAGCCGCCGCCGTCTTCGGGTGCCGCCGTCGGAAGGCAACAAAGAAGGATCGTGTTCTCGCAGAGCGTCGGGTCCTGCTGCTCCGGAGGACATGTCGGATTGGAGTAAGGCACGCAGGTGCCGCCGACGGACGTGCAGGCGGCCATGCTTCCGTCTTCCACGATCGGCAGCACGTCGGCATCCTGCGAGACAGGAGACGCGCTCTCCCGCGTGCAACCGAGCCAGGCGAGCGGCGCGACGAGCCAAAGCACGGACAGGCGCACTCTGGAAGAGTACTCGCAAAGGCGCCTCGTGGCGATCGAGCTAATCCGGCAAGGCGCGCTCCTGCGCGATCCGCGCATAAGCGCGGGCGCTCTCGCGCATGCTGCGCCCCTGCGTCGCGTAATCCATCGCGACGAGGCCGAACCGGGGCTCGTAGCCCTCCGCCCACTCGAAGTTGTCGAGGAGCGACCAGTAAAAGTAGCCCTGAACGCTGACGCCGTCGGCAATCGCCCGAGCCACCTCGGCAAGGTGATGGACGATGAAGCGCGCGCGCTTCGCGTCGCTCGCGTCGGCAACGCCGTTCTCGGTCACGATGACCGGCAAGCCCGTTCGCCGCCCCCAGGACCGAAGAAGGTCGCCGAGGCCGGCCGGATAGATCTCCCAGCCGAGATCGCTCCGCTCCGCGCCGTCGGGAACCGTGCGCGCGACGAAAAGTTCACGGGCGTGCGCCATCGAGAACCGGACGACGTCGCGTGTGTAGTAGTTCATCCCGAAAAAATCCTGCGTCCCGCGTGCCTCGGCGACGCGAAACCCCGACCTCGAACGAAACGCCGCGTCGAGCGGCCCAAACATCGTCCCGTCACACTGGGCAATCGCGAAGGCTTCGTTGAAGAGGCGGGTGATGGTCTGCGTTGCCAGACGGTCGGCGACCGATCGGGGGCGCGCGGCAGTTGCGGCACGGAGGTGGTGGGCGATGCCGACGCTGACCTCGTGGATCCGCGTCTCCTTGAGCGCACGGTACGCCGCGACGTGACCCTCGAGGAGGGCGTAACATGCACGAATCGCAGCCGACGGGCTTCGCAGGGCCGGCGGCCAGACCCCCAGAAGATACCCCTGCGCGGCCAGGACGTTCGGCTCGTTCGTCGTGATCCAGAGGCGGCACAGGTCCGACAGCGCGCCCGCCGCGACGCGCGCGAATCGCGCGAGTCGTTCGGGGAACTCGGGGCAAAGGACACCTCCTTCGCGGGCGAGCCAGAGCGGCAGAGTGAAGTGATGGAGCGTGACCATCGGCTCGATGCTCCAGTCGCGAAGGGTGCCGACCATCTCGCGGTATCGATCCAGCGCGCCGTGATCGATCTCGCCTGGGCGGGGCTCGATCCGCGCCCACTCGAGCGACATGCGATAGGCGCCGAGCCCCAGCGATCGCTGTAGCGAGAAGTCCTCCCGCCAGCGATTCCATCCGTCGCAGGCAACGACGGGCGTATCGCCGTTTCGCACGTGCCCGGGCTCGCGGGCGAACGCGTACCAGTCGCTGGTCGTGCACCCGCCCTCGATCTGGGTCGCGGCCGTGGCGGTGCCGAAGAGAAACGACGCGGGAAAATGGAGCATCGCTGGAGAGAATACCCGGGGGGGCCCCGGCCCCGCCCCGGCGCAGTCGCGAAACACGGGCCGGGGGCTTATGCTTGCGATCGCATCGACCGGGGCCGGGACAGCGCGGGGAGACGAGCGACCAGTGACGCAAGCCCTATCGAGTCAACCCATCCAGGTGGGCGAGGTCGTCGCCGGCAAGTACAGGGTCGACCGCGTACTCGGCGAAGGCGGGATGGGCATCGTCGTCGCTGCGACGCATTTGCACCTCGAACAGCGCGTGGCGCTCAAGTTCCTTCTGCCGGCAATGGCCGCGAACGCCGAGGTCGTCCAGCGTTTCTTGCGCGAGGCCCGCGCCGCGGTGAAGATTCAAAGCGAGCATGTTGCAAAGGGGCTCGACGTGGGGACCCACCAGGGAGCGCCCTACATGGTCATGGAGTACCTGGAGGGCGGCGACCTTGCCCAGGTGCTCGCAGAGCGCGGGGCGCTACCGGTCGCCGAGGCCGTCGGGTATCTCCTCGAAGCCTGCGAGGCTGTCGCCGAAGCCCACGCGCTCGGCATCGTGCATCGGGACCTCAAACCTTCGAACCTGTTTCTCGCGAGGGGCCCGGCAGGAAAGCCCTCGGTCAAAGTGCTGGACTTCGGCATCTCGAAGGCGCCGGCCACGGGCGACGACCCCAACCTGACGAAGACGTCCGCCATCATGGGCTCTCCCAGCTACATGTCCCCCGAGCAGCTGGTCTCGTCGGCGTCGGTCGACATGCGATCGGACATCTGGGCGCTGGGCGTCGTCCTCTACGAGATGCTCACACGCACGGTCCCCTTCACGGCGCAGTCCATGCCCGAGCTCGTCGGGGCGATCCTCCAATGCGTGCCCCAGCCCATCGCCGTCGCACGCCACGGGGTCCCTGCCGGCATTCAGGCCGTGGTCGACCGGTGCCTGCAGAAGACCCCATCGACGCGCTTCGGAAACGTGGCCGAGCTCGCGCGAGCCCTCCTCGCGTTCGGCCCGTCCCGCAGCGAGCAGTCGGTCGAACGCATCGAGCACGTCCTGCGGGTCTCCGGTACGCCGCTCGTCTTCGGCCGCTCGCATCCCAACCGCAGCGAAGGACCCGCGTCCACGTTCTCGCCTGCGACCTCGCAGGCGCTGCGACCCGCGAGTCGCTGGCTCTTGTGGTCCGTGGCGGCCGGTGGGATCGGGCTCGTCGCGGCTGCCACGGCAACGGCCATGGCTCTGCGGCGCCCGTCCAGCCTTTCGGCGGCGGCACGCGCGGCCGCATCCCATCCGCCGCCCACCACGGCCAGCAGCCCGACCGAGGCTCCCGCGTCCACCGCCGTCGCGCCCCAAGGGTCGAGTGGTCTTGCGGGCTCGAAGGACGCAGGGAGCGGCGCAGCGTCGGCATCGATCTCGCCGGACTCTGCGCCGGCTGCCGGCGCTCCGCTGCACGTAGCGAGCTCCTCTCCGAAGCCCGCGGCGAGCATGGCTCGCTCGGCCGCTCCCGCACCACCCACCTCGCCGCCGGAGCCGTCGTGCCGCACGGTCAGCTACTTCGATACGGAGGGGAACAAGCACTTCAGAGAGCAATGCCGGTGAATCCTCGTCTTTGCCGACTCTTTCTCGGGGGAGCCATCGCGGTCTGGGTCACCACTCTGGCCGCGAAGGCGCGGGCCGACGACGCGGCGTGCAT
>DASPUY010000271.1:0-5625 GCA_035622655.1 Polyangiaceae bacterium
AACGGCGCAGCTGAGCGACGTCCAGATACGACGCGACGACGTCGTGGTGGGTCCCGCGGCCTGGGGAGTTGCATCGCCGATTGATCCCGGTGATCACGTGATCGAGGCGACCGCGCCGGGCAAGCAAAGTTGGTCGACGCACGTCTCTGTCGCAGCCAGCGCGGACAGGAAAACCGTTCTCGTACCCGCCCTCGACGACCGTGCGAACGCCGCGAGCGACTCCTTTGCCGCGAGCGATTCTTCTTCTTCGTCGGGTGACTCCGCAATCGCTTCGGCAGCGGGGCCCCAAGGCCCGTCCGAAAAGAAGGACGCCGCCGAGACGGCGCCCTCCAACGGCGAGGGCGGCAATTCGCAGCGAGTCTCGGGATGGGTCGTCGGAAGCGCAGGTCTCGCGTCGCTGGGGCTGGGCACGTACTTCGGGCTCGAGGCGATCGCGAAGAGCAACGACGCAAAACGGGATTGCACGCTCTCGTCCTGCACCGATCCCGGCGCGATCCAGGAAAACAGCACCGCGAAGGCCGACGCCCTGTTCGCGGACATCACGCTCGGGGCGGGGATCGTTGCGGTCGGTGTCGCTACCTACCTGATCCTGTCGGCGCCGACGTCCGGGCCAGCAGCCAGCTCGACCGACTCGCCGTCAACGCAAAGTCGGTTGCGCTTCGCGCCATGGGTCGGCCGGTCGGTCGCAGGGCTGGCAGCGCAAGCCGGCTGGTGAGCGCCCTCCACGGAGGGCCTTCGCGAACCCCGCCGAACCGGCCATTCGCCCACCCATCGAACCATGCAGAGCTCGAGCTGAGGCGACCAGGCTGGAGAAGTGCAGTGCCGCTGGCCCTGAGTCAGCACCCCGTTGGACCAATTCGCACGTGCCCATTGGCGGACTGTGCGCTACTTGAACGGCATCCGGCCGCCGCTAGGAAGAACGCAGTCGGCGGGTTTTCGGGGGGGCACGCACCCGCCCGCGTGCACGGGGACTCGTTGGAGGAGCCATGATCAATCGAACCGTGTGGTCTCTTGGCATCGCTGGCGCGCTGGGCGCCGCCCTTTCCGCCAGCAGCGCGTGCTCGAAGGGGAGCTCTCCCCCCGGGTTCGAAGACGACGACGGGGGGACCAGCGCGACGAACGAGAACGGCAACAACGGCTCGTCGAACAACAACGGATCGACCGGCAACAACGGCTCGTCGAACAACAACGGATCGACCGGCAATAGTGGGTCGACGGGCAATAACGGGTCCACCGGCAACAGTGGATCGACCAGCGGCAGCGCGACCAGCAGCGCGAGCACGTCGACCGGAACGGGTACGAGCAACTCGGGCGCGATGTACTGCGGAACATCGGGAACGTACGCGACGGCTTGTTCGGCGCCTGACCCGGGCGACGCGGGGATCCCTCTCGCAGACTGCGTTCCGTTTGCGATCACCAACAACTCGGACGGCTACGTTTCGGCATTTGGTGATGGGACGAGCGCGGCCTGCGTCAACACCAATTCCCTCTGCGCCACGGGAAATACGACGGCGTTCGTCGCCGCGGAATCGAGCACGACGTACGGATCAGGAATCGCCATCACTCTCGGGGCCGGCGCCACGGCCTCGGGGTCGGCGCTCGGGTACGCCGTCACGTCGATACCCACGTACGGCTTGCAGATCTCGGTCACGAGCGGCACGACCTCGTACTACGCCGAAATAGCCGCCGGCGGATCTGCATCCGGCACCATCCCCTGGACGACGTTCAATACCCTCGGATACGACCCCGTGCCGGACGGCGGTGCGTTCGCAACCGGTCAACCAGTCGCCACGATCTCGTTTCAAGCCAAATCGGGGGCAGCCACCGCCGACTGGAGCTTCTGCGTCACCAGCCTCACGGGCCTCGCGTTCTAAAGCGGCTCTCGGCGGGGCGGACTCGTCCGGCATGATCACGACCGTGCGCTCGCTCGCGCCTACCAAAGGACCGCGACCGGGTACGCGTGGATCGCGGGATCCGGGGTCACAATCGTCAGACCGCGCGCGATCGCCTGGGCCACGAGGATCCGGTCGAACGGGTCGCGGTGCAGCGCGGGCAGTTCACAGGTTCGGTAGAAATGGTCCGGCTCGAATCGGAGTCGCTCGGTCTGCCAGATCGTCGCCTGCTCGGTGAGCCACCGCCGGGGCGGATCCGGCAGGACGATTTTTTTGGCCAGCCATTTCAGGCAAACCTCCCACGTCGACGCGTCGCTCGCGTAAAGATGCGCGTCCTCGGCATCGAGCGCGGCGCGCGCCTTCTTGGAAAGCCGACTCGGCTCAGCGCTCAGCCACACGATCGTGCACGTGTCGAGGAGCAACTCCATCTCAGAGAGCCCACTCCTCGAGCTCCTTGTCGGACAGCGGCGCAAAGGCGTCCTTCGTCCAGCGCACGGGATTGGAGGTACAGGTGCCCACCTTCGGTCGCGTACGGCGCGTGGCGCGCGTCAGTGCCACCAAGCGGGCGACCGGGCGGGTGCCCCGGGCGATGATGACCTCTTCGCCGGCTTCGACCTCGGCAAGAAGTCTGGAAAGATGGGTCTTCGCCTCGTGCGTCGTCACCTTCTTCACCCATAAAGCGTAGGACGGGGGTAGACTTAGTCAAGACTAACTAAGTACGTTCGGGACGGCCTCGGCCCGGGCGGATCCCGGCGCCGATACAGCCATCTGCCGACACCGAGGCTATCGCGTGACGCGATCGCACGAAGACGACGGCGCCAGCGTCTCCCTCTTCCGGACGTCCGCCCGAGAGAGATCGTCACCCTGCCGTCATCAGACCGGCGGCGATTCCGTTGATCGTCACGAACAGCGCGCGACGGAAGTGCTCGCGCGCTTCCGGATCGCTCGTCGCCCGCATGCGCTTCATCAGCTCGATCTGGGCATGATTCAGCACGTCGACGAGCGGATTGCGACGCGCCACGTTCTTCGCGAGCGTCGGCGACGCCGCGAGCAGAGCATCTGCTTGCACGACCTGCAGAATGCGCGCGACCGTCCGTTCGTATTCCTCGCGGATGAGCGCAAAGACCTCACGGCCTTCGGCGTCACCGAGGCGGGCGTAGTACTCGGCCACCGCCATGTCCGCTCGCACGAGGGCGAGCTGGGCATTGTCGATGAGCACCCGAAAAAACGGCCAGGTCGAATAAAACGAGCGAATGGTCTCGAGTCCCTTCGCCGCAATGACTGCTTCGAGCGCGGACCCGAGCCCAAACCACCCCGGGACGCCGTGCCGGCACTGGTTCCACGAGAAGACCCAGGGGATCGCGCGAAGCTCGTCGAGGGTCAGCTTCGGCTTGCGGCTGGCGGGGCGTGATGCGATGGGAAGCTCGGAAATCTCCTGAATCGGGGTGACCGCGACGGTGTAGCGCGCCAGCCGATCCCGATCTCCCACGAGCTCCGAGTACACCTCGCCAGCCTTGCGAGCCGCGATGTCCAGGGTCGCTTCGCGCGCGTGGCTTGCCTCGCCGACCGGCGAGGCTCCAGGCCCGAGCGACGCGACGAGCACGGCGTTGACCATCTGCTCCAGCTCCCGGCGTGCAATCTCGCGCTGGCCGTAGCGCGCCGTGATGGTCTCACCCTGCTCGGTCACGCGCAGCCTGCCACGGAGCGCGTTTCGGGGCTGAGCGCGGATGGCGAAGTTCGCGGGCCCTCCGCCGCGCCCGACGGCGCCCCCCCGTCCGTGGAAGACCGTGAGCGTCACGCCGGCGTCGTCAGCCACACGCGCCAGCTTCTGCTGGGCGCGCCGCAAGGCAATGGTGCTCGACACGTATCCGACTTGCTTGCCGCTGTCGGAGTAGCCGATCATCACCTCGAGCTCGCCCCGCAGGGCCGCGCGCAGCGGAGGCAGGGTGAGCATGCTGTGGGCAATCTGTTCGGCCCGATCGAGATCCTGCAGCTGCTCGAGGAGCGGCATCGGCCGCAGCTCGTCGGGCGCCAGACGTGCTGCGCGCGCAAGGAAGAGGACTTCGAGCACGTCGCTCGCCGTGCTGGTGAAGCTCACGATGTACCGCTCGCACGCCTCGGGGCCCTGATCGCGCCGTGCACGCCCGACGACGTCGAGCATGGCGAGTAAGTCGCGCGTCACGGGAGACAGGCGCTGGCGGTCGCGGGGCGCGGCGGCGTCGGCACGCTCGAGCAGGCCGCAGAGCAACCCCACGCGTTCGGTCTCGCCGAGCTGGGCGTACCCGGGGACTCCACCCGCGATGAGCAGCTCGTCGACGGCCGCTTCGTGGATCGTCGAGTGCTGTCGCAGATCCAGCGTGGCGAGATGAAAGCCGAAGACGTCGGCGCGCCGCTCGATGTCCCGCAACTGGCCGCCGGCGATCCTTTCCAGGCCGGCGGCGACGAGCGACCGTCGAAGAAGAGCGAGATCGGCCCGGTAGCTGGCCGCGCCCGGGTAAGCCCCGTCGCCCCGCGTGAGCGTCGCGTCGAGTCGAACGCGCATGTGCCGCAGCTTCTCGCGCCATGGCTCACGCAGGCCGGTCCGCTTGGCGCGCGCGGCGATCTCGGGCGCGCGCGTACGATCCTCCTCGAGCGCGGCCTCGATCTGGGCCACGCCGGCGGGCTTCGCACGGTCAGCGGAGATGGACAGCTCGCGCCCGAGATCGTGGACGTCTCGCAGCGCGCGCCGGATGGCGACGGTCCGGTAGCGCTCCAGAGCCGCTCGCGTCACGTCGGCCGTGACGCCCGGATGCCCGTCCCGATCGCCGCCGATCCACGTCCCCCACCGGAGAAAGGGCCCCACCTCGAATGGCTCGCCGGGATACGACCGCGCGAGCGCCTCTTCGAGCTCGTGAATGATGACGGGCGTGACGTCCAGGAGCGTACGCTCGAACACTTCGAGACCGGCGCGCACCTCGTCGAGCGGCGTTGGACGCGCCCCCCGCGCCTCCTCGGTGCAGTCGAGCGCGCCGATCGATTCGCGCAATCGCGCGAGGGTGTGAGCCCGGTCCCGGGCCGCGAGGCGCGGATCGTCGAGGCGGTCGAGCCCGGACGACACGTCCGCCAGATGATCGAGCACCGTGCGGCGGCGCGCCTCGGTCGGATGCGCAGTCAGAACGGGCATGACGAACAAGCGGGCGAGCAGCGCTCTCACGTCGCCAGCGGAGATGCCGCCCGCCTTTGCCTCCGCGATGGCCTCGTCGATCGATTCCGTGACCGGCGAAGTGCCCCGATCGCGCTCGCGCAGTACGCGAACCCGATTCTGCTCTTCGGCAACGTTCATCAGCTGGAGCTGCTGGGTAATGACGTGGGCCACGTCCGCGAGGCGCTCGGGGCTGAGCGCCGCCAGACGAGCGGCGAAGGCCTCCCTCGCGGGACCCCCCCCGTGGGAGCGGAGGTCGGGAACCACACGACGAAGCTCCTCGACGATCGCGAGGGCCTCGCTACCCGAGCGCTCTTCGATCGCGTCGTCGAGCAGGCGTGTCAGAAGGCGAACGTCGTCGAGGAGTTGCTGCACGGGGGACCACGCCTGCGTTGGGGGAAAGGAACCTCGCCCAAGTCCGGTTTCGGATCCGTTTCGGAGCGCGCCGGTTCCCCTCCCTACTTCTTCTTTGCGTCCGACTCCACGGCTTTGCGAATGAGATCGTCGAGCGACCCGGGGGCGGGGGCGGGTGCAGCCGGCGCCTGGGGGTGG
>DASPUY010000272.1:0-4378 GCA_035622655.1 Polyangiaceae bacterium
ATGCCGTCGAGATCCTCGATTGTGCGATAGACGAACACGCCCGCGAGCTCGACCCCCGGGACCTGCGGGACGAACGGCGAAGACCCAGTCGCCAGGACCAGGACGTCGTAGGCCAAGCACTCGTCGCGCGCGGTCTTCACAAGACCGCGTGCTCGGTCCACCGCGACGACGCGAGTGGCAATGCGAAGGTCGATGCCGCTGCGGTCGTACCAATCGACGGTCCCGATGCCGAGGGCCTCCGCCGAGCCGCGAGCGAAGTAATCCGTCAGGTGCACTCGGTCATAGGCCGGCCGCGGTTCCTCTCCGAGAACCGTGACGCGGTGGACCCGGGCGACGTCGTATTCGACCAATCGCTCGCAAAAGCGATGCGACACCATCCCATTGCCCGCGACCACGACTTCGACTTTGCTCATGACGACGTGAGCCTCACCCCCTCCAGGGGTGTCGGACGACGCTCGAGATGGCGCATGAGCGCGACGACGAGCGGCCCCATCTTCGGCTGATCCGGCACGACGTGGACGTCCACTCCGTAGAGGTCCAGAATCGCCCGGCACGTCGGACCCACGGCCGCCACGACCATACGTTCGTTGAGGGTGCGCACGAGATCGCGTTCGAGGTGCATGGCCGTTGCAATCTCCAGCAGGTGCCGGAACTGGACCTGGCAGGTGACGGCGAGCGCATCGATCCGTCCCTCGACGATGCCTGTCACGAGGTCTTTGAGGAGCGACGTGTCGGAGGGCAATCGCCAGCGGTAGAGCCATTGCTCGTCGAGGATGGCCTGGCGCGCGAGCAGGGTCTCCGCGAGCGAGTCGCTCCGCTCACCGTAATGAAAGAGCAGCACGCGCGTGCCCTTTAGATCGAGGCTCGAAAGAGCATCGATGACTTCCGCCGAAGTGTAGGCTTCTCGGGCGCAAAGCTTCGGCAGGACCCCGAATCCACGGAGCGCCGCGGCCGGCTTTGGCCCGCGACAGACCGTAGTCGCGCGACGCAGCCCCGCAACCAAGTCCGATCTGCGCCCGAGCTGCTCTCCCATCTCGAACACCATCGAGACGGCGACCCCTGTCAAGAATACGACGACCTCGTACTGCCCGACCGCCAAGGCGCTGATCAAGCGCTCGGCCGCCGCTTCATCGAGCTGGCGCTCCTCCTCGAGTGCAGGCGCGCACACGGCATCTCCGCCGTGCTTCTCGACCAAGCGCGACAGCTCGGAGCTGTAGCGTGCTTCGAGGAGCGCCACTTTCGGCGCCACCGACATCATCGAAATCGACCTCTCCAGACCACCCGTTCGCACCCAAGGGGGCTTGCGTGAAAGGAGCAAGGGCGGCGCCACGCGTGAGATCCCTTTCGTTTGGGCTCATTTTGGAGCGCGAAACCCTGCAGACATCTGCGAGCAATCTGGCGTTGATACGAAATCGTCGGATATTGGTTTTTTCGGCCGACGAAATTGTCGAACGCTTGCCCGGCAGACCGCGGCCACGATCCCGAAACGCCCCCGACCCGTCGCCCTGTTACCCCGAAGCGAGAGAAAGCGGCCATTGTCGTCGATCCCCCAGCCAAGCGCTGGCGCCTCGGGCGCAGAGGCTACGTCCCCGAGCGAGGCTGCAGCGTCTCCGGAGCCTTTGAGCGCGCTCGCCTATTTCGGAGATGAGCTTGCCGCGGCGCCAACCCTGCCCGAGGGGTTTGCTCGCGCCATGAGCTTGCTCGACGCGCGGCTCGGGGCGAGACGGTCTGCGCTGCTCATGGCCGACCCCTCCCAAAAGCTGCTCGTCGTCGAAGCGTCGCACGGGATGCCGATGGGCGCCTTGCGTCCTCGCTTCGGCACGGGGGTGGCCGGGCGCGTCGTCGAGACGGGTCTGCCGGTGATCGTGCCGCTCGTGAGGCGGGAGCCCATGGCCGTCATGGAGTTTGCCGACCCGTCGGCCTGGCGCGAGGAGCCTTTGAGCCTGGTCTGCGTGCCGGTGTCCGCTGGCGCCCGCTGCATCGGTGCGCTTGCCGTCTACTTCGTGTTCCAGCCGTCGAACGGCTTCCGAATCCGTCTGACCACCGTCCAGATCGCTGCATCTCTGGTCGTTCACGCGCTGCGGGGCCAGGCATCCTCTGCTTCCCCCTCCGAGGTGTCGAGCGCGAGGGCTGCGTTCGAGTATGCGAACATGATCGGCACGAGCGCGGCGATGCGGCAGGTCTACGAGGAGATCGGGCAGGTCGCCCGCAGCACCGCGACGGCGCTGATTCTCGGGGAGTCCGGCACTGGCAAGGAGCTCGTCGCCGAAGCCATTCACTCGAATTCTGGGCGATCGGGGGGACCCTTCATCAAGATCAACAGCGCCGCGTTCCCGGACACGCTGTTCGAATCGGAGCTCTTCGGCCACGAGCGGGGGGCCTTCACGGGCGCGCTCTCCCGCAAGAAGGGTAGAATCGATCGCGCTCAGGGGGGGACGCTCTTCCTTGACGAAATCGGCGACTTGCCCCTATCGACGCAGGTGAAGCTGCTGCGAGTGCTCCAATCGCGCGAATATGAGCGACTCGGCGGCACCGAGACGCTGAAGGCCGACGTCCGGGTCATTGCGGCCACCAACAAGGACCTGACGGCGGCGGTCGCGGCTGGGACGTTCCGCGAGGATCTTTATTACCGTTTAGACGTATTCACCATCACGGTGCCCCCCCTTCGCGAACGTCGGGCCGACATCCCGGATCTGGCTCGCTATTTTCTGGAGAAACTCGCGCGTGAGCATGGCCGAAGTGCGCGTCGCCTCACGAGCGCGGCCGTCGATTGCCTGTGCGCGCACACCTGGCCGGGAAACGTGCGGGAGCTCCAAAACGCGGTCGAACGCGCGGTCGTCTCGTGCCCCGGGGTCATCGTGGACCAAGGTCACCTTCCGGAATCGATCCGCGTCACCCGGCGCCTGGAGGGCGCCGGTGATCGGCCCACCATGGCGCAGGCCGTGGCTGAGCTGGAACGCGGGATGATCCGGGAGGCGGTGCGCGCATCGGCCGGCAATGTCGCGCGGGCCGCGAGGACGCTCGGTACGACGGAGAGAATCCTGCGCTACAAGATCGACAAGTACGGCCTTCACGACGTGCGCTCGGACAGCGCGACACTCAGCTCGGATCGTACAGGCTCAAAGCGAGATTGGCCTCGTACGTGACGTCCCTCGCAAGGCCGTCTTCCTGGGCCGCGTCCTGGCAGAGAGTCAGGATGCGCAAGAGGGCCTCGCGGCTGCGTCGGAGCTCGTGGACGAGCCACGTCAGATCGGCGACGACCTCACGGTCGGATGCATCGCAGGACCGCTCGATCTGGCGCAAGCGCCACTCGATGCGGGTGCTGCGGCTGAGCGCCTTGCCGCCCCCGAAGCAGTCCGGGCAAGGCTCCGGGCCGTTCTCCGTCACGGCCTCGCCCGTACCGTAGCACGTGAGACAGGGGCTTTCTTCGCTCGACATCCAAGGAAAGCATTTCAGAAGACGAGGAACGCGTCGAGGACGAAACCGTACGGATACCGAGGGGCAATCGCGCATTGCCCCGAAAGCGTCGCACTCGCCCCGCGGGCCTACAAAAGTGTCGCTCGGTGGCCGCACCGCTGCACAAGGCGCTCGGTGCTCCTTGGGTCCAAAGAAGACAGGCAACCGAAGGACTTTCGAAACGACATTTCTGGGGGCCCAGTGCGCACCCCGCGGTCGCGTCGCGACTGACGCGGTTCTTGCAGTCGGCCTGCCGCGATTGGAGGAAAGCGCAGATGGGAGACTCGAGAGGATCGGCGTGGATTGAACGCTGGGAGCCGGAAGACGACGAATTCTGGCGGTCCCGGGGTCGAGCCATCGCGAGGCGCAACCTCGTCTGGTCCATCGCGGCCGAGCACTTGGGCTTCTCGATCTGGCTGCTCTGGAGTGTGACGGCGGCCCAGCTACCCAGAATCGGCTTCCATTATGCGGCGGACCAGCTCTTCCAGCTCGTCGCCCTTCCGGGCCTCGTGGGTTCGCTGATGCGCCTCCCCTACGGGTTTGCCGTCCCCCGCTTTGGGGGACGCAATTGGACCGTCTTCAGCGCAGGGCTGCTTTTCATTCCGGTGCTGGCGCTCGCTGTGCTCGTCTCGCACCCCGAGACGCCCTTCTGGCTCATGGCGATTGGGGCGGCCTCGGCGGGTCTGGGGGGCGGAAACTTCGCCTCCAGCATGGCGAACATCTCATTCTTTTACCCTGACCGCGAGAAGGGCTTCGCTCTCGGCCTCAACGCCGCAGGCGGCAACATCGGCGTGAGCAGCGTGCAGCTGTTCGTGCCGATCGTCATCGGGTGGGGGTGGCTTGGCCTGGGTCTTCTGGCTCCGCGAGGCGGCATCTACCTGGCAAACGCCGGCCTGATGTGGCTGCCGCTTCTCACCGTCGC
>DASPUY010000273.1:0-3306 GCA_035622655.1 Polyangiaceae bacterium
ACGTTTGCGGCCTTGTCGACGATCCCGGCCGGCGTCTCGCGCGAGAGCTCGAGAACCAGTCCTGTCACCTCCCGGCGCTCGCCCATGTCCACTGCGCGCTCGAGCACCGCCGGGTGGGCGCTCTCGGCCGCGCGCAGGCTCGACACGCGGCGTGAAGCGGGGATCTCGACGGGCGTTCTTTCGACACGCGGGTTGGCGGCATCGGCTTCGAGGGCCGTCTCGCGGACCGCGCCGCCGCCCGCCGAAGAGTCGTGCGTTTCGCGGAAACGCGACAGGAACTCGGCGAGCTCATGAGCGCCGTACCGACTGCCGTGCGCATAGAGAAACGCGAGGAGCGCTTCATACATCCGGCCCGCGTCCGGGTACCGATCGGCAGGGTGCTTCGCCATCGCCGTCTTCAGGATTGCGACGAGCTCCGACGGCACCTCGGGTCGGAGAAGCTCGATCGGCGGGAATTCGCACGCCTGCACCCGCCGCAGGGTCTCGAACGTCGTCGGTGCGCTGAACGGGTTCACGCCCGCCACGCATTCGTAGAGAACGGTGCCCAACGAGAAGAGGTCGCTTCGCGCGTCGACGGAATCTCCCTGGGCTTGCTCGGGGCTCATGTAACCGAACTTGCCTCGCAGAGCGCGCGTCTGGGTGTCCTCCCCCGCGCGCGACAGCGCCCCCCGCGCCTTGGCGATTCCGAAGTCGGTGACCTTGACCTCGCCCTCGAACGAGAGGAGCACGTTCTGCGGCGAGACGTCGCGGTGCACGATCCCGAGCGGCCGCATCTGCTCGTCGCGGCGCCGGTGCGCGTGGTCGAGCCCCTTGACGACCTCGGAGGCGACGTACGCCCCCATCTGGATCGGGAGCGAGAATTCGAAGCGGCGCGATCGCCCGAGGACGCTCGCGAGATCGAGCCCTTGGACGTACTCCATTGCGATGTAGTAGGCGTCGGCGGGGGAGGCGCCGGACGCCTCTCCGTTCGGCGCTTTTCCCAGGTCGAAGACCTGGACGATGTTCGCGTGCGACAGACGCACCGCGAGCTTGGCCTCGTGGACGAACATGTCGACGAACTCCGGGCTGCGCGCGAGCTCCGGGAGAATCCTTTTGATCACGAGGATCTTTTCGAAGCCCTCGACGCCGTAGCTCTTGGCCTTGAAGACTTCCGCCATGCCTCCCTGCCCGAGCCTCTCGAGCAGGCGATAGCGACCGAATGCCGCGTTCACGTCGTTTCGCTCCGAATTCGCCTGGTCGCGATCGACTCCTTGGCCGACGTCACCTTGCTGGGATGCGAGGTTCTTGGCGGATGTGCCCGAACAGGCACGATCATCTCACCATTGGACGGACCGTATCACCATTGGGCGCCTCACGCGATCGCTGTCGGCAAGGGCTTTGCTCGGCGCGGCCGGATGCGCGAGCCAGCAGCAAGTTTTCAGGGCACGCCCGGGAACGGCGGAGGGGGGGCCGGGTGACGCACGACATAAACGGGGTTCGTGAAACCCAGCGGCGGGATGGGGACGAACGGCAGCACGTCATCCATGCGGCGCTCTCCACGGGCAATCACCTGAACCCATCCGTTGGCCGGCCCCATCGAAATCTCGAGATCTCGGTCGAGGCGGATCGTACGTTCCTGCGCCTCAGCGAGGGTCCCCGGTTCCGGGCCGATTGTCGCGGCTCGGGACGGCAAATCGAAGGATTGCGCCACGCGGGTACTGCCGCCCACCTCCCCCGCGACCACTTCGACCCGGGTCACGTCGATCCACGGCGCCGCGCGGATGCGCAGGTGGCCGTGGATGACCTCGTCGGTAGTCACGATTTCGTCGCCAGGTCTCGAGCCGCCCAGGTCAAGCTCGATGATTGGCCCGCTCGTCACGACGGCGTGGCCCTTTTTCACGTTTGCCACAACGACGAGCGGATCGATCCCCTTGTCGTCCGGGTCGGCGCCTGCGGCGGCAGCTGCGGGATCGATCATGACCATCGTTCTTGGATAACCCGCCCAGTGGAATTGAATGCGATGCGAGTCGCTGCTTCCGGTGGCGGCGTAACGCCAGCCGTATCCGAGAAGCGCCCAGTAATCGCGAAGAACCTGCTCGACGCGGTCGGGAAACTCGCTGTCGTAACCATTGAAGACTTCGATTCCATCGAAGTCGATTCGATTCCGGACGTGGCTCCGAGGGGCCTTCGGATCGAAACCGATGTTGGCGAAATAGCCGATTCCCTTGGGTAACCGAGGATGGTTCAGCTGAAAGTAGCGGTTCGGATCGCCCGACCGAACGGCCCGGAAAATGGCGGCCATGTTCGTGTGCTTGAAGGGGGGAACGGGGGCGCCGAGCGGATAGGGAAAGGTTCCGAAGTGGCCGAAGCCCTTGCTGTACGTCGTGATTTCCACACCGGGGACGCTGAGGAGCTCGCGGCCCAAATCGAGCGTTTCGATCGACGGCGCGTAGTTGCCCACGATGTTGTGCTCGGTGGGCACGGCAAAATCGATCCCGGCGGCAACGAGGGACAGAACCCGATCTTCGGGAACGACCGGTGAATCGAAGCTCGGGCGGGCATGTACGTGCAAATCGCACCCAACCACACCGGGGGTGGGGACGACGTGCCGGGGGGCGAGGGCGATGTCCGTGACGTGGCCCGACACGATCGTCACGGTCTTCGCGTCGATGCTCCATTCGAGGCCCTTGGTCGCTGCGACCCGGTAGCGGCCAGACGGAAGAGGGGTGGTGACTTCGCCGCGGAGGGCGTCGATCACGGGACCGGCGCCCGAGGCTCGATAGTCGGGACCGAAGCTCGGATCGACCGTGCCCTCGACACCATGGACCAGAAGGCGCGCGGTCAAGGGCGCATGCGTATCGGCGTCCGAGATCGCGACGCGCAAGTCGCCGCCCGGCGAAACGTCGAGCACGAGATCGCGTGGTGATCCGGGCATGAATGCGACGAGGCCGCTCGATCGGCCCGGATCGACGGCCGCGTACCACTGGACGACCGACCGCGGCACGTCCAGCGCAAACGCTCCGCCTGGGTCCACGTGAGCGCGCACCTGGGGACTGCCCTGGGAATCTCGACCGAACACCAGGGATCTCTCGGGCGCCCCCGTCACCGATCCGTGAATGCGCGCCACCGGAGCGCCGGTGAGCTCGGCGATCGAGCGCCAGACGGAAAGGCTCGACGCGCCGAGGACGAACGAAAGGTCGATCGGCGTGCGTGCTTCCGCCTGGATGGCGGGGCTCGTGAGGAGCAGATGGATGGGCTCGACTGGGAGCGCGGTCTCCTGGGGAAGGGCGTCGACCGTCAGGGGCCCCGAGGTCGAGAGCACGGCGA
>DASPUY010000274.1:0-67553 GCA_035622655.1 Polyangiaceae bacterium
GCCCCGGGCAGATCGACGACGTAGACCTCGGCCTCTCGCACGTAGCGCCCGAGCACCGAGTCGAGCTTTTCGATGGCGCCCTTCACGATCGCCGTGAACGCTTCGGCGCTGGGCGACCAGACCGCTGCCGAGCGGGCCCCATCGAGCGCCCGCGAGCGGAGCAACGCTTCGGTCGCTCCGCGGGCGTCGCCCTGCTCGTCACGGACGAGGCCCAAGTAATACTGCGCATCCGCGCTTTGCGGGTCGGCCTTGACCGCCTGCTCGATGTACGGCGCAGCCTTGTCGATCTGGCCGAGCTCGTACCACGCCCGTCCGATGAGAAACAAATAGGTTGGGCCGCTGAACGGACCGTCGGGCAGCATCTTCATCGCGCGTTTCGCTTCCTCGTAATCCCCCTTCGCCATCAGTGCGTCGACTTTGAGCAAGACGCAATCTGCGATCTCTTCGTCGTTTTCCGCGTAGTCGAGCGCCTCTTCGATTTGAGCGATCGCGCCGTCGTAGTCGCCCAGAGGCGCAATCATCACCTCGGAGGCGTTGAGCATCGCCTCGAAATACGTCTCGTCGAGGGCGATCGCGAGTCGGTAGTGTTCGAGCGCTTCCTCCGCTTCGCCATCGAGGGCCGATGCGAAGCCCATGAGGTTGTGCACCTCGGGCGACTGGGGGTCGAGCTCGAGAGCCCGCTTTGCGCAGGCGATCGCACCAGCGGCGTCGCCCTTTTGAGCGAGGTCCCACCCGCGGTCGAGATGAGCGGTGAATTGGTCTTCCATGAGGACGACGCGCGAGCGCATTTGTCTGCCGGACGCGGCGGCCCTCGTCAAGCTATCCGCCGAATCCGATCAGGACGTAGCAGGAGTCGGCCTGGCTTCAAAATGGGCCGGGCGGCTCGGGGCGCCGAACCGCTCTCCGACCTTCGCGGCACCGGCCGCACGGCGCGCAGCTCAGTGGTCGGGGCATTGCGGTGGTTCAGCCTGAGGACCTTCGCACGTTCCGGGTCCGATCTCGTGGACGATGACCCGAGTTCCGGGCCTCTCCTTGGTCGCGAAGACCGCGTGCCATCCCACCGGTAGCTGGGGGTCCGTCCAGGCGAAAATCGACTTGGCGTCCCTGGGGGCGAGATTGACGCAGCCATGACTCTTCACCGTTCCGAACGAGCTGTGCCAGAAGGCGCCGTGGAGTGCGTAGCCGGCATTGAAGTACTCGATGTACGGGACGTCCTCGATGGAGTAAGGGCCGTCGGCCGCCGTGTCCGAGTCCCCGTCCATCGTGGCGGAGATGTGTTTTTCACGGATTCGAAACGACCCGGGCGGCGTCTCGTGCTCGTTGCGGCCGCTCGAAACGACGGTGGCGAAGACGGGCATCGCTCCTTCGAAAGCCACGAGAGTCTGGCGCTTCAGGTTCACGTCGATCCATCGCTCGTGCTCGCCGAGCCTTTCCGGCATCGGCCCCGGCTCGGTCTTCGTTCCATCGATTGCCCGGAGCCACCAGCCCTCGTCGGTTTCCCAGAACTCGTAGCCGTTCGCGCGGGCTTTTTCACCCGTGAGTCCCACGGCCTCGAAGTGATCGACCGGGCCAGAAGCGATCGACGCGTGCTTTCGGGCGTCGTCGAGGGTCCAGCGCTTAGCGAAGTAGTTCAGGACGAAGGCGACGGGGAGCTTCTCGATCCTGCGGGAGTCGACGTTCTTCGTCGCGAACGTGCCGGCGTCTTCGCCGAGCCACACCCCGTGATACTCGGTCATCGGCTTGGCGATGAGGATCCGGTCGGCCGGTGCCGACAGCCCGGCGATGGTTTTCCACCACTTGGATCCGGCCGCGTCGATCTCGTGATCCAGCGAAAGGTAGAAGCCCTTGACCATTCGCCGGGCAATGGGCCCTTCGGGCTCTTGCAGTTCCTTTTGCGTGACCTGTGGCGGTCCGCCGTCGGGGGTCTCCCTCTCCCACCATGGGATGTCGGCATCCTCGGTCGCCGAGTTCGCGTCTGTCGCAGCCGCGTCCGTGATCGCCGGTGCGGTCGGAGACGCCTCGTCGGCGTCGGTTTTCGCTCTCTTCGGCTTGAACAGCCACGGTTCCAATCTCTTTCGCTGGTCGCGTGAGGGAACCGCTCGGTAGAGCGGCGTTCCGTTCCAGAGGTTGACGCCGTACACGTAGGGCAGCGGACCGTCGAGGTCCGGAGGCTTGGCCGATTTGAACTTGGGATGGTCGAGATCGAGCGACGCGAGCTTCCCGCATACGAAGCCGCCCGACGCCAGCTCGAACCATCCTTCGGGGCAATTCGTTTTCTTGTGAGCCTCGGGAATGACGGGAGTCCTTTCGCCGTATCGGAGGTAACCGAGGCGCAGTGACCGACTCTCGCGATCGCCCTTCCTGTCCGGCCATTCCATTTCGCTCCAGATCGGAGCTTGAAGGACAATCGCGCCGATCCACGGACCATCGGGGCCTCCGCCGTCGGCGGCGGCCGCGGCCGACGGTGCGGCTGCGTCCGGCCCGGCCCCGTTGGCGCTCGACGCCGGCACCGTGCTCGGCTCCGCCGTCCTCGAGTTTGCGCGACGACCCCCGCAACCGACGCCAAAACTCACGACGACCGGACCGAGCGAGACGAGGGCGCCGAGCGCCGGAGCCCGGCAGCAAATCATGTGGCGAACGCGGCTGCCCACGGATGCTAGGGGCTATCTAGTAACGCGTGGAAAGGCTGTCGAACCACTTCTCGGACGACTTCAGGCCGAATCTCGGCAATATCGTGTCATTCTTCGCGGCGGCGGCGCACTGCTACGGCTGCGTGCGGCGAGCTGGGGAATCGGCGTGACGGAGCGACGGGACGGCTGTCTCGGCGAAGGGGCGGCGCGAGCTGCGCCCACGGCCCCCCACGCCACGGCGCCACTCGCCGCCGTGGCCCGAAGCGGTCCCGAGCGTTTCTGGGCGCGCGCCCCCGTCCGCTTTGCGTTTGCGGTTGCGTTGGCCCTCTCGCTCGCGATCCATGCGACCCTCTTACCTCTACGGATCACGTCGGTCGAGGTGAGGGAAGTCGAGGGAGACACGGCGATCCCCGTCGACGTGCTCACCTCGGGGGACGTGCCGGCGGCGTCCGCGCCGACTCCGGGGGAGCCGTCCACGCCACCGACCGAGCCCGACCGCGGCCATCCAGACGAAACGGCCTCGATAACCCGCGATGCCGGCCGCCCCGTTCATCTCAACGCGACCGATGCCGGGACGAAGTATGTCGACGCCTCGGCCGGCGATGGAGGATCCGATGCGTCCACGGAGCTTGCGCCCGACGCGGCCTCCGCGGCCGGCCCGGAGGCGCTCATTCGCGAGATCCAGTCGGATCGCGTCCTGGTCATGCTCGTCATCGACGTGGCTGCGGTCCGAGCAAACCCGGTCGGCGCAGGGATGGGCTATCTGGTGCGCGGCATTCCACAATGGCAGGATCTCTTGAGCGACACCAAGATCGATCCCCTGGGCGACACCGACTGGATCGTGATCAGCGGACCGTCATTCGTGAATACCGCGCGCGACGTCGTGCTCATCCACTACTCGGCGCCCGAGGCGCTCGTCGATCGCGCGGTTCGGTCTCTTGCCCGCCGAGACCCGCATGGCGGCGTCGTCGACGCGGGCGTGCTCGGGGTACAAGCGACCCTCGTGCAGGCCGATCGGGCCGAACGCGTGATTCTGCGTCCGAAACCGCGCGTGCTCGCGGTGGTCCCTCCCGCGGCGGCCCACAAAGTGGCTCGCCAGCTTTCCGGCGCCAAGATCGCCGCGCCGATTCGCGCAGGGGACGCCGTGTATCTGCGCTTCGTGAGTCCCCATCGAGCCCTCCCAGAGCTGCCCGAGGCGATCGAGGAGATGAGGATGAGAATTACCCCGCGCAGCGACGGCGGTGCCGACGTCTTTCTCGAGGGCGACACGGGCGATTCGCAGAGCGCCGCGAGCGCAGCCGGCGAGGTGCAGCGGTTCTTCCGACGCCACGACGACGCGCTCACCTCGCTGTTGACCCACGGAATCCTGGATCACGTCGAGGTCGGGGCGGAGGGGTCCCTTGTCAAAGCACACCTGACGGCAACACGCGATCAGATTGCCACGCTCGTCGCCCTCGTGGGCGACGTGCTCGGCGTCCAGCCGGACGAGGCGCCGGTACCCCCAGGATCGGCTGGCGCCCCGCCGCGCGTTCGCTAGCTTCCGCATCGAAAATGGTCGCTCGCCGTGTGGGTTCCGCCCTGATCGTCGCGCTCGCCGCGGCTTGCTCGAAGGCCGTCGACGAACCCACGAGTGATTTCAGGCCGGCCAGCGCGACTCCGGCGCCTCCGGCGCCGAAGGCGCTCGAAATTCACGACGTGGTGGTCGGTTCGGGACGAGAGGCGAAAACCGGGGACCGAGTCCGGGTGCAGTACACCGGTACGCTCATGAACGGCGTCAAGTTCGACAGCTCGTACGATCACGGGGGCGAGCCGTTCAAGTTCACGCTCGGCAAGGGGGAGGTCATCAAGGGCTGGGACCAGGGGGTGCCCGGCATGAAAGTCGGTGGCAAAAGGACGCTGCGCATTCCACCCGATCTCGGCTACGGCGAGCGGGGCAGTCCGCCTTCCATACCGCCCAACGCCGGCCTCGTGTTCGACGTCGAGCTTGTCGGAGTCGAGTGAATGGGCGATCCCCAAGGGCTATACGTCACCAGCGCCGTCGTCATTACCGGGCTTGTCGTCTGGGTAATCTGGGTGCTGGTCCGCGCCGAAAAGCGGGACGGGACGTCGGGGGGGCTCACCAGCGAAGCTTCGCACCCGGCCCATCCACAGGTCGCGGCGGCTCCGGAGCCGGCGGCGGAGCATCGTGACGCCGAGCACCGCGACGCGGGTGAGCGCGACAATTCGACGACGACCGGATAGCGCCACACCGCGCCGCCGGTCAGCCCGCGAACGCCTCGTCCATCAGGATTCTTTGTTCGAGCTCGTGAGCGGCATGGCTACCGGTCGCGGGGCTCGCGCTTTCAGCGCGAGAGACGAGGGAGAGCGAATGCCGCTGCGCGAAAATGTCCTGTTTTCGCGCCTTCAAGAAATACCAAGCGCCCATGTTGCGGGGCTCCTCCTGCACCCACACGACCGGCGTGCCCTCGCGATACCGCTCCAGAGCTTTGGGAAGAGCGTCGCTCAGCGGGTAGTACTGCTCCAGCCGGACGATGGCGACGTCGTCACGCGATCGCGCCAATCGTTCTCTCGCCAGGTCGTAGTAGACCTTGCCGCTGCAGAGGAGAATCCGGCGCACCCCGGCGGGGTCGACGGTGTCGTCCACGATGACGCGCTGAAACGAGCCGCTGGCGAGATCTTCCAGAGTGCTCGTGGCCTTGGGGGCCCGCAGCAGCTCTTTGGGCGTGAACACGATGAGCGGTTTGCGCCATAGCCGGATGACTTGTCGGCGCAGCAGGTGGAAGAACTGCGCGGGGGTGGTCAGGTTGCAGACCTGGATGTTGTCTTCGGCAGCGAGCTGCAAGAAACGTTCGATGCGCGCGCTCGAATGCTCCGGGCCTTGCCCCTCGAAGCCGTGCGGCAGAAGCAGCACCAGACCGGACAAGCGCGACCACTTGTCCTCCGCTGAAACGATGAACTGATCGACGATGACCTGCGCCGCGTTCACGAAGTCACCGAATTGAGCTTCCCAGACGACGAGCTTGTCCGGCCGATCCAGCGAGTACCCGTACTCGAAGCCGAGCACGCCCGCCTCGCTGAGCGGGGAGTCGTAGATCTCGAAGCGACCCACACCGGGGGATCCGTCGCCGAGGTGCGCGAGCGGCGTGTACGGTTGGCCCGTCTCCGTGTCGAAGAGAACGGCATGCCGGTGCGAGAACGTGCCGCGTCGCGCGTCCTGTCCACTCAAGCGAATGCCGTGCCCCTCCAGCAGGATGGACGCGAACGCGAGGTGCTCGGCGGTGCCCCAATCGAATGGCTCCCCCGACAGGGCCTTGAGACGCCGCTGTTCGAGAATCTTCAGTGCCTTCGGATTGGCGCGGAAGCCCTCGGGCATCCTCGTCAGCTTGTCGAGGGTCTCCACCAGCTTCTGCCTCGGAAACGCCGTCGATACTTCGGCCACGCTTGCGTCCGGCCCCCCGCGGTACGCTTCCCACACGCCGCCCATCGCCTCGGGCATCTGGTGAAAGTCGCCTTGACGAGCCTCCTCGAGCGCGCGCTCGAGAGCGGCTCGTCGCTCCTGCGCGATGGCGTCGGCTTCCTCGCGTGAGACGTGGCCTGCGGCCACCAGGCGTGCCACGTAGACGTCGCGTACGGTCGGCTTCTTGTCGATCAGCGCGTACATTTTGGGCTGAGTGAAGCGCGGTTCGTCGCCTTCGTTGTGTCCGTACTTGCGGTAGCAATACATGTCGATGACGACGTCTTGCTTGAACCGCTGGCGAAACTCGATGGCGAGGCGCGTGACCTGAATGACCGCCTCTGGGTCTTCCCCATTCACGTGAAAGACGGGCACGCGCAGCATGCGCGCGACGTCCGTGCAGTAGCGCGTCGACCGTGAGTCAGCCGGTACGGTCGTGAAACCGATCTGGTTGTTCACGACGAGGTGGATGGTTCCACCGGTCGAGTAGCCTTCGAGCTGCGACAAGTTCAAGGTCTCGGCGACGACGCCCTGGCCCATGAACGCCGCGTCACCATGGATGAGCAGCGGCATCGTGCTCTTGCGCTTGCGTCGATCGATCTTCGCCCGAACGCGGCCTTCGACCACGGGGTTGACGAACTCGAGGTGGCTGGGATTGAACGCCATCGAAAGGTGAAGCTGTCGCCCTGACTGGGTGACGACCTCGCTCGAGTATCCAAGGTGGTACTTGACGTCGCCGGCACCGAGGAATCGCTCGGGCTTCTTGTCGTCGAACGCAGCAAAGATCTCGCGGACGTTTTTTCCGAGCACGTTCGCGAGGACGTTCAGCCGGCCTCGGTGGGCCATCCCGATGACCAACTCCTCGATGCCGTGCTGGCCGGCGGCCTCGATGAGCAGATCGATCATCGGAATCATGCTCTCGGCCCCTTCGAGCGAGAAGCGCCGCATCGACGGGAAGTTCTTGTGGATGAACTGCTCGAAAATCTCGGCCTCGGTGAGCTTCGTCAGGATGCGGATCAACTCCGAGCGATCCAGAGACGCGTGATTTCGAGTGAGCTCCATCTGATGCTGGAGCCAGAGTCGCGGCTCCGGTTCCTCGATGTGCGTGAACTCGACTCCGATGGAGGAGCAGTACGTCTCGCTCAGGTGCTCGACGATCTGTCGGAGCGTGGCTCGTTCGGGTAGCCCGCTCATCCCGGCCGTCGAAAAGGTCGTATCGAGCTCGGCCTCGGTCAGGCCGAAGTTGGAGAGATCGAGCTCCGGCGCGGCAGGTGGAGGGTTCTCCAGCGGGTCCAGATCGGCGAACAGATGACCGCGCACGCGGTAGGCGTTCACCAGGTGCGCGACGCGGCTTTGAAGCTCGGTGGCGGCGATGACCGTTTCGCGGACCGTCTCCCGGTAAGAGGCCGCCGCTGAAGCTCGTCTCGAGGTCAGCGGCGCCGAGCCGTTCCCATTCGTTGCCGAATGAGCGGCATCGCTTCCGTTGACGTGAGCGGTCCAGCCATTCCCGTTTCCGTTCGTCGAGCGCGTGTCGGCGCCTGCAGGCGATTTGCCGCCGTTAAGCTCCTCGAAGAAGCGCCTCCAATCTTCGTCGACCGATTGCGGGCTTCGCGCCCAGCGAGAGTGGAGATCCTCGACGTAACCTGCGTTGATACCGAACTCCTCGAACATGGGTCTCCAATGCTTCGCTCGTCGCTGAGTGCGACCGCGTCGGACGACGTCGGGGGGGCGTCGCGCCAGGACAAGCCCATAGCGTCTGCCGTCATCGACTTCCATAGCAGAGTCGGCGTCGGGAACGGGGCGCTACCGAGATGAACGGCTCGTCACGAGGAAGAGGTGGCACCGTGTGGACAAGCTGTCGCCGAGGGCGATCGCACGGCCGGCTCCGGGAGGCTCGCCGGCGGGCCACACGAGCGAGGGGCCTGGGCCAGGCGACGCCGTGGACGCTGACGCGCGTGGGGCGCGTGACCGTGGCACGATGGATCCCGGCCTCCGCCCAGGACCGCTGACGCGTGCGCTACGATCTCGCATCACTGCATTCCGCTCGCCTGCCGCGCCTCTGGTACGCACGCGACGCCCTCGTCGTCGCCCGACAGCTTCTCGGGTGCTTTCTCGTCCACGAGCAGGGCGAGGGGCTGGAGCCTCGCGTCGCCCGAATCGTGGAGACCGAGGCCTATCGCGGACCGACCGACCTCGCGTCCCATGCGCGAGCGGGGATCACCAAGCGCACCCGGTCGCTCTTCGGGGAGGAGGGTCACGCGTATGTATTTTTCGTGTACGGCATGCACGACTGTTTCAACGTCACGTGCCGAGGAGCCGGCCGTGGCCATGCCGTTCTCGTGCGTGCGGGCGAGCCGGCCCACGGGATCGAATCGCGCGTCCGTCTGGACGGCCCCGGACGCTTCGCTCGTGCCATGGGCATCACGCGCGCGCTCGATGGCCATGATCTCACCCGCGCGCCGCTGTACCTGTGCGACCGCCGCGTTCGCCCGCGCGTTTCCGTGAGCGCTCGGGTCGGCGTGGGGTATGCGGGCAGCTGGGCCGATCGGCCATGGCGGTTCTTCGACCCCCTGAGCCCACATGTTTCGAAGCCGCCGAAAGGTTCGATCGGAAATCGGACGGCGTCCGGCTGATGGGTGCGCGTCCGTCAGCCGCGAGATTTCGGAGCCGATGCCGCGGCTCTCGGGCCCGGCGCCGTGTCGACGGCATCCATGCGACAGCTGCCTTGAAACTCGACGCCCCGATCGATGAACAGGGACGGGCAATGCAGATTGCCGACGATTTTGCCCGGTGAATGAAGCTCGATCGCGGTTTTCGCCCGGATGTTCCCGTGCACCACTCCTCCGCGCACGATGACGGTGGCCACGTCGATCTCGGCGTGAACGTCGGCTCCCTCGCCGATGACGAGAGTGTCTTCGCTGAGGATCTCCCCTTTGAAGACGCCGTCGATGCGGACGCGCCCCTCGAAATGAAGCTTCCCTTCGAATTCCGTTCCCCGCCCGAGCAGGGCGGTAATCTCGGCGGCCGGAAGCTGCTGTTCCATGGTTCGGGGCCTACCAGGCGCTGGACCAGTCGGGCAAATTAGGGATTGCCCATACGGACCGCAAACGCTCGCGGCCACCGCGGCGGGGCCGCCCCGAGACATGGGCTGCCGGGCCGGTGGGTGAAGGGCTATCCGAAAAGGTTCAAGCTCTCGTTTATGTTTTGGATTTTACCAACAAACTCGCGGGGCCCGGCGTGGTCGTGCTTTAATTTCTGAATGGGGAATGCTCGGTTCGCATGCGCAGCGCTGGCCGTCGGCGGGCTTGCGATGTCCGTGTCCCATCCGGTCCGCGCGCAGGAATCGCCCTCGGCGCCTGCCGGGGGGGCCGCCTCGAGCGCGCACGTCGCGCGAAGTGCCTCGCCGGCGCCACCGGGGGGAGGTCGCACCGCGGGACGGGCGCGGTCCGGGGTGTCGGATGCAATTTTGCCGGGGTTCGAGATGCTCGCGGACGGTTCGACCCGCCTCTTCGTCGAGCTTTCTCGACCCGTCACCTACGAAGCTCGGTCGGGGCATGGCAGCATCACGTACGTCCTCAAGGAGGCGCGCGTCGACCGAAGGAACAATCAGAATCCGCTGGTGACCGTGCACTTCAACACGCCGGTCACGAGCGCTCGACTTCAGCCGCACGGGCGTGACGTGTGGTTCGTCATCGCGCTCCGGTCTGCCGTGCAGCCGGCCGTTGCAATGGACGCCGGCAAGGACGGCGGTGTCGTCATGCGAATCGAGTTTCCCAAGGGCGACTACGTCCGGCCCGGTGCCCCGGCCGATCGTGGCAGCCCTTCGTCGGGCGATGTACCCGACGAATCCACGCCCGAGCCGACGACGCGCACTGGACGTTGACCGGCCCACGCACGAGGATGCGCGTCTGGGACCGCGGCGGCTGTCGATCGCCTTCGCCTTCGCAACGACCCTCGTTGGATCGCGCGTTTCGGCGCAATCCGCGACGCCTGCCGATGCAGGTCGCGTTGCCTTCAGCGCCGACGAGGTCCGCCTGGATCCCGCGACGAAGACCCTCGACGCGACGGGGCACGTCCGGGTCGACGAGCCGCCCTTTCACTTCACGAGCGATGCGCTGCGCCTCAAGCGCGTCCCGCAGGGGGTGTTGCTCGATGGTACGGGACAACTGGCGTTCTGCCCTTGCCTGGGTACACCATTGAGCTTGAAATTTTCCGGCGCTACCGTCGCTCCTCCGCACGAGGTCGTTCTCCGGAACCCGGTTCTCCAGATTTTCGGCCTGCCAATCGGCTGGCTGCCCCTCGTCTGGCTTCGGTCGCCCGCGCGTATCGGTCTGCTTCCGCCCGAGCTCTCCTGGCGCGGCGCCGACGGGTTCTTCGCGGGCGGTGGCGTGCATTTTCCGTGGCGCTCCGACGACCTGAGTGGCGGGCTCGACCTGCGGGCGGGCGGTTATGTCGACGGAGGGGCTGCGGTCGATGCCGTTCTGCGGACTCCGACGACGGTCACGCACCTGCTCTGGGATCGCCTGCACGGAAACGACGGCGTCACGCTTGGCGCTCGCGGCAGCTCGGTGGAGGATGGGGCCCCGGCGCCGAAGCCCGGGCCGATAGCCGCCTGGGACATCGACGCGCTGCGCGGCGCGCGGGCAGTGCAGGCGACGACCGCGGTCGATGCGGCGGCGCAGCCCTTCGATCGAGCGTCCGGGGATGCGCAGTGGCGGGCCGATGGGTGGACCTTCGCCTCCGGCGTTCGCGCGATGGCGGCCCGCGGGACGAGCGTGGGCGAAGCCGGCGCCTGGGGACCGATCGCCACCGTGCGTCGCAGCGACGCCATCGCCGACGTTGGGGCGTACGACGTCGGTGTCGAAGGCGGCGGGGTCGCGGAAGGCAGCGACTCGAAGGTGGCTCCACCTCCAGGGGGAGGCGCCACGAGCTTCGTTCGCGGCGAGGCAAACCTGCTGCTGGGCACGCGAATCGGCGCGATCGGTTCAGGCCTGGCCTTGCACGGGTTCGGAGACGTCGCCGACGACGGCGCTGCGGTCGGGATGGACGGCGCCGCGCAAGCGCGCGCTTCGGCCACTCTGCCGCTCGTGCGGGAATTCGAATCGTCGGACGCCGCGGATCCTTGGGTGCACCGCACGGAGCCGCGGTTGGAGCTCGCTGTCGTCGTCGCTCACGAAAGCGGCATTCTGGCGACCCCCGCAGGTCGGGGCATGCAGGTGGCGAGCGGAGCAGCATGGGTGGGCGCGGCGGGCTGGAGCAACACCGTGGGCCGCTGGGGTTCGCGCACGGCTCTCGACGTCGACGTGAGTGCAGGCGCTCTGGGCGGGGAGGGGAGAACCCCGCTGGCGATGATCCGGGCACGGGCATCGGTGACTGGCCCGTACCTCGCGCTGAGGGCCGACGTGGCGCGAGTCCTGGCGCCGTCCATCGAACCCAGCGATGCAGGCGGCATCCTGCTAGCGGCTGCGCGGATCGGGCCCGCAACCGGCCTCCACGTCTCGGCGAACGTGGCGCAGAGAGACGGCACGGACCCGATCGCGGCCCGAGCCTTGGTCGATCCGTCTTACGAAGCGGCAAGCGGCTTTCTGGTCGCGTCGGGCTGGACGGGAGGCAGCCGCGTCGGCGTGCCGATCGGTTCGCGGGTCACTGCGCGGGCGGGCGTCGATGTCGACCTCGACGCCCGCGAGCTCGTTGCCGCGGCGACCGCCATCGAGCTGCACGACTCGTGCAATTGCGTGGTGATCCGTGCGACGGCCGCCCACCGCCTCGGGCGTCCGGGGATCGACGCGTCGGTGTCGGTCGAGCTCCCGCTTTCCGCGCGATGACGAGGAGATTGTCCCGAGCGGCGTGCCCCGCCATTCTGCCCTTGCGCACGCGTCTGCGCCGGTGTCTCGTGCCACTTCATGCAAGGCAACCCGCGCATCGTCGATCTGCTCAACGAAGTGCTCACCGGCGAGCTCACCGCGGTCAGTCAGTACTTCTTGCACGCAAAAATGTGCCTGAACTGGGGGTACGACCGACTCGGTAAGAGAATTTACAGCGAATCGCTCGACGAAATGAAACACGCGGAACGACTCGTCGATCGCGTCTTGTTTCTCGACGGCCTGCCCAACTTGCAGCGGCTGGGGAAGCTGATGATCGGTCAGACGGTGGTGGAGATCCTCAAGAGCGATCTGGCGCTCGAGCTCCAGACCGTTCCCCGCCTCAACGACGGCATCCGGCTTTGCCGGGAAGAGGGCGATAACGCGAGCGAGGATCTTCTGATGAAAATCCTCGTCGACTCCGAGGGCCACGTCGACTGGCTCGAATCGCAGCTCGAGCTCGTCCGCCAGGCGGGCGAGCAGAACTATCTGGCGCAGCAGATCCGATCATGACGTCCGCGGCCGAGCCATTCCGACCCATGAACTGAATAGTTTCGAGATATTACGCATGGCGCAGGGGCCATTCAGGGGCATTCAGGGGTCATCGGGGCCATCCCGTGCAGGCCGTTTTCTGTTGGACTTGAAAACGGAAGTCATTATCCTTAAGCGGATGTACGTTTGCGTCTGCAAAGCCGTCACAGAGCACGAGATCAGAGCTTCGATCGAGGCCGGAGCCGGGACCGTGGACGCGGTGACGCGGGCGTGCCGCGCCGGGGACGATTGCGGGGCTTGTCACGAGGCAATCGAAGAGCTCATCGCAGAGCGAACCTGCGGAGGCCGTGAAGCGCCGCCCGTCGCAATCCGACGCGTTCGCGAGCGCGCCGCGTAGCCGAAGGACTAGACCTCCCCGCAGATCCGCTCGACGAGGTACGACGCCACGTCGCTCGGGCGGGTGCCGGGTCCGAACCCGGCGTCGAACCCGAGCTCGAGGGCGAGCTGATGGTCCACGCGCGGCCCTCCGAACAGCAGCACCACCTCGTTTCGCCAGCCATCCTGTACGAGGCGCTCGACGAGCGCGCGCCCATTCTCCTTGTGGCAATTGCGCTGCGTGATCACCTGGCTGACCAGGATCGCGTCGGCCTTCAGCGCGCGCGCGCGCGCGACGAGCTGCTCGTTTTCGACCTGGGCGCCCAGATTGAACACCTCGAATCCCTTGTAGCTCTCGAGCCCCTTGTCGCCCGCGTATCCCTTGAAGTTCAGAATGGCGTCGATGCCAACCGTGTGGGCGTCGCTCCCGGTGCATGCCCCGACGACTACGATCTTGCGGCCCAGGCCCGCCGAGATGCGCCGTTCGATCTCTTCGCGGGGCAGCGATTGTGTTCGACGCTCGGTCACCTGGATGCTCGAGGAATCGACCGAGTGCCGTGAATGGCCGTAAACGACGAAAAATGAATATCCCTCAGCGCACGGCTCCATCGTTGCGATCAGTGGATCGGCGAGGCCGTGAAGCTCGGCGAAGCGCTTTGCCGCCTCGCGCGCTTGGGCTCCTGCAGCCAGCGGCAGCACGAAAGAGAGCTGGACCATGCCATCGTTCTCGCGGTCGCCGTACGCGCGCAGATGCTTCGGAGGAGCAGGTGAAGGCATGGCTTCTCCCCTTGTCAGCCTAACGCAGACGCCTCGCATGCGCCGTACGACCCGCGCACGAATCCGCAGATGGGCGTGCGATTGGATGAACGGTTTCGGATGAGCTCTATCCGCGTTCGAGAGCCGAAAGTAGTGGATTGACGTAATCGCTCGAACGCTGGACGACGCCCGCGTAACCTTTGCCTCCGGTGCGCGTCCGCTTGACGTCCGCGAATGCGCCGGTGCCGATGGCTTCCCAGATGGATTCCCTCTTCACCTCGAGCAGCAAGGCGAGCGCCTCGTCGAGCACCTGAATGGCGCGGCGCGCAATGATGCCGTCCCGCCTGAACTCGATCTCTTCGCCGAGGTGTTTGCAAGCGCCGTGGACGTAACGAGTAGCCTTGAGCGCGAGGTATCGATCCATCAGCAAGGGATTGTGGATCGCCTCGCTGAACATGCCGAGCAGCTCGATGTTCTGTTTCGTCATTACACCAACGAGGTCGAAGAGCGTGTCGTGCACATGCGCGAAGAAGATGTCGCCCGTCTTGTGCTTGGTCGGGGGCATCCACTTGATCGGGTGCCTGTCGAAGATCTGACGGACGAGCTGTGCCTGCGCGATTTCCAGCAAGAAGGAGTCTTCGAGCCACGGGTCGATCTCGTACGCATGGCCCAGTCCCATTTGCTCCTCTTTCAGTCCGGCGCGTAAAGCGAAAGCTTCGTTGATGAACTGACTGGCGAGGACGGTGTGCGCCTTCTCGACGGCGTTCGCCGTCGTCAAGTAGTTGTCCTCGCCGGTGTTGATCACGATTCCAGCCCGCGCGACCAGGCGGCGCGACACGTATTGATCGACGAAGGTGCGGCACATGTTGATGTCGCGAAACAAGATGCCGTACATGGCGTCGTTGAGGAGCATGTCCAGGCGTTCGACGGCGGCCATCCAAGCGATCTCCGCCATGCACAGGCCGGAGGAGTAATTCGTCTGCATCACGTAGCGGCCGTGCGCTTCGCCGAACTCGTCGAGCGCGCGCCGGATGATCCGGAAGTTGTCTTGAGTGGCAAACGTCCCCCCGTAGCCCTCGGTCGTCGCTCCCTGAGGCACGTAATCGAGGAGCGATTGGGCCGTCGCACGAATGACGGCCACGATGTCTGCTCCTGCGTGCGCCGCGGCTTTTGCCTGCACCGCATCGTCGTAGATGTTGCCGGTTGCGACGATGACGTACTTCAGAGGCGGAGGCCCGGGAGGTAGCCGGAGCTTGAGCGCCTCGCGCTCCTCGCGAGCACGATCGATGCGCTGCAGGGCCGCCTCCGTATGGGGCTTCAGCGCTGTGCACACCGCATCGCTGCCCGGTCCTTCGTCCGACCGATCGAGCTCGGGTGCGAAGGCCAGCCGCTCTGCGGCATCCTGCGGCGTCTTTGCGCCAGCGAGAAGCGCGCGGCCGAGAAAATGAGCGATCCCACGTCCCAGCAGACCTGCGTCCGCGTAGCGATCGACCGCAATGTTGACCAGCGGCACGCCGTCGCCATCCACCCCCTCGGCACCGTATGCACGAAGGATTGTCCGTTCCACTCCCACTGTCGTGTGCGCGTCGATGTAGCGCTGCACGTCGTCGGCAATCTCGGCGGCAAGGTCGCGGCAGCGCGCCACCTTGCCGGCATCCATCGGGACGGCTGCCACAGAGGTTTCATTTGCCACGAAGCTCGTCAATTCATCAAGAGGACCACCGCATGGATCAGAAGTCCTCCCGCGAAGAGAGCTCGAGCGGCCGCCCGCCATGGGGGATTGGGCCCGCCGAGGGCCAGGTAGCTCAGCGCTCCCACCATCGCGATGGCCGCTGCATTCAGCCCGGCCAGCGTCCGCGTGGGGGGCGAGTCTTCGGTGCCCAGCGCCGCGCGCACGGACGCCGCGTGGTCCTCTGGTTCGGGCACGCCCGGCACGGTCGCGCTGCCGCTGCCACCGCGGCGAGCGGCAATCCGTGCCACTCCTTCTTCGGCCGCTCCGCGCCACGACGCCTCGTTCGAGCCGATTGCCCGTGCCGAGAGAGCGGCGGCGCGCAGCGCCCCGTATGCCATGAGCGCGGTGTCGTCGTCCCCCCGGAGCTCGGCCTGGTGAGCAAGCTCTCCCAACCGCCGGGCCGCGCGCGCGGGCCACGGGCTACCGGGCAGCTGCGCTCGAGCCGCCGCTCGGGCGTGAGCGATTGCGTCAGGCCAATCTCCACGCGCGGCGTCGCGATCGGCTGCCGCGAGCTGTTCGTGCCCGAGCGTCGCCTCGCGCGACGCGAGCACCGCGACCGACGCGAGAGTCATCGCAAATCCAAGGGCCACGGCGCGTACGAGCACGGAGCTCACCGGAGCTCCCGGGTCATGAAAAGTCACGCCGTCGAAATGCGATCGAGCCGATGACGAGCAGCGCGGTGGCGTATGCGACGGCTTGAAGGGCGGCCATCGAGACGTAACTCCAGACGCGTTGCCCGACGACCTGTCCCAAGAGCAACGAGCGCGCCGGCACGTACACGTGCAGGTTCGGGACTAGGCGCGCAAGTCCTGCGCCGAATGCCGTCATCGTGCTGCCGAATAGCTTCTTGGGCAGGTGCGCCAGCGTATCGGCGCTGCGTCCGATGACGACGACCATGAAGGTGCAAGTTGCAGTGAGAAAGGGCGACGAGAAAGAGGCGAATAGCGTGGCCACCGCGGCGATGATGCCAACCTCGAAGACGGCGAGCACCGCCGATGCGGTCACGAGCTGGCGCTCGTCGGCCGACCCGGTTGCAATCGTCCATGCCGCGACCGAGAGGGCGAACGCCCACGGGATGATGACGAAAACGTCCAGTCGGCGCAGCCACGCCGTCGTGGCGCCGAGCCCTCCAGCGAAGACCGCGGCCACGGCGCCGATCTTCCAGGGGGCGATACCCGCTTCCAACGTCAGCAGCATGAGCGTTGCCGCTGCGTCGAGCGCGATGAAGACGGCGACGGTCAGCACGGTTCCGAGGTACTTTCCGACCAGATACTCCCAGCGGAAAATTGGACGGGAGAGGATGGGAAAGACGGTCCTGTACTCGACCTCTCGATAGAGCGACGTCGACCCCAGCACGATGGCGATGACGATGCCGAAGAGCGAGGCGGAGGCGGCGCCCAGATCGGCGACGACGCGCTCCTCGTTGTGCGCGGACATTGCAGCGACGACGACCGAGTACACGCAGGCGGCTTGGCCCAGCGCAAAAACCCCGAGCATCAGGCGCGTGCGGACCGCTTCGCGGTACGTGCCGAGCGCGATGGTGGCGATGCGATCGATCGACGCCCTCACGCGAACCGTACCCGTCACCTGTTTGCTCGCATCCCTGGCCCGTCCGATCCCATCACGACCCCGCGCAGGCGATCGAGCACCGAAAGCGCGGCGATGCGGACGCGATCCTCGAACATGTCTCTGAGAATCCCCGGCCCGATATCGATGAGTATTCCGTACGTCACCAGCGCGCGTCCGTCGTCGTGCGGCTGCGCGCGCAGAAATCCCCATGCGTCTTCGATGTCGTGGGGGCGATGCGTGTCCATCCAGAACCGAATTTCACCGCCTTCGCGACGCACGCGCAACGTGTACGTTGCGGAAATGAGAGCTGTTCCCTGATTGATCTCGACGAGGGCATCGCCGCCGGCCGTACCGACTCGGTGGGCCGATCGGACGCGCGGAAGGATGCGCCTCCAGATCTCCGTGTTCGCTGCCAGATTGGCAATCTGGTCGGCCGGCGCATCGACGAGCGCGTATGCGACGCCACCGACGTAGCGTCGCCCGGAGCTCTCCCACGCCTCGTCCCGGACGATCGTCTGGCCATGGATGAGGCGGTCAGCTTCGACGATCGTCAGATGGTCGGCGTGCGCGTCGGCGGCGGCGAGCACGATCGCGGATGCGGCGAACGCGAGGGCAACGGCAGAAGCGCGCACGACCCTCGAGGTTAAGAAGCCCGGAACCTTCGCGCAAGCTGCGCAGGCGGCCCCGAGCGCCGTCAGCCGTCGGGCGACGGCGGAGCGCCCTCGGTGCTTGGCCTGCGCTCGCTGGTCGCGGCGCCGTCGGCGGGCCGATCTCTTGCGGCTACGCGGTCCGGAGGCGAGCCGGCGCCTGCGTCCCAGCGCAGTGGGATCAGGCGCACGCGCCTTCCCGTCGTGACTTCCACGCTGTCGGGCGCTTCGTGCAAGTCGCCGTCGATCATGTAGCGAAGAGGAGGTGTCGCGCTCCGGACGAGCATGCGATCCGACACGGCGTCGTAAGCCTTGCCTTCTCGCATGGGCCGGGCCGCCAGGATGCGCGGCAGCTCCACGACGAACGAAGTCGGCGGCGCATGGATGCCGAGGACGTGAAATGCGCCCTGTCGCTCGGCGAATCGGTAAAATGGCTGGAAGCCGAGCCCGATGTGCGCGATCGTTCCGGCCGCCAGGGCCAGGTAATCGCGCTCTGGCCAGGCCGACCCGTCGGCGAACGCGACGGTGCCCCGGAAGGGTGCGGCGATTCGACGGATCAACTCCGTCCCCAGGACGGCGCTTCCCACGCCCCGTGCGAGCGTCGTCGCCGCGGTCCAGGGTGAAGAGGCTCCCGCAGCGTAGTATTCGGCCAGGTAGCCGTAGACCACGCCAGCGCCGAAAAGAAAGCCGCTGCGCGCACGGGCTTCCCCGATTGCCCGTATGCTCATGACGTCGCGCTCGACGCACGCGAGGGGCTCGCGCCGGGCGGCGCTGTAGCTCCGGACGAGGTTCGTGAGCAATTTCTCCGGCGCGCGACGTGGAACTCCGACGGAGTTGGCCAAAGTATTCATCGTGCCTCCCCGGAGCAGCGCGACCGCCGGCAGCGCCGCCGCGCCGTACACCTCGAGAAACCCGGTCAGCGTCACCGTGTTGGTGCCGTCTCCACCGCAGATCGCGAGCACATCGATTCCTGTCCGAAGGAATTCCTCCGCGATGCGATGGAGCTCGTCGACGGAGCGGGCTTCTCGGACGACCCCCGCGTCGCCAATGCGGTGCCGGAGCAGGGACGCCGTCTCCGGACGACGGAGGTTACGGCGGCTCCTGGGGTTCATCACGACGCCGATTCCGGGCATGGGCGACCGATATGATCCGGCGACTCTGCTACAGTCAACGTCCAATCTCGCGATTGTCGTGTTCTTCGCGTCGTCGCGTCGCGGTGGCGGCGACGCGCCGACGCGACGCGCTTGAGCCGCCAGCGGGCGAGGGCTCGCTTGCGATCCACGGCGGACGTGTCATCGAGGGGGGGTCATGGATGTGCAGGTCCAGGTCGCGGCCGCGCGCACCCACGTGCTGGCCGTGCCGGTCCCCGACCGCGTGACGCTGGAGGTCACGGGTCACGATCGGGTGACGTGGCTCAACGGCCTCGTGACGTGCGACCTGGGCAAGCTACCCGCGGACGAAGCGCGCTACGGCCTGTTCGTGGCGCGGAGCGGTCGCGTGCTTGCGGACGCGTTGATTGCGGCCGATGACGTGGGGGTGCTCGTCTCCGTTCCGGGGGCAGTCGCCCGGACGCTCCTGGAGCATCTCGACCATTACCGAGTCATGGAGGATGCGGAGCTCGTCGATCGCACGAATGAGATGGCCGCGTGGGAGGTGCACGGGCCCCGGGCCGCCGAGGTCCTCGCCGAGGCCCGTTCCGCGGGCGCTCGCGGCGGGCTGATCGATCGGACGGAGCTGGGCGGGGCGATCCTTTTTCTCCAGCGGGACGCTGCGCCCGACCCTCGGACCGTCGTCGCCGATGCCGTTGCCCGCGCCCGCGGAGCGCTCGGGGATCAGGCCGGTTGGCAAGCCCTGCGACTCGAGCGGGGCGTACCCGAGTTCGGCGCGGATTTCGGCGAGACCACCTACCCTCAGGAGGCAGGGCTCGAGAAGATCGCGGTCAGCTTCCAGAAGGGCTGCTATCTGGGTCAGGAGGTCGTTTGCATGCTGGAGATGCGTGGCCACGTGAAGCGCCGGCTCGCGTCGTTGGTGCTCGACGCGGGGTCGCCTCCTCCGATCCATGCAGCGGTGGTCGACGACGCCGGCGAGCCATCGGGAGAGGTGACCAGCGCGTGCTACTCGCCGACGTTGGGCAGGCCGGTGGCCCTTGCCATGCTCAAGCGAGCAGCCGCCGAAGTGGGACGGGTCGTCACCGTCGGCTCCATACGAGCCGAAGTGGTCCGACGCCCTGCGTGAGGGTATGAGGCCGCGCGTGAGTCTGATTTCCGTGCGGAGACATGCGAGGTCTCGCTCGTGGGCCTGCGTCGTCGCCGCTGCGACACAGGTCGCATGTGTGCCCAAGGCCCGCTACGACCAGTGCGTTTCGGATTCGACCGAGCTTCGAGCCCGCGCCGATGCGCAGCAGAGGCAGGATGCAGCGCAATTGCAGTACCTTTCGCAGCAGCTGGCCCAGGCCCAGGCCGGCGTGCAGGACCGCGATGGGAGGCTGAACGACCTTTCGACGCAAGACCACAACCTGCAGGCGCATCTCGACGAAGCGACGGCCATCAATCAGCAGCTGCGAGTCGAGCTGCAGCGCCTCGGCACCGACGTCGACAAGATGCTCGCCGAACGAGGAACGCTGGCGAACGCGCTTCAGGACGCCAAGGTGCGCCTCGAGGAGCTCCGGAAAGCGCAGGCGGTCGGCGAAGCGCGCGTTCAGCTTTTTCGCGATCTCGAAAAAAGGTTCAGCCCCCTCGTCGATTCGGGCCAGCTGCGCATCGAATCGAGGCGGGGTGAGCTTGTCATGAACGTTCAGGGCGATCTGCTGTTCGAGGAAGGGCGTTCGGACATTCGCGAGGCCGGCAAGGGGGTCCTCATGGAGATCGCCCGCGCGATCGAGGTCACCTCGCCGCCGTCGAGCGGCCGGCGTTTTTTGGTGACTGCAAACACCGACGAGGACGAAAAGGAGCCGCTCAGGAGTGGAGCGTCGCGCCGTTCGTCGGCCACCTCGTGGGAGCTGACGGCGTCCCGCTCCGTTGCAGTCGTGCAGTTTCTCGTGTCCGTCGGGGTTTCACCGGCGTCGCTCACGGCTGCTGCGGCCGGCTCTTTCGATCCGGTCGTGGCAAACGACGACCCCAGAAACCGGGCGAAGAACCGTCGCGTCGAGATTGCGTTGTTGCCGTCGGCCTCGATCGATGCATCGCGCCCGTCGCCTCAGGCGGCGCGTGACGCTCGCTGACGAGCCAGCGCCGCTGCCAGAGCGGTTCGGCCCCTCACCTCTCGACGATACCTCCGGCCGCAGGCAGTGCCTCCCAGCGCAGCGCCTCGCCCACCTCGCTGGAGATCTTCTTGGCGAGCCATGGGCGGGCGATGGGCATGATGAAAAGACCGCTCCCTTCGTCCTGGCCTCCCGAGCCTCGCTTCACTTTTCCGGTCGAGAAAAACGAGACCAGGCGCCCGTCGGGGCTGCATGCCGCGTAGGTGTTCGCGCCCTCGTGCTGCGTCAGGCGGCGAACGTTGCCGCCATTGCTGTCCGAAGCCACGATGTCGGCGCCGCTGCCGACGCCCACGGTATAGATCACGAGGAGTCCTTGCGGCGTATCGCAGAAGACGGGCGCGCTTGCCATGAAGCCGGGCGGAGAGATCGGGGTCTCCCCGAGGTAGACACGCTGCATCGGAGTGCCCGCGACGTAGGCCATCTTGCCGAGGGGACCGAAGACCGGGTGATTGGCGAAGGGCTTCGCACCTGCCTGTTCGAGGGCTCCGCGCGCGCCGATCCAGAGCTCGCTTCGCCCTTCCGTCATCACGGTCAGGGCCATCCGAGCGTGGTCGGCGCTGAATGCGACTCCGAGGATCGAGCCCGGAATCGCGAGCGGAACCGGAGTGGCATTGGGCCCGAACGCCAGACGGAAGGGCGAATAATCCCGCGAAAGCGCATAAAAAACCTGATCGTTGGGGCCGAATGCCGGAGAGACTGCCGTTGCGTCGCTCGGCCCGATGGGCCTCAGATCGAACCCGTCCGAGTCGATGGCGAACACGCGTCGCCATCGGCCGACCTTCTGGGCGTAGACCATTTCGCTCGCGAATCCCCCGGGGCGGCCCGTGAGGGCGCCGAGAAGCAGATCGACGAGACGGTGCGAGGCGGCGCGCACCTCGGTCGTTACCGTGGCCATCGCCACCCGAAACGCGGGACGGGCCTCCACCGTGGGCGCGCTCGGAGCCCGCGTGGGGGTCACGTAGGCCTCGCCGACCAGCTGCGTCTTGATCGAGTCGTTCGGGGCCGGCTCGGCGAACACACGAAGGACGTACTCGGCTCCCTGCGCGCGCCAGGCTCCGAGATCCAGGGGCGTCGCGTGCAGGAAGGGTCCCGGAGGCGACGTGCCTTCATCCATGACGTCGAACTGCCCGCTCAGCTCCATGTCGCGGCGAACGACGAGAACGACGATGCTGTCGGCCGTGCCGGTACTGACGATGGGCACCACCGCCAGCTTTGGGAGTGGGGGCAACCCCGCGGATCCATTGACCTCGACGGTTCCGAGCAAACTCTCGTCAGGTTGCGTCGGGCTGGCCGAAGCGGCGGGCGCAGGGGCGGCCTGCTGCGGATCGTCCGCGGAGCTCGAGCGACCGGCGAATGCCGCTGCTGCGAGCGCCCCGAAGGCGGCGAGACCCGCGAGGGCCCGTTTCATTCGCATGTGCTCTGCAGGGTGCATTGAAAGCCCACCGGGAAGCCGCTGCCCAGAATATCCGGATACATCGGCGGAGGCGCCGGCAACTCCACTCCGGTCGATTGAATCTGCGAAAGAGTCGCTCGGACGGCCGCGTCGAACGTCGGATCACCGCTCGGTTGCGTAATCGTGAAGCTCGTCACTTGGCGATCGGAGCCTACCGAGATCAGCGCGCGAGCATGGAGGGCCTTCAACCTGTCGAAGGGGATCTTCCCCCGGATGTCGAATCGCGCGGCGAACCATGCCTGGAGCTGGGCGCGGTACATGTCCGCTGCGCGCGCCTTCAGCGGATCGGTTTCGGTCCCGTTCACGGCGCCCTGCTCCGAGCCCTCCGTGGATGCAGAGGGCGCGGCGGCGGTCGACGCGTCCTCTGCGATGGTCAGGTTCGGCTGAGCGAGGTGCGTCGAGTCCGTCGGCGCGGGCGAGACGGATGCATCCGGAACGTTCGTCGTCGGGATGGCCTCCGGCGTCTTTTCGGCCTGAGTCGACGGGAGGGCGGCTTGCGGTTGCGATTTCGCGGCTACCGGTCGCTTGCGCTCCCACACGGAGGGGATCTTCGTCGGAGTCTTGCTTCCCAGCTTGAGAACGGGCGTGATGGCGACGGCGATGGGTTGCGCGTTGTCGTTCGAGATGTCGGCCTGCACGAGCGGAGGCGAAGGCATCGAGAAGACGGCGACGAAGAGCAGCTGAGCCAACATCGCGACGCCGAAGGCGATCGTCACGTCTTGCGCGTCGAAGCTCCGTGGAGCCCGCCGCGCGTTCACGGCTTCATCTCCTCCGGGTCGACCAGCAAGTTCAGCGACGTGACGCCCGCCGCACGCGCCGCGGCAATGCCGCGTGCGACGACACCGTAGCGTGCGTCCTTGTCGGCACGAATGTAAAGCTCGTGCTCCTTCTGCACGCGCGGGTTGTCGAGGAGCACCCGCTCGACATCGCGCGTGACGTCGGCCTCGCCGAAGAGGATGTGCTCGTCCTTGGTGATGGACAGAACGAGCTTGGCATCCTTGATCGGCGTGTTCGCGGCCTGAACCTCGGGCAGATCGATGTGCAGCCCCGAGGTGAGCAGCGGCGCCGTCACCATGAACACGATGAGCAGCACGAGCATGACGTCGACCAGAGGTGTGACGTTGATCTCACGGAAGCTCGTGCTGCCGTGCTTGCCCAGCGAGAGCGCCATTGGAAGCCTCAGCCTACCGTGAACGGTAGCCGCCCGGGTGGCCTCCGGCGATCCGCGCAGCGCCTCCGTCCACCGGGGGCGATATCTGTTCGGCCGTCAACGCGACCCATTCACCCGACGCCGCCTCGAGCTCGGTCACGAAGTCGCCCACGCGCTTGTCGATCCAGTTGTAGAAGAACACGGCGGGAATCGCGGCGGCGAGGCCAATCGCTGTCGTGATCAGGGCTTCGCCGATGGCGGGAGCGACGACCGGCAAGCTTGCTGTCTTGGCCGCCCCGATGCGCATGAACGCGTCCATGATTCCGTACACGGTCCCGAAGAGACCGATGAACGGCGCTCCCGCGGCGATGAATGCGAGCAACCACATGAGCGCACGCGCCGCGCGCGCCTCGACCACGATGGCGCGATCCGCAAGCGCACGAAGGCGTTCGATCTGCGCTCCTCCGCCGCGGGCGTAGAGGGCCGCGATGATCCGGGCGCCCGGAGCGTGATGGCTCTGCGCGAGCTCGAACAGTTCGGACATCGACGATGCGTGGCGCGCGCGCCGATCGAAGTCACCTTCGGACACGTGCAGCCGCGCCAGCTGCATCAGCTTGAGGACGGAGATGATCCAGACGAGCAGTGAGCAGCCGAGCAAAAGCCCGATGGTCAGCTTGATCGGCCAAGCGGCGTGGGTGAACAGCGCCACCAGATCGAGACGCATCGTCGGCGCTTCGGCCGCTGACGCCGCCTCTTGAGCGGCCTGAAGCAGGATCATTGCGAGGCTCGGCCGATCACTGCCCCACCATCAAGTCGACGCGCCGATCGCGCGCCCAGGTCGGCTCGTCGGTGCCCGTCGCGTCCATGGCGCCGCGGGAAGTCGACTCGGTCTTCCCCCGGTCCATGCCGTGCCCGTTCATGTAGCTGGCCACCGAGTCGGCGCGTGACTGGCCAAGCGTCATGTTGTAGTCGCTGCCCCCGCGGGGATCCGCATGTCCGACGAGCTTGAGCGTGCGTCCCTTCAGGGGTCCGGTCGAAAAACACGTCGTGACCTGGTCGAGAACGCGCGTGTCGTCGGGTCGGAGGTGGGCCGAGTCGAAGGCGAAGTATGCGTCCGGTTCGCTGATGCCGCATGCCTTCACGATCTCGTCGGAAATGCGCACCGCGCTCGCGGTGGGCGAGTCAGGTGCCTGCGCGGGCAGACGGTTGGGGGGCGGCGCGGGAGGCGGCGTCGGGGCTACGGCTTGAGCAGTTTTCGGCGGCGGCTCCTCGCTGCACGAAGCCTGCGAAAAGACCGCGATCGCGACGACGATCAGGGCCAGACCGCGACCATTCGGACTCATCATCCCGGTTTCCTCCAAATTCGGACCAGAAAGGGTTTGCGACGGCTTAACGGTTTGGTCCAGGCAGCGTCAAGAGTTGCGAACGTCGAGGCTCGTGGCCCCGGGGCCAATTCGCCAGCTGAAAACACACGACCTTGGGCGGCCATTGCATGCTACCTCGATCAGATTTTTCGCTCGAGCTTGAAACGCCGCCGCCCATCCGGATCGTCGCCCAGAGGCGCGACGCGAAGCATTTCGAGCGCGATCTCGCGGATGCGCCCGTCCTTGTGGACCTTGAGATGCAGTCGATCGCCGTCACTCTTGAGCACGTCGCACCGACCGAACGCGAAGTGATCGACCGAGTCGCCCGCTTCGGGTGTTGGCGTATCCAGGCCCAGGCTCGAGCGCAGCGACTTGGGGGGCTTCGGCGGTCCCTGTGGTGTGACGAGCTCATTCGTTCGGGGGTACCCTTTGGCCTCGCGTTCGCTGCTGCCGCTCGCCACGAGAGCGTCCGCCCACTCTCCGCGCGTCCCCGGGCGGGGGGACGCGGCGCCCGCACCCGCAGGTGGCGCAATGAAGACCGAACCCGTCGCCGCGCTACCGAAGAGCCAGACGCCGGCTGCCGAGTCCAGGGAACGCTCGAGCTGCAGGTCGTCCAGCGCCGTCACGAAAGCTTCGACCGCGACCGTCTGCGCGCCCGAGATCTCCCCCGCCAAGGTCTCGAGGCCGCGGTCTGCGTCCCGTGCGAGCAGCGCGCGGAGCGACAGGACCGGCTCACCGCCCGCGGCGCCGATCCCCCCATCGAGGGTCAGGGCGTGCACGGGTCCCGCGATCCGTCGCGTGCTGCCGAGCGTACCGAGATCGGCGTCGAACGCCCGAAGCTCCACGTCGATCAGGACGCCGCTGCCCCGCAGCCAGCCGCACGTCACGCCCTCGTCGCGCAGGCGAGCCACCAGCGCGTCTGGGATGAATTCTCCGCTCGAGAGACGGACCACGATGTGACGCGATTTTTCGCTGCGAAGAACTTGAGATGTCACCGAAAGCCTCAGGGGTTTTGTCGTCGAGTTGCTCTGCGCCGGTCTTATCGGGCGCTGCTAGGGTCGAGAGTCGAGAGGCGCCCAGCGGACGCCCAGCGCGAAGCGGAAGCGGGGCGAAGTGACCGGCGCCTCTGCGGACCATGGCAGGGCGCCGCCGCCGCCCAGCTGAACGCACACGGTGCCCTTTGCGATCGAAGCACTCCGGAGCGACAGCTGCCATTCGGAAGGCACGAGTGCGGCTCCGCCGGGCTGGTTCGTCAGCACCCCTCCCTGGGCGATGGCCTTGTCTTGTGAGACCAGGTTCGGGAGCGCCCACGCTTCCACCGCTGCACTGAGGAGGTCTCGAGGGAGAAGATCCAGTCCTACCCCGAGAGCGGTCACGAGCTCGGTTCCCACGCGGGCGCCGAGTAGCTCCGTCGCCGGCCGGAGTCGCGCGCCGAGCTCGGCACCGGCGAAGAATTCGCCCAGCCGCAGCTCGCCGGACAGGCTGGGCGCAAACACCCCCGACTGCTCACCCGCGAATTCCGATCGATCACCCGTGGGAGCGCTCACCTCGAATCGAGCAGCGAGTCCGGCGCCGTCGGAACGAACGGATTCGCGGCCGGGTACGAGCGCGTACGTGAATCCGAATCGGATGTCCCGTGTCGCTGTGTTGCTCAGCTCGGAGCCCCCGACGACGGGCGCTAGACCGAGCCCTGATTGAACGAACGTGAGCGGCAGCGCGAGGTCGAGCTCCATCCGCTCGCCGACTCCATACGACCAGAGAAAGGTGCCGTCGACCTGATTGTCCACGGCGTAGTAGCGGGCGCTCGTCCCGGCTGCCGACCCGAGCTCCAGGACGATTGGACGCGACATGTAGCTCGTGACGAGACCGAAGCCCAGCTGACGAGGCGCGATCGTGTCGACCGAGCCGATTGCTTCGAAACGGGCGTAACCCGCGTGCGGCCACAGGACATCGTCGTCGATGCACGGGCTCACCACGCCCGAGCACTCGGTCGCCGACGCCGCGGCGCAGACGAGCATCGGAGCGCAGCTGCAGGCAAGGGCGGCAAGCACGATGCGGGGGCGCATCGGCGGCAGACCTTATCATCGTTGTGGTAAGCAGCGCGCGTGCGAATCTCGAGTGCTTCGCCGCTCGTCCTTGGAAGCTCCTCGCCGCGTCGCCGCGAGCTACTGACCGTGAGCGGGCTGCCGTTCGTCGTTCGGGGGGCTGCCGTCGACGAGAGCTTTTGGGTGGGCGAGTCTCCGTCCGCGTACCTAACGAGGATCGTCCAGTCGAAGCTCGACGCCGTGCGGTCGAGGGAGCTCGATGTGTCGGGCGTCGTGCTCGTCGCCGATACGATCGTCATCGCACCCGAAGGCGCCCTGATGGGGAAGCCCGCCGATGGTGCCGAGGCGGTCGCCATGCTCGAGCGGCTCTCGGGGGGCGTTCACTGGGTCATGACCGGGTTCATGCTGGGCGATGCCGATCCTCGCTCCGAGCCCGCCCATTTCGAAACGGTGACGACGGCGGTCAAGTTTCGTCATCTTCGCCGCGGCGAGGGGCGCGCCTACGCGGCGACGAGCGAAGGAAGCGACAAGGCGGGGGGCTACGCGATTCAGGGGCGCGCGGCCGCGTTCGTCGAACGCATCGACGGCAGCTACACGAATGTCGTCGGGTTGCCCATGTGTGAGCTCTTCACGGCGCTCTGGGAGCTGGGCTGGATCGGTGATCGATGACGCCCCGGCGCGCGGACGTATGGCTTGCCACCGGGGTGGCGCTTGCGTTGCGCCTCGCGATCGTGGGGTGGGGGCACCGTCTGTTTCCGCCGTCGGAGGATGGACATTACTACGACGTGCTCGCCCGGCGCCTGGCGAGCGGGGCGGGCTACACGTGGCTTTGGCCGGATGGTGCCGTGACCTACGCAGCGCACTACCCGGTCGGTTATCCCGCCATTCTCGCCGCCGCATACCTTCTCTTCGGAGCGTCGACGGTCGTGGCCATGACGCTCAACGCAGTGGTCGGGTCGGCGGCCGCGTACGGCGCGTATGTCTTGATCGACGAGCCTGACGTTTCCCGTTGGCGGCCGTTCGGCGCGGCTCTCGCGATCGCTCTGCACCCCGCGCTGGTCCCCTACACCGCCGCGGTGATGACGGAAGGCGTCACCTCCGCGCTGCTCGTGGTCGCCGCGGCCCTGGCGTGTCGCGCACGCACCGCCGTCCGCCCGGCCGGGAGGCTGCTGGCGGCGGGCGTGACGGCAGCGCTCGCGACGCTGCTGCGTCCGGAATCGCTGCTGCTCGCGCCCATCCTCGGATTCTTTGCGGTCGCTCCGCAGGCGTCGACGGCGCAGCGGCTCGCGCGAGCGGGCGCCGTGCTCGCGATCGTTCTCCTCTGCGTCGGTCCCTGGACAGCGCGCAATTGCCTTCGGATGCACCGCTGCGCGCTGGTCAGCGTGAACGCCGGCTGGAACCTGCTCATCGGGGCGACCACCACGACGGGTGGCTGGGTTCCGGTGACCGTGCCCGCCCCGTGCGCCACGGTCTGGGACGAAGCGACGAAGGACGCTTGCTTCGAGCGCTCGGCGTGGAGCGAGATTGCGAGGGCGCCTGCGACGTGGCTGGCTCGGGCGCCGGGCAAGGTGGCCATGACTCTCGACTATTTCGGCGCCGCGCCCTGGTACTTGCACTCGAGCAACCCCCGGGCGTTCGACGACCACGCGAAGGCGGCCCTCGCTGGTTTCGAGACTCTGGCGTGCCGGCTCTACCTGCTCGGCGCGCTCGTCGCCTGCGGCCGTGCGTGCGGACGTTTCGGGGCCACGCGCAAGCTGACGGCTCTGGCGGGCTCGTTCGGCGCCCTGACCGTTCATGGATGGATGGGCTACGCCGCGGTCGTCGTCTGCGTCGGACTCCGTGGCTGGCGCTGCGTGCTGAGGGGACCGCCCATTTTCGCCTACACCGCTGCGGCCATCGTTTCGACTGCCTTCGTGCACGCGGTTTTCTTCGGCGCGGGTCGCTACGGCTTGATCGTCGCACCTTTCGTCGCGGCAGCGGCTTTCGGGGACGGGCGCCACAGCGTCGGAGCTTCGCCCGGAAGAAAGCCGAACGCCCGAGCGGATGGCTCGGGCGAACGGGTCGACGTCGCTCTGTAAGCCGAGTTCTGTCTCGCACCCGGATCGCTCCGACGTGCGGAGGCAGTCATTCCTCTGGGACCGCGATTGCTCGCTGCCTCAAGCGGCCTACCCGCAGGCTCGGACGAGCCATCCTTTTACCCGGTCGCTCCTTCTTCGGAGCTCCCGGGTAGCGCCTGCCTATGCGGCCTTGCTCCCGATGGGGTTTACCTTGCCGCTCGCGTTGCCGAGAGCGCGGTGGGCTCTTACCCCGCCTTTTCACCCTTGCCGCCGGGCTCGCCGCAGAGTGCGAGAACGGAGGCGGTCTGTTTTCTGTGGCACTCTCCTCGGCGTTTCCGCCACCGGGCGTTACCCGGCATCGTGCTCTTCGGAGCTCGGACTTTCCTCCCGCCGGCTCGCGAGCCCGGCGAGCGACTGCCCGAACGGCGTCGACACCCGGGATGATACCGCGATTCTCCGAGCTCGACGAGCGCGCGCGGTTGCCCCGGCGATGCGCGCGAGCTCGGCCGGCCGCTCATCAGGCGGCGATGCGCGCAAGCTCACCCGCGTAGGCTTCGATGTGACGACGCAATTTCTGCTTGGCGCGGGCCTCGAGCTGTCGCGCGCGTTCGCGCGAGACTCCCAGGCGGCGACCAATTTCGGCAAGGGACAGCTCGTCGGGCCGATCCGCCATCATCCGAAACTCGACGATGAAGCGTTCGCGCGCGTCGAGCTTCGCGATCGCGTCGCGCAGGCACGCATGGACGGCGGTCGACCGCTCCTGCGACAGGAATTGGTCCTCCTGGGTGGGTCCGCCCCCGGTCAAGGTGTCCAGAACGGTCGATGATCCGTCGTCGTAGACTTTCGCGTCGAGCGAGACGTCGCGTGCCTCGAGGCGATGGGCCAGCATCGTGATTTTTTCCGGGGTCGTTCCGAAGCGCTCGGCGAGCCGCTCGCTCACCTCGATGGCATCGCTCGTTGAAGCCAGGATCCTGGCTTTCTCTCGGCGCAGTCGAAAGAACACCTTGGAACGAAGAGGCCCCGCGCCGACTCCGACGACGCTCCACGCGCGAATGACGTGGTCGAGCACGTATGCGCGGATCCAGTGGGCCGCGTAGGTCACGAACCGCGTCCCCCGTGTCGGGTCGAATTTCTTGAGCGCTATCATGAGGCCCACGTTGCCTTCGGAGATGAGATCGGCGAGCCGCACGCCGTAGCGCCGATAGCTGAGCGCGATCGCCACGACGTAGCGCAAATTCGCCTCGACGAGCCGTCGCGCCGCGTTCGCCTCGTTGTGATCCCGAACGCGGCAAGCAAGCTCGTATTCATCCTCGCGTGACAGCGGTTGGATTGCTTGCACGCGCGCGATGTAATGGGAGAGATTCGGGCTGCCGTGGTCGACGGTGCGGGGCGAATGCGTCGCAGCGCGTTCGTTCGAGTAGGTTGATTGGTTACTCATGGCCTCTTGCGCGGAGCTTCGAAGCTCCTGCACCCGAGGCTTTGCTTTGCACGCGGCGTGCACGAGCGGCCGTCGCACGCGGCGTGCACGAGCGGCCGCTGCGACTCGCGACTTCGGCCACACCATCGGTTCAGCCCGAGCGGTGGCTCACGCATGCGGTCCGTGACTCCTCCACGGTCGAGCTTCAAGCGGCCGGAGGCGCAAGAGCTGCCGAAGCGACGCACTCCGGCAGAGCCGTTGGGCTCCGCCCTCCCATGACGGTGGCGGTCACGCAGCGCGACTGGCTGCGGAGTCAGGGTCGCCAGTCACGCCGAGAACGAGTCAGGCCGAGAACGACGAGCCGCAACCGCACGAGCCCTTGGAGTTCGGGTTGTTGAACTTGAAGCCCGCCCCGTGCAGCCCTTCGACGTAATCGATTTCGGTTCCCTCGAGGTACTGGTAGCTCATCGGATCGACGTAGAGCTTCACGCCGTTGGACTCGAACTGCTCGTCCATCTCGCCGATCTTGTCCTCGAAGTACAGATCGTACGTGAAACCTGCGCAGCCTCCGCCCATCACCCGCAGGCGCAGGCCCTGACCGAAGAGGTTCTCTTGCTCTGCGATTTCTTTGACCTTGAGCGCGGCCTTGTCGGTGATCGTGATCATTGTGCCATCCTAACCATGGTTGCCACCCCAGCCTGCCGGTTCGCAAAGCGGGCGCATCGACGGACTTGACGCAACGCCAACTATACGACCGCTCACCGAGCCTCGCCAGTCCGCACACGCGCCCGCTTTGCCCGGTTACTCGTGACCTACGCCACCTACGCCATCAATGCCGGGACTCTCGCCTTGAATGGCAAGCAGCGTTCCCCGACGACACACCGCAAGGAATGCGCCGGGCCTCAACGGAGTGATGCCGACGACGGCTGAATCGATCGCCGCCCGGCCGCCTGCCGGCGCGGGGCACGGATCGGAAATCCGCTGGACCTCGGGCTGTGAGGAACCCAGGTGCGCGACGACACCCAGGGCCCCGTCAGCGGCGGCAAACGCCAAAGTTCCTTCGGAGTCCGCGAGCAGCGGTGCTTGGGGGATCGCGCTCCGCAGACCGACCCCGCCGTCCATGACCGGGAGCGGCGACGAGCCGATCCACGCCTGACCAATCTCGCCACCGCGACCGTCCAACGCCAGGGCGACCTCCCCGCCGGCCGCGAGGGCCAGCAGCGACACGGTTTCGCGCTGCACGACAGGGGAACTGACCCAGAGACTCCCGGTCGCCGACGCTCGCAGGGACACGCTTCCGGTGACGAGATCGGCGGCGAACAGTCGGGAGCCGCCGGCTGCGATTGCAAAAAGGACGTGACCATTTCCCAGCGCCGGCGTCGCGTCGATCGAGGCATCCAAGCTCGCCACGCGCGTGGGCTCGAGCGCCCCCGGGTTCCACGTCCAGACCGTCCCATTGGTCGTCACCACGGCAATCTGGTTCGGCTCGGCGGCGAGGATGGAGGCGGCCGTCTCGGAGAGTACGAGGCGGGCGCGTTCATGCCCCTCGGCGTCCAGGACGACGATCGCGTTGCCGGCCGCGACGATCACCCCCCCGTCGTCGAGCGCGAGCGGGTGCGGCCGTGCCGAGTCTCCACGCGCGAGCTTCGTGCGCCACCGCAAGAAGCCCTCTCGGACCGCGACCGCAGCACCGCTGCCGTCGACGAAGACGATCGTCCCGTCGCGCAGGACGGTGCTCGGACCGGGCTGCGCGAAATTGGTCGCAAGACGCCAGAGCTCCTCGCCCGTCGGCGATAGGGCCACGACGTCCCCCCGTTCGCCCACCACGTAGATGTTTCCTTGGGCGTCCAGAACCGGAGCATGCTCGACGGACATGCCCAGCGACGCGCGCCACCCGATCCGGAGCCGGCCCGATGGCAAGCGGGTTGCCGACGCGCCGGGGGGCGCGTCATTCAGGGCCGCGGAGGCCGTGCGCAACGAGGGCGTTCCGACGACGAGTAGGCTTGGGCGCTCGACGTCCACGGTTTGTCCCCATGCCGTGGCGAGCGGCACGAGGGCCCAGCCAATCGCAGCCGCAAACCTCACGGCCCGGCGCAGGATCATTTCTTCGGCGGCAGGACGAAAGCTGCCTCGAGCTCCGGCACCGTCTGGCCGGGCGACGAGCTGAACGGGCGCGTGATGAAGCCGAATGCCCGAATGATTTTTCCGCGCGCTGAAGAGGCGTCTCCAGCGATGATGACCCGCACGAGGCATGGGCCCTTCGCACAGCCGCGCCTGTCGTCGACGAGAACGACCGTTCGATGACCGGCAGTGCGCGACTCGATCACGTCGCCGTCGATGACCATCGGCTGGCCGATGGAGGCTGCGAGGTCGCTCATCGCTGCGTCGTAACCGAGCGTCGGCTGATGCTCGAACTCCCTGGCTTCGGTCGCGAGGCTGCCCACCCGTTTCACGTGGATGTCGATCGTTCGAGGCGAGAAAACCGGGGTCTGGCCACGCACTTGGATCGATCGTTCGCCGAACGCCGGAAGAGGAACGGTCGATTCGAAGGAGCCGTCGGCGCTCACCTCGACCGGTGCGTTGTCGATGGTGACCGACGCGCCCTTGGCTGCCCGGCCCGCGAGCACGAAGCGGTCGGTCTCGAAGACGGCGTGCTCGCCCGGAACGTCGACCCGCAGGGGCGCAACCGAAACACGAGCGCTTACCGTACCTTGCGCCGGCAGCGTGCCCGCGCCTGGGGGAACGATCCTGTATCCGACGTCGACGGCGACGACGCGTGACTCGTCCGCGGGTCCTCGAGTCGCCGAGGACTCGTCGATTGCCAACTCGCCGACCCCGGAGGGTTCGAGAACGACGTGCTTGCCGTCGACCGTTACCTCGCTCCCTGCCAGCGCCTCGACGTGAACGACGATTTCGGCGCGAGGGTTGCTCATGGGCGAAACGTCCGCGCTGATCCGGTAGGCAACGGGAACGATCACGGAGACCACCTCGTCCCGTCCGATCCCCGGCCGGTCGATGCGCAGCGACAGCGGGTTGGCGCCGACGTGGAGCGGTTCGGGGAGCGTGACCTCTGCTTCGCCGGAAACGAACGTGGCCTGCACGCCCTCGACCCCGGCAGTGGTTCCGTCCCTGCAGCTGCGAGGATCGCAATGCAAGAGCAGAATGTCCTTTCCTTCCGACGACGACCGTGCGCCCGCCGAGATCGGCGCGGTGCCGCGCAGGACCAGGACCACCGTGATTCCACTCACGAGCACCAGAACGCCCAGCACGAGGGCGACGGTCGCGAGAGGAACGCCGCGTTTGGGCATGTCCGTCGGAGGGACAGGCGCCGCAATCTCCGGCAGCGGTTCGGGGGGTGGTACAATTGTCGCGTCGGGCGTCGTCCGAGGGCGGACGGGGGCACCCGCAGGACCGGAAAGCAGAGGCGGGGGCTCGAGCGGTGGCGGTTCGCCGGGGCGCAGCGGCGCGATGCCGGGCGTGGCGACGCCCATCATCGTCTGCTTGGGGTTGAGCGGCCGGGTGGCCGGTGCCTGGGCCGTTCGTTCTCCGCGGACCGTCGCGGCCGCGGGCACTCGATCTCCCGCCTGGGGAATGCCGATCATCGTCTTGTGCAGCGGAACTCCGGCTCGCGTGGGGGGCGGGGCGTCTTCGGCCGAGCGAGCTCGGATGGCCCCGAAATGGAGCAGGGTCTTCGCGCCTACCGGCGCCGGGGACGACTGGGAAGATTCAGTCGGTGGGGCCGCCGGGTCACGAGCCGCTGCGGTAACGGCTGTGCCGCATTCCGCGCAAAAGTTCGCCCCGCGCGTCAGCGGCTCGCCGCATTGCAGGCAACGGCGCTCGGTCATTGTGCCATTGTTCCCCATCGTCACCGCCTGGACGCGTCGGCCGCTCGGTCGATGATATACGTCGGCGCTGTGTTGCGCGCGTTTCTGTTCGACAGTGGGCCGAGGGACGGGCGAGGATGCACTGCGTCTTGCGGTTGTTCGTCCTTGGGAGCGGATCGAGCGGAAACTGCCTGGTGGTGGAGGGCGATGGCGAACGACTGGTCGTCGATGCCGGGCTCGGCCCGGTCCGGGCGGTCGAGCGGATGCGTGCCCTCGGGACCGACCTGTTCACGGGCCGCAGCCCGCTCGCGCTGCTGGTGACGCACGATCACGCCGACCATTCGTCTCACGCCTTGTCGCTCGCGCGGGCGCTGAGGACACCCATCTTCGCCCACGATGGCGTCGCGATCGATCGCGCCCGTCGGCGCACCGAGGTCCGACCGTACGCGCCGAATGGCTCGAGCTCCGTCGGGCCATTTCGGGTGGATTCGCTCTGCGTTCCGCACGACGCACCGCAGGTGGCCCTTCGTATTTCGGTCGGTGCGCGGAGCGTGGGCATTGCGACCGATCTCGGCCACGCGCCCCGGGCGCTGTGCACATTTCTGGCGCAATGCGACCTCGTCCTGCTCGAGGCGAATCATTGCCCCGAGATGCTTGCGACAGGACCTTATCCGATTCGCCTGCAACGTCGCATCGGCGGTCCGCTCGGACACCTCGCGAACCATCAGACCGCCGGCGTCGCGGTGGCGCTGGAGGATACGCGCGTGAGCCGCCTCGTCCTGCTCCACCTGTCGCGCGCGAACAACACTCCGCAGCGCGCCCTCGACGTCGTCGGTTCCCGCATCCGCCGGCTTGCCGTCGAAGTGCTGCCCCACGGGGAGGCGCGACGGTGGGAGGTGGGAGCGGCGACGGGGGACCGCTGCGCCGAGCAACTTGCGTTTGCGTTTTAGGGCTCGGATTAGGGCTCGGATTGGCGCTGGAACCGCCGTCCGGCTATCTGGGGCTGGTCATGTCCGAGCGTATCGTCCACTGCCGCCTGCTCAAAAAGGACCTCCCTGGTCTGGATCGTCCTCCGTTCCGCAACGACCTGGGACAACGTATTTTCGAAGACGTGTCCAAGGAGGGTTGGCAGCAGTGGCTGAAGGATTCCGTTCGCTTCATCAACACGTATCGTCTCGACCTGGCAACCACCGAAGGGCAGAGCTTCATGCTCAAGCAATGCGCCATCTACTTCGGGTACGAGCAGGGTGAGGCGGCCCAGACTGCATGGACCGCTCCAGCCGAGGCGGAAAAGCGATGACGGCAGCGCATCGTCGTCAGCGATTACCGAGGTGACCAGTCGAGGACAACCTGTGACGACGACGACGGACGGAGCCGCGAGGACGCCTACGGTCGATCCCGAAAGGGATCGACTCCTTTCGAACGACGCCGGGCCGGGTCCGCGCATGCCGCTCGGCGTCGACGGCTTCGTTTACGCGGACCTGTACCATCCTGACAGGCTCCGCCAGCTGTACGACGCGTTCAATTTATGGTTCGAGCACGAGTCGCTGGAGCATTACGAGCGCTTCGCGACCTACCGCGCTTGCAAAGGCCATGGCATGCGCGCGACGGACGTCAGCGCCGCCCTTCTCGCTGCCGCGCCCTACGTTGGCCACTTCGTTGCCAAGCTCTTCGGGGTGCTTCCGGAAACCGATCGATTCCGCGAGAACGTCCTCCAGCACGACCCCCTCTGGCACTTTCGCAGGGACTTTCTCAAGAAGCGAGTGCTTCGCCCGGACGCCGGCAAGACCTGGACCCGTGGCCCGGACGCGGCCAGCGCGATTGCTCGGGCCGCGCTCCAGGCGATGACAGCCGCACCCATCGGCGGAACGACCGACGAAGAAGGCACGATCGCGAATGCGGCGCTTCCGCTGCTCGAGATCGACGATACCGCTCGCAGAGCCGCGAAGGCGGGTGGCGTCCAGTGGACGGAAGAGCTGCGAATGCGCGCGCAGAGAGTGCGGGCGGCATTGATTCCCGTCGCCCCCGAGGAGTTCCCTCCCGCCGGTGGCGCAGCGGACGGTGACGGGGAGCTCGGACGCATCGTCGGGTTTGCCCTCGACGCCCTGGAGGCGTGGCTAGCCGCGCGTCGGAGCGACGAGCGCGATTCGATTCGACGCTGGCCGACGATGCATGTCCCAAAGACGCTGGATTATGCACGACTCGTCACGATGGATCGTCCCGATCCGTCGACCCCCGAGCTTCTCGTGGGGCCCGCTCACGACCGCCGCGAACGACTGGGGTTCGGGCTCACCGATCCGCGTATGGCGCAGCGAGAGGTCGAGAGGGAAATCGACTACTGCATGCTCTGCCACGACCGGGAGAAAGACTCGTGCAGCAAGGGGCTCGTCGACCCGAAGACGGGCGGTTACAAGAAGAACCCGCTCGGTGTCTCGCTTGCCGGCTGCCCGCTGGAAGAAAAGATCAGCGAGATGCACGCGATGCGCAGCACGGGCGAGCTCCTCGCTGCGATGGCGCTCATCGCGATCGACAACCCGATGTGCCCCGGAACGGGCCACCGGATTTGCAACGATTGCATGAAGGCTTGCATTTTCCAAAAGCAGGAGCCCGTCAATATTCCGCAGGTCGAGACTCGGGTGCTGACCGAGACGCTTGCGCTTCCCTGGGGGTTGGAAATCTATCAGCTGCTCACTCGCTGGAATCCGCTCAACGTCGAACGGCCGCACATGCGGCCGTACACCGGCAGGAACGTCCTCGTCGTGGGGCTGGGGCCCGCCGGCTACACGCTCGCGCATCACCTTGCCTGCGAAGGGCTCGGCGTCGTCGCAGTGGACGGACTCAAGATCGAGCCCCTCGATTCCGCTCTCGCAGGGTTCGACGGGAAGTCGCCGGCACCCGTCCGGAGCGCGGCGTCGCTCTATTCGGAGCTCGCCGAACGCAAGCTCCTGGGCTTCGGAGGCGTCAGCGAGTACGGCATCACCGTGCGATGGGACAAGAATTTCCTCACGGTTGTCCAGCTGACGCTCGCGCGTAATCCGCACGTTCGCATGTACGGCGGCATCCGGTTCGGAGGAACGATCACGCTCGAGGATGCGTGGGAGCTCGGTTTCGACCACGTCGCGATCTCCGCTGGAGCGGGGCGTCCCACCATCATCGACATGAAGAACAACCTGTCGCGGGGCATCCGGAAGGCCAGCGACTTCTTGATGGGGCTGCAGCTCACCGGCGCCTACAAGCACACGAGCATCGCGAACCTGCAAGTGAGCTTGCCCGCGATCGTCATCGGAGGCGGTCTTACGGCAATCGACACCGCGACGGAGCTTCTTGCGTATTACCAGGTGCAGGTCGAGAAGGAGCTCGAGCGATACGAGCTGCTGCTGCGTCGCGGACACTCGGAAGACGACCTGCGCAAACGTTTCGACGACGAGGAGTGGGCAGCGCTCGAGCAGCATCTGGCTCACGGACGTGAGCTGCGTGACGAGAAGAAACGTGCGGCGCTGGAGGGGCGTGAGCCGCGCGTACAGGCGCTGCTCGACGCGTGGGGCGGCGTGACACTCGTGTACCGCAAAGAGTTGAAGGATTCACCGGCGTACCGGCTGAACCACGAGGAGGTCGCGAAGAGCCTCGAAGAAGGGGTGCGCTACATGGAGAACATGTCGCCCGTCGAGGCGGTTCTCGACGCGCGCGAGCACGTGAAAGCAGTGCGCTTCAGGAGAGTGGATGGAAGCACGATCGACCTGCCTGCCCGTACGGTCTGCGTGGCGGCCGGTACGAGCCCGAACGTCATCTACGAGAAGGAGTACCCCGGAACGTTCGAGCTCGACGATCGCAAGCAATATTTCCGTCCCTACGTCGCCAAGGTCGACGCCGAAGGGCACGTCGCTCTCGAGAGAGCTGCCACGGCGGGCGCGGGTTTTTTCACGAGCTACCTGAAGGACGGGCGCACGGTCTCGTTCTACGGCGACAACCACCCGCACTACGCGGGGAGCGTCGTCAAGGCGATGGCCAGCGCCAAGGACGGTTACCCCCACGTCGTTGCGCTTTTTCCTCTCGCTCGACGTCTCGACGGAGAGTCGCAAGAAACTCGCGACGCTCGCCTTCGAGCATTGTTCGCCAGGCTCGACCGTGAGCTCGTCCCCACGGTTCACTGCGTCAATCGACTTACCTCGACCATCGTCGAGATCGTCGTGCACGCGCCCATGGCAGCGCGCAAATTCCAGCCTGGCCAGTTCTACAGGCTGCAAAATTTCGAGACGTTCGCCCCCTTCATCGCACTCGAGAGCCGAAGCGACGGAGCCGAGAGCGAGGTCGGGACTCGCGCTCGGCTCGCGATGGAGGGCTTGGCTCTGACCGGAGCATGGGTCGAGCCGGACAGGGGGCTCATCGGCACGATCGTGCTCGAGATGGGGGGCAGCTCCCGGCTGTGCGCGGCGCTTCGGCCGGGCGAGCCGATCGTGCTCATGGGGCCGACGGGTCAGCCGACCGAGATTGCGACGAACGAAACCGTCTTGCTCTGCGGCGGCGGGCTCGGTAACGCAGTGCTTTTTTCGATTGCTCGCGCCTTCAAGGCGCTCGGGAGCCGCGTTCTTTACTTCGCCGGATACCGGCGCGGCGAGGATCTGTTCAAGCGAGAGGAGATCGAGCGGTGGACCGATCAGGTCGTCTGGTGTACCGACACGGGAGCGCCGATCGAACCGCTCAGGCCGGACGACAGGCATTTCCGCGGTAACATCGTTCAGGCGATGCGTGCGTACGGGACTGGCGCGCTCGGCGGACCCCCGAAAGTCGCATTTCGCGACGTCTCTCGAATCATCGCGATCGGGAGCGATGCGATGATGAATGCCGTCCGCGAAGCGCGCCATGGCGTGCTCGCGCCATTGCTCGACCCGCGTCACGTGGCGATCGGAAGCATCAATTCGCCGATGCAATGCATGATGAAGGAGGTGTGCGCGCAGTGCCTCCAGAAGCTGCGCGACCCGACCACGGGTGAAGAGCGGGTGGTCTTCACGTGCTTCAATCAGGATCAGTATCTCGATGCCGTCGACTTCCCGCATCTTCGCGAGAGGCTGCGTGCCAACTCGATGCAGGAAAAGCTCAGCGGGGCATGGCTCGACGAGCTGCTCAAGGCATCGCCCGAGGTCATCCGCGTGTAGGGTATGGCCGATCTCGCCTCACTTGCCTCGCTCGACAGCGCCTTCTGGAGGCGCGCCGCGCGGTTCGGCGCTCGCGGCCCGACCTGGTTTGCTCGCTACTCGCCGCCCGTCATCGGAGTCGCCATCTGTGCGTTTGCGTCGGACCACCGGCGTGTCATCGCGAGCAATCTGAAACGTGTTCGCGGACCGTGCAGCCCCCTGCGCGATTCCGTGGACGTTGCCCGCACCTTCGCGACCTACGCCTCGTGTCTGGCGGAGGTGCTCGCGGGCGACGTTCCGGGGGAGGAGCCTGCGCGCGCATTCGTGCTGGGGGAGGGGCACGTGGACGCGGCGCTCGCGGACGGTCGCGGGATCATTTTTGCCACTGCGCATACCGCCGGCTGGGAGGCGGTCGGGCGCCTCGTGTGGCCGGACAAGGGCTTGAAGGTCATGATCGTCGAGACCCCGGAGCGCGACGCGGCTGCGCGGGCCATCCAGGACGAGGCGCGCCGGGCGATCGGCGTTGTCGTGACGCACGTCGGAAGCGATCCGTTCTCGGCGTTGCCGCTCGTGAGGCATCTGCGGGAAGGAGGAGCGGTCGCGCTGCAAGTCGATCGCTGCCCCGCCGGGCTGCGCGGGCGCGCGGTGAGGATGTTCGGCGAGGACGCGCGGATCCCGGAGGGCCCGCTTCGTCTTTCGGCGCTGACCGAAGCGCCGATCGTCCCCCTGTTTACGGGGCGAATCGGCCACCGCCGGTACAAAATCGTCGCATATCCTTCGATCCGGATCGGACGTCACGCCGACGAAGTCGCTTTCGATGCGGGCGCGCAGCAGCTCGCCGATGCCATTCAAGACTTCGTACGGAGCCACCCGACGCAATGGTTTCATTTTGTGACGTAGCGCGGCCGCATCGGGTAGATCCCGGGGAGGCATTGACGTAAAGGTGGCGCTCGTCCCATGAGCACCCGTTGGCATATCGGCGCCAAGCAGCTCCGGGGTGCGGTCGCAGCGTACGCAAAGCGCTTCGATCTCCTCGAGGTGCGCGTGGCCGTTGCTGGCGAGTCAGCCGAGTCGGACGGGGCCGCCAGCCCCGCCCTGGCGACACTGCGCCGGTGGCGGAGGTCGGTCCCGCCGTCCTTCGATTTTGCCGTCGTCGCGGGCTCCCAGCTTGCGCGGGTCCGACCGGGCGACGACGCCGAACGAGAGCTGGAAGCAGCCAAGGCCGCAATCGACGTTCTTCATGCCCGATGCTTCGTGCTCCGCACGCCTCCCGAGGTCACCCCGGCCGCAATCTGGCGCGACAGGATCGCAAAGCTCGCGTCGCGGTTTCCGCGTGACGTGACCCATTTCGTGTGGGAGCCGGGCGGCGTATGGGAGGTCGAGGACGCGGCGGGGCTGGCACGAGCCTGCAATGCCGTCCTCGCCGTGGACCCGGCCCGCGAAGTGGTGCCCGTGGGTCCCACGGCATATCTGCGACTCAGGGCCCTCGGCGAGACTCGCTCGTTCAGTCCCGCGACGCTCGAACGCATCGTCAGCGCGGTCGGCCCTCGCCGCGAGGTGTTCGTCATCATCGAGACCGATTCAGCTCTCGTGGAAGCCAAGCGGTTGCGTAGCCTCGTAAGACGCATGCGATCGGCGACCACCGGAAGCTCGGCGAGGGCGCTGCGCTCTCGTGTCGGAGGCATCGTCGTTCGAGACGACGAGCAGGAATGATCAGGTGCCGAGGGCGAGCGCGACACGTCGCAAGGCACATGCCGCCAATCGCCTGCGGGCATGATGGCTGACAAGGTCGCTGCGGCGTCGGTGCCTGAGTCTGCGTCCGCCGCACGCGACCTGCTCGCGCGCGGCAACGCGGCGGATGCCGTGGTCGCCGGAGTTGCCGCTGCGGCAGCGGCCTCGGCCACTGTGCTGCTCGGACCCGTGCAGATACTGATCGGAGGGGGCGGCTCCGGTCTGCTGGCCTTCGATGGGCGTTCGCGCCAGCCGGGACGGGGCGCTCCGAGACCCCGAGGTTTTCTCGCCGACGAGGTCATCCCGGAGGCTGCTCGAGTCGCCGCGCCCGTGCTTCCCGCGACCCTGGCAACGGCGATCGCCTCCGTCGGTTCCGTGTCCCTGCGGCGGGCATTGCGTCCGGCGCTGGAGATCGCACGCGCGAAATCGCCCGAGCGCGCGACCGTGCTCGAAGCGTTCAGCCGGCGTGGGGCCCCTACTTTCGTGGAAGGATTCGTTGCGAGCGAGTTGCTCGCCGTCGCCGGCCGAGCCACGCGTGGGCTTCTGACCACGGATGACTTGCGCTCGATGCGCCCTAAAATCGCCCGCTGCCATGAACGAGGCCACGACCTCCCCGGGGTGATCACCGTTCCGTGGTTCGCGGATTCCGACTGCGACGCATCCTGTACGCAAGTGGTCGCCGCGATGGACGCCCGCGGAATGGCCGCCGTGGCGTGCTACGAGGCGCCGCACGAGGGTGTGGAGATCCGTGCATTGGGCCTCGTTGCTCCGAAGAGCGCTGCGCCGGTCTTGCGCGGCAAGACGAGAGTCGCTCCGGGTGCTCCGCGTCCGAGCGCGGCCCCGATCGCTTTGAGGACGAGCGGCGGCTCGGTCGATCTGGCAATCGGCATCGCCGCGTCCACGGACGGGCAGAGCATCTTGTGCGGCTTGCTCCAGGCGCTGGCTGCGGGCGCGAGCTTCACCGCGATCGCCGGGGGGGCCGGACAGGGGCACGCGGTGGCCCTGATCAAGAACGACCGGACCCTTCGGGTGATCGGTCCCTGATCGAGCCGGATCCTCAGAACCGCGTCAGGTCGACACCGTGCCGGCGCGCGTACTCGGCAATCCCCAACTTGTCGATGCTGCGGATGTCACGCGTCGTGAGGTTCAGTGTCACGAATCGCCTGAGCTCGGGCACCCAGATTCGCCGGTGCTGCACGTTCACGTGCTGCCACCGGTTCGTCTTGATGTTCGAGTGCGAGACGTTGTGCGCTTTGAGCCTGCGCTTGCCCGTGATGTCGCTACTGGCCATGGTGCGCCCAGACGCTGCCGGACGACTCGGCTTCTGTCAAGGACGGCGAGCCGGTTTCTTGCTTGCTTCGGACGAGAGCGAGGGCGCGCGCGGCGCGCGCGCTCACAAGGAGGATTCATGCGGTCGCGGCGTGGCCCATGAGCGCGACCCTCCCCAGAATTCCGACGAGCCTGCGGCACCAGTCGCGTACGGAGTCGAAGTGCGGAGACGGGCGCAGCGTGGCTTCGTCGAGGTACAGCCGACGGGCGAGCTCGACCTGGATGGCATGCACGTCGTCTGCGGGACGCCCATAATGCTGGGTCGTGAACCCGCCCGCATACGGGTCGTCGTGGCGAACGGTCCAGCCGATGCCCACGGCGTGGGCCTCGATCGCGCTGATGAATGGCGCGGCTGCGCTCTTGCGGCCGCGGGATCCGGGGACGACATCCGCGCGCTGCTCTGCCGGGCAGCTCGAATCGCGTCCGGACGTGAGGAGTCCACGTTCGATGCTCGGCATCGAGTGCGCCGCCAGGACGATCGCCAGCCCGAAGCGAGCGCGCTTGCGTTCGACGATCGCCGCGAGCTCGCGGTGATACGGCCGCCAGACGAGCTCGAGGCGTTCGTTGAGCTCCGTCGCGGTCAGCCGGCGCGTCAGGGCCCGCTCGCCGTCGCTGGTGCTCCGCCAAATGAGCCCATGGTGCATCCGCAGATCGACCCGGCCGCCCTCGACGACCTCGCTGTCGACGTCACCCTCCGACCGGTTCAGATCGATCACGTAACGCGATGTCCGGGCGACGAGCAGGGTGGCCCCCTCGGCAGGAGCATCCGCGTACAGCATGTCCACGTAAAGATCGGCGTCGCGCGCTATCGACCGCGCCGATGCGGCAAGTGGCTCGAGGAAGGGTGGCGCCAGCTCCAGGCCCGCGTGAGGAATCTCGACGATGACGGGAGTCTCGGGCCCGACGGGATCAACCCGCTGGAACGGAGGACGCATTGCTACACGGCAAACCTAGCAGCTTTTGCACCGGTGGCGGATGACCTGGCGAAACGATGTCCTTCGTAAACTCCCGCTCGCGAAGGCCGCTCTGCTTGCGCGGGCGTGCCTGCCCTCCGGCGGGCCGCTCCGGATCGTCCGCTCCTTCTTCATTCGCGCGCACGTGGATGCGACTTGCCATGAACGCGGCAAACATGATCGGCGGTCACGTGGGTATAGATCTCTGTCGTGCCGAGGTCGGCGTGGCCCAACATCGCCTGAACGGCCCGGAGGTCGGCTCCGCCGCGGAGGAGGTGGGTCGCGAACGAGTGCCGGAGCTTGTGGGGCGAAGGCAGCGGGAAAATCCCGGCCGCGATCGCGTAGCGCCGTACCACCTTCCAGAAGCCTACACGGGTGAAACGTCCCCCCCGGGGAGAGACGAAGAGCACCGACTCGCCCGGCCGCGCATGGCGGGCCCGAACCTGTTTCAAGTAACGTGTGACGTGAAGGAGCGCGACTTCCCCGACGGGAACAAACCGACGCTTGTCGCCCTTGCCGCGCGCTTGCACGACCCCACGATCGAGGTCCAGGTCCGAAACCCGAAGACTACAGAGCTCACTGACGCGCAGACCGGACGCGTACATGAGGTGGAGCATCGCGGCGTGGAGGCTTCCCCGGTCGGTCGAGACGTCCGGGGCATCGAGTAACCGAGCGATTTCTTCGTGAGAGAGCGCGCGAGGAACCTTGGTCGCCGTCGACGGCCGATCCACGAGCAAGGTCGGGTCCTCGCCGACGGCGCGCTCTCGAACGAGAAACCGAAAGAATCCGCGGAGGGCCGACAGCTGGCGGACTCCGGATCTCGCCGATACCCCCCGATCGAGGTTCGACGCGATCAAAGAGGCTATGGCGTCCGGACCGATGCTCGAGGGGTCCCGGTCGCCTCCGACGTGATGCGCCAGCGAGCCGAGGTCGCGCGCGTACGCCTCGAGCGTGTTCGTGGACAGGGCGCGTTCGAAGCGCAGGTGATCCAGGTACGTGTCAATCCAGCCGTGAAGATCCACCCGATCCGATCGTAGAGTGCGAACGGAGGTCGGGCCAAGCAAACGGCGGCGTCGCGGCGGCGACCATCGCGCGCAACCGCGGTCGTGGATCGTCGTCGCGCATCAGGGCCTCGCCCACGAGCGCTGCGTCGGCCCTTCCCCGCGCGATCGCGGCTACATCTTCGGGCTCACGCAGTCCCGACAGGTGCACGGCCACCCGATCGACGGGGATGGCGCCCAGCAGGCGCGCCGTGCGCCGCGGGTTCATCGCAAGCGTGTCGAGATCGCGAGCGTTCACGCCGATGACCCGCGCACCCGCCGACAGAGCGACCTCCAGCTCGGGCTCGTCGACGACCTCGACGAGCGGCTCGATGCCTTCCGTGCGCGCGCAGTCTGCGAGCCGGCGCAGGACCCCTGGGTCGACGATGCGCGCGATGAGGAGCACGGCGTCACCGCCGCGATCTCGTGCTTCGTGCACCTGCCGCTCGTGGACCACGAACTCCTTGGCCAGAAGCGGGACCGCTCGACCGGCGGCGTCGAGGGCTCGTCGTGCCGAGCCGAGGTGATCCCATGATCCGTCGAAAAACGGCCCGTCGCAAAGAACGCTGACCATCGACGCGCCGGCCTCGGCGTACGCGAGGGCGCGCTCGGAAGGCGCGAGGGCGCGGGAGAGCGCCCCCGCGCTCGGGCTTCGCAGCTTGATTTCGCAGACCATGCGGAGGGCACCGTCCGGCGAGCGTGGCCGGCGCAGAGCGCCGACCACGTCGATTGGCTCGCGGCAGGACCGCACACGTGATCTCTGACACAGGAGATCGACCTCGCGCTGCTTCGCCGAGAGAATCGAAGCGAGCCAGTTCACGGCGTCGCCTGCGCTCGTCGGGCCGCCCGTCTCCATCGATCGAGTGTATCTCGCGCGTGGCCGCGATCGAGCGCGAGCCGCGCTCGCTCGGCGCACGACCGAAGGTCGTCGCCCGTTGCGACAGCGATGGCGGCGGCCGCGTTGAGAAGCACAGCGTCCCGAGCGGGATGAGGCTCACCGGCGATGATGGCCTGCAGAGACCTCGCGTTCTCCTGCGCGCTGCCTCCTGCGATGGACGCTCGATCGCAACGCTGGAGCCCGAAGTCCTCGGGCGCCACTACCCGCTCACGCACTTCACCGTCGGGCGTGAGCTCGCTCACGCGGGTCGCAGAGCATGGGCTGACCTCGTCGAGCCCGTCCTCGCCGCAAACGACCCAGGCGCCTTTCGAGCCCAGTAGGCCGAGGGCGCGTGCCGCCAGAGGCCTGAGTCCGTCGTCGTAGACCCCGACCAATTGATGCGTGGGACGCGCCGGGTTCACCAGCGGGCCCAGTGCGTTGAAGATCGTCCGCATGCCCAGCTCGCGGCGCGCCTGCGCGACGTGCCGGTAAGCCGGATGATGGGTCTGGGCGAAAAGGAACGCGATTCCGGCCTCGTCCAGAATCTGCCCTTGCAGCGCGGCGGGGAGGTCGATCGGGATTCCGAGGGCCTCGAACACGTCGGCGCTCCCGCACTTGCTCGAAACCGACCGGTTGCCATGCTTCGCCACGCGAAGCCCGCATGCGGCCACCACCAGCGCCGCGCCGCTGGACAGGTTCAGGGTGTGAGCTCCGTCGCCCCCCGTTCCGCACGTGTCGACGACCAACGAAAACGAGTGCTGTACCGGAGTCATCGCCGCGCGAATGGCCTTTGCCGCGGAAACGACCGTTTCCGCGTTCTCGCCCCTCATCCGGAGCGCCACGATGAACGCGGCGACCTGTACGGGGGTCCATCGCCCTGCGAAAATGTCGTCGAAGGCCGCTCGGACACTGTCCGACGGCAGTGGAGTCCGACTGAGCAGGCGATCGATGATCTCGGGAAAAACACCCGTCACGACGGCATCTCCGTGCCACGTCTCCGGGCCAGCCGCCCGAGCCAGTTGCCGAGCAGTCTCTTCCCTTCGGTGGTGAGCACGCTTTCCGGGTGGAATTGTACACCCTCGACGGGATGCTCGCGATGGCGCAGGCCCATGATTTCCCCCTCCGAGGTCCATGCGCTCACTTCGAGGCACGTCGGGAGCGATGCGCGCTCGACGAGAAGCGAGTGGTACCGAGTGGCCTCGAACGGCGATGGGATTCCCTCGAAGACGCCGCGTCGGTCGTGGAGGATCGGCGACGTTTTGCCATGCATGAGGCGGCCAGCCCGCACGACCCGGCCGCCGTACGCCTGCCCAATCGCCTGATGGCCCAAGCAGACGCCGAGGATGGGAAAGGCGCCGCCGAGGTGTCGCACGAGGTCCAGCGAAATGCCGGCTTCGTCCGGCGTGCAGGGTCCCGGAGAAATCAGGATCCCTTCGGGACGGGCGGCCCGCACGCCGGCGACGTCGATCGCGTCGTTCTTGTGGACCTGGACCTCCGCGCCGAGCTCGGCTGCGTACTGCACCAAGTTGAAGGTGAACGAATCGTAGTTGTCGATGACGAGGACGCGAGCCGCGTACGGAGGCGTGGAAAGCGCAAAGGGAGTCACAGAGGGAGCTCGGTGGGCGAGAATGGGCAGGGGCCTGGCCCCGGCAGGAGCATGGAGGCCCTCCTCATGCCGGTCAACCGGAGGCTTGACCGCGCTCGATGGCGCCCGTTGCCGCCGCCATTATCCGACACGGGCAATTTCATCGAAAAGCGCGTCTCAGGGCTCGTCGTTGCGTTGACATTCGCGCATTGGGACACGTAAGGTCTCGCGGACTCACGATGGCGGAAGAACGAAAGCCGAAGATCGATCTGAAATCGCGCCTGCAGAAGATGGGTGCGCCGCCAGGAGCGACGCCCCCTCCGCCCGTGACGGGAAGCGTGCCTGCGCCTGGACGTGGTCCGGCCCCTCCACCCCCGGCATCCATGCCGCCGGGGATGCCACGTCCGGGCATGTCGGCGCGCCCGCCCCCCGTGGACATGTCGAGTCCACTGGCTGCAGTCGCTCAGCCATTCGCCGTTCCAGCCGCCGCGGTCGCCGTCGTCCCACAGCCGCAGCGAATCGAGATGGACGAAGGAGTCGTTCGGCAGGCTCGGAGCAGCTCCTTCAAGCGCGGATTGATGGTGGGCGTTGTTTTTGGGGGCGCGCTTCTGGCCCTCGGATGGGTGGCAGGCAACGCGGCGTCCCAGGGCGCAGCACATGCTCAAGGCGTTCACGACGCGCACGATCTGGCGGGCGACGTCCTCAAGGCCAAAGACTCGCTCGACCAGCTCAAGCAAAAACTGATGGATGGGGGCAAGGCCCTCATTGCCGACCGCAAGTTCCCTACGGATCTCGGCCAGCAGCTGTCGGGCATGAACGTCGACTTTGCTGGCGACAAGCTTTTCGGGCGCCGCTTCAGCGGGGTGCCCGCTGACACGACACGCCAGCTCTTCGACTTCATCACGCGGGTGCAAGCGCTCAACGACAAGAAGGATCTGGTGGTGTCGCTGCTGGCCAAGCTGCAGAAGCCCATCACCGAGGAGCTCAGCCGGCCGCCGGGCCAGCTCCCGATCTCCTATGTCGTCGTGGTCGACAAGGATACGCCTTCATCCGGCGCGTTCCTGGCGCCGCTCGCCGCTCCTATCGCGCCCGACGACAAGAACGGCGTTCCGGGAGACTTGACCTTCGCGAACCCGCGTGGGGGAGGAAACGTCAAGCTTCCGAGGCTGGTGACCGACAAGGTCCCGCCCACTGGAGCCGCGATCACGGTCGTGCCCAACACGTTCGAGAAAGTTTGTCCGAGCACGACGCGTGGCCAGATCGCTCAGCTGATGAGCTCCATGAACTCGCTCGTCGACGACATCCAGGGTCAGAAGGCCGAGGGCGACGTCATCTCCGAGCCCAAGCCCGGCTTGTCCGACGTTGCCGCGAAGCTGGCGGACCAGCTCGGCAAGGTGAACTGAGCCGGTTCAGCCGCGCCCGGCGCGCCCCCACACGAGATCCTCGCCCCGCTGCCCGATCGCAGCTCCGATGTCGACGTAGCCGCGCACGAGGAGTGCGGTGCATCGGAGCGCACGCGGAACGGGTACGACACGTTGACCGAGCCATCGGCGCCACGAGGGTGCGTCGCGCACTGCCCCGCCGAGAACCACCACCGTGGCATCCATCGGCAGCGTCGTGACATCCGGTAGCTGCGCGGCGATCTGAGCCAGGCTTTTGCGGTCGTCGGTCGGGGTCTGAAGCAGAACCGCGACGTCGGCGGCGTTTTCGCTCCAGCCGCTCAGGCCGAAGGGGACGGCAGTGCGCTTGGTGTCCCGAACGCGTGTGTACAGGCGAAGCGCAGCCGGGCAGGGCGCTTTCACGATGCCGACGAAGCCGGACGCATCACGCGGTCGGGAACGATCTCGACTTTGACCACACGAGTAGCGTCTGCTTCACGCACGATGAACTTGAGACCTCCGACCTGAAGCGTGGCGCCCACGTTCGGCACGCGGCCGGCGCGGCTGATGATGAGACCCCCGAGCGACTCGAACTCTCCGTCGTCCGGCAAAGGCTTTCCGAGGGCCTGGGCGAGATCGTCCAGGTGCACCGAGGCGTCGGCGACGACGTGGCCTTCGCCGATCTTCTGGATCGGAGCGTTGACGTCGTGCTCGCCGCGAAAGTCGCCGACGATCTCCTGGACGATGTCTTCGAGAGTGACGAGGCCGGACGTGCCCCCGAACTCGTCACTGACGATCGCCACGTGCAGGCGCCTCGAGCGCATGTCTTGCAGCACCTTTGCAGCCGGCTGATTCTCGCTGACGAAGAGCACGGGCGTGCGGGTCACGTCGATGAGCCTGGTGCTCTGCATGCGATCGTCGCGGACCACCGCGAAAAGGTCCTTCGCGTACAGAAGACCCAGAACGTTGTCGAGATTCTCTCGGAATACGGGATAACGCGAATGCCTCTCGGATGCGACCAGCGCCACCGCGTCGGAAAGTGGAGTTCCGACTTCGATGCCCAGGACATGGCGCCGCGGCACCATCACCTCGCGGGCGGTCAAATCTTTGAAATCGAGCACCTTGCGGATCATCTCCGCCGGCTCGTTCGCGATGGCCCCCGCCTTCTCGCCTTCGGTCACGAGCCACTCCATTTCGGTCTCCGCAATGCGTGCGTCCGTCGAGCGCGATCTCGGCACGCGCCGTCGCACGGCCCGGCCGATATTCGCCAGGGGATCGGCGAGGGGCGCGACGATCCATTCGAGGGGCCGCAGAAATGCGAGACACAGGGCCCCCACGCGCTCGGGAAGCCGTCGGGCCAGCGTTCCCAGGATCTCGGTGAACGTCCCGTACGTCAGGACTGCACCGAGAACGGCGGCGGGGAGCGAGAATCGGTCCAGCCCGAGCAGGCGTGCTGCATCGCTGAGCAGCACGCTCGCCACGCTCACCGCGACGACCCGACCGACGAGCCAGCGCGAGAGCAGCCGAAGTGGATCCTGCGTGAAGCGGCGGAAGGCCGCACCCGTCCCCTGTGGTTCTGCGCTGAGAGCTTGGAGACGCCCTTCGGGGATCTCGGTCAGGGCGGCGTCACTGGCGGCGAACAGCGATCCGATTGCAGTCACTACTGCGGCCGCGACGAGCTCGAGGGCAGGTGTCACCCAGCATCACCTACAGTCACTCCAGGCTAGCCGATTGCTGCCAGGAGGTCTACCCGAGGCCGCGCGCGCGGCTCCCCATTGGAGCGCTCATGCGGTCGCGAGAATCCGCATGACGTTGCCGCGTAGGATCTTGCCGAGCGCCCGCCGGCCCACTCCTGCGCGAAGGAGGGCGTCCGTCAGTCGCGGCAATCCTCTGGGATCGGACAGCTCGCGCGTCGGGACGATGAAGCCGTCCCAATCGCTGCCGAGCGCCGGAACGTCTTCCCCGGCGGTCTTGATGACGTGAAGGAAGTGCTTCACCACGGCGGCGATTCCGTCGCCGCCCAGGTAGCGCGGGTAGAAGATGATCCCGACCACGCCACCGAGGTTCGCAATCGCACGTAGCTGCTCGTCGTCGATGTTTCGCGGGTGATCATGGGCGCCGAGCGCTCCCGTGTGGCTGACGATGGGCGGCTTGCTCGCGATCCGGCAGGCGTCGAGAAATCCGGAGCGGTTGACGTGAGACAGATCGACGATCACGCCCGCTGACTCGCAGCGGCGAACGAGATCCAAGCCCCACCTCGTCAGTCCCGCGTGATCTCGTCGTCCCCGACCATAGGCCGGGTAGCCGGCCTCGTTCGGGGTGAGGTGCAGCGGGCTCAGGTAACGGACGCCGCGGCGTGCGAAATGATCGACCTTGTCGAGATCGCCTTCCAGCGAGTGGGCGCCTTCGATCCCGAGCAGAGCCGCAATCACTCCGTCGCGCCGGCAGAGATCGATCTCGACTGCGGTGCGAACGAGCCGCAGCTCCGACGGGCGCAAGGTGGCCGCCTCGGCCAAGAGATCGATCTGCTCTTCGATCGCCCGAGCCAGACCGGTCACCTTCGGGATGAACGGGAGCGACACGAGTCCGAAGAACTGGGCGCCCATGCCCGCATCGCGCAGCCTTGGCAGGTCGACGTGACCGCCGAGCGCCGATCGCCAGAGCGGCGGTTCGTGCCGGACGAGGAAATCGTATCCGAGCCAGCGCGACCACATGAGCGTGTCCGCGTGCAGATCGATGGGCGGGTACTCGGCGTGGAGCGCCCGTGCGTCCTCTGACCCTTCCATCATGCCTCTCTATCGCACGCCGTGGCGGCGTCGAGAACGTGGCGTCCGGGACGGAGGGGCCGAATCTCTCGCGCGGCACTGCGACGCGTCGCCGGCCCGAGAGCTGAGGTCGTGCTACGAGGTGCCCTCGTGATGCGTCCGCCGTCGCTGTCGCGCGCTCCGATCCTGGCCGAGGACGTGCTGGATCTGGTGGGCGACACGCCGCTCATCCGCATCCGCGCGCCCGGGCGAGATGCGTCGAGGGCGACTGTCTGGGCGAAGGTGGAGCAGGCGAATCCCGGCGGCTCCGTGAAAGATCGAATCGCGCTCTCGATGGTCGAAGCGGCGGAGCATGACGGGACGCTCCGGCCGGGCGGAACGGTCGTCGAGCCGACGAGCGGGAATACCGGGATCGGCCTCTCGCTCGTCTGCGCGGTTCGTGGCTACCGCTGCGTGCTTGCCATGCCGGAAAGCATGAGCCTGGAGCGGCGACAGCTTCTCGAGGCGTTCGGCGCCGAGGTCGTTCTCACGCCGGAGGCGGAGCAGCTCGACGGCGCGGTTCGCGCAGCGCGCGAGATGGCGGCCCGCACCCCGGGGTCGTTCATTCCCCAACAGTTCGACAATCCGGCGAACCCCGGCGTTCACGCAGAGACGACTGCCCGCGAAATCCTCGCCGCGATGAGTGGACTCACCATCGACGCGTTCGTGGCGGGCGTCGGAACGGGAGGAACCATCACCGGTGTCGGCAGGGTGCTGAGGGAACGCTCGCCGGCGCCCCGCATCGTCGCGGTCGAGCCCGAGTCGTGCGCCACGATTTCCCGTGGCGAGCGCGGGCCGACCAAGATTCAGGGCCTCGCCGCCGGGTTCGTCCCCACCAACTACGACGCTCGCTGCGTCGACGAGGTTCGCACCGTCACCGACGTCGAAGCGTGGACGATGAAGGTCGAGCTCGCCCGGCGCGAGGGACTTCTGGTGGGAATCAGCGCAGGGGCCGCCGTGCACGTTGCCCTCGATGTTGCGCGAGAGCTTGGAGAGGGAAAGAACGTCGTCACGGTCCTGCCGGACACTGGGGAGCGCTACTTCAGCCTCGAAGAGTACTTTCCCGAGGTTCGACCCTGATGCGCAGCTCTGCGAGGGTGCTGATCATCGGCGTCGGCGGTCTCGGATGCCCGGCCCTTCTGGCTCTGGCTCGGTCCCGAGTCGGCACGATCGGACTGTGCGACGACGACGTCGTCGACCGGACCAATTTGCATCGCCAGATTCTTTTCTCCGACGCGGATGTCGGTGAATCGAAGCTTGGCGTCGCGGCGCGAGAGGCGCGGCGGATCGCGCCCGAGGCGGCCGTTCGACTCCACCGGACTCGGTTGTTGCCCGACAACGCGCTGGAGATCGTGCGCAACTACGACGTGGTGCTCGAGGGAAGCGACAACTTCGCCACCAAGTTTCTCGCCTCGGATGCGTGCATGATCGCGGGCGTGCCCATCGTGCACGCCTCCGCCGTCCGGTGGATGGGGATCGTCATGGCGGTGAGCGCGAGCGGGAGGCCGTGCTACCGCTGCATCTTCGAGGACATCCCCCGGGACGGCGCGCCCGCGTGTGCCGAAGCGGGCGTGATGGGGCCCGTGGTCGGAACGATTGCCGCAATTCAGGTCGATCTGGCCATTGCGACACTCGATGGCTTGCCGGTCGGCGGGCAGATCGCAATGTTCGACGGTCGCAGCGACTCGGTTCGCCGCAGGCGCCTGGCCCCGCGTGATGATTGCCCGCTCTGCGGCGCCGAGCGTCGAATCCGGCACCTCGAGGCGGCCTCCTACAGCTCTCCCGCATGTGCATGACCGAGAGGAGATTTTGACATGGAAACGATCGTGCGAATTCCAACTCCACTGCGAACGCTCACGGGAGGGGCCGACGAGGTGACGGCAACCGGCGGGACGGTCGGGGAGTTGATCGAAGACCTCGAACGGAAGCATCCGGGCATCCGCGAGCGCCTTCTCGACGATCGAGGGGTGCGGCGTTTCGTGAACATCTACGTGGGCGAGGAAGACGTACGATTCTTGGACGGCCTCAAGACCAAGCTGAAGGCCGGCGACCGGGTCAGCATCGTCCCGGCCATCGCGGGGGGGTGAAAGCGCGCCCATGAACCGTCATGCGCGTCAGATGCAGCTGGCCGAAGTGGGCCAATCGGGGCAGGAAAGAATAAAGAGCGCTTGCGTCGACGTCGTGCTGAGCGGGCTCGCTGCGGAGGTCGCGGTGCGGTATCTCGCAGGTGCGGGCGTGGGTTCGCTCCGCGTTCGTGACGTGGGGCTGGCTCGGCTGGCGCGGGCCATCGACTCCACGATCCACGTCGAGGTCGAGCCCCGGCTCGAAATCGGCGAAGGAGTGGCCACCTCGGCGCTCGACGCGAGCCAGACGATTACGACGCTGGGCCTCTCGGATCCCGCGTCGCGGGAAGTCGCGCTCGGCGCCCACGTCGCGTTGCATGCGCTGCGCGCGGCGCTCCGGGTCCATCCGTGAAGCTCGCTCGGAGCCGGCGGCTCGAATCGGTGGTGGAGGCGGTCGGCCATACGCCCCTCGTTCGCCTCCGCAAGGTCTCCCGGGACGTTCCCGACGTCGAGATCTGGGTGAAGCTCGAGTTTGCGAATCCGGGCGGTAGCGTCAAGGATCGCCCGGCGCTTCGGATGATGCAGGACGCGCTGCGCGACGGCCGGCTCACCGCGGACAAGGTTCTCATCGACTCGACCAGCGGCAATACGGGGGTCGCCTATGCGCTTTTCGGGGCCGCTCTCGGCATCGGCGTGCGCCTCGTGATGCCGTCGAACGTCAGCAAGGCGCGCAAGGACGTTGCCAGGAGCTTCGGAGCCGAAGTCGTTTACAGCGACCCCATGGAGGGATCGGACGGTGCAATACGCGTCGTTCGCGAGCTCGTCGCCAGCGAGCCTCAGCGGTACTTCTACCCGGACCAGTACTCGAATCCCTCCAATTGGCGCGCGCACTACGATGGCACCGGCCAAGAGATTCTCGAGGCCCTCGGCGATCGGGTCACGCACTTCGTCGCCGGCCTCGGGACCACCGGCACGATGATGGGATGTGCCCGCCGGCTCAAGGAGCATACCCGACCGGTCGAATGCATCGCGATCGAGCCCGCGGAACCGCTGCACGGGCTCGAAGGTCTCAAGCACCTCGGGACGAGTCTCGTTCCACCCATTTACGATGCGCAGGTCCCCGATCGTCACCTGGCCGTGAGGACGGAGGACGGTTGGGAAATGGCCGATCGGATGGCGCGCGAGGAGGGGTTGCACGTCGGGCACTCGTCGGGCGCCAACGTCTTTGCCGCGCTCCAGGTGGCTCGTGAGCTCAAGAATGGCGGCCGGAGCGGCTGCATCGTCGCCGTTCTTTGTGACCGTGGCGACCGGTACTTTGCCCCTGTTCGTTGGGAGCGCAAGTACGTTTGGTAAGAGTGTGTGAACATGACCTCCTCCATGCGTGATTCAGGCAGACCTCGTTGGGTCGAAGGCAATCTGGTCATCGGGGCTGCGGTGCTCGCTCTGATCGATGAAGAGGCCCGGCGTGCCTACGCCAACGACGAGGAGAGCTGCGGCTTTCTCGTCGGGCCGGCGAGCGAGCCGAGACGTCTCGACGGCATCGTGCCCATGATCAACCGAGCCAATCTTCTCCACCGGCTCGATCCGCAGCAGTATCCGCGCACGGGGCGGACTTATTTCGACATCGACTCGATGAAGTTCGAGAATGCCATTCGTCGGGGAGAGGCGGAAGGCCGCCCGGTCAAGGTGCTGTACCATTCGCATCTCGACGTGGGGGCCTATTTCTCGGCGACCGACGCCGAGGTCGCGAAGATGGGCCGAGGCGCGCCGCCCTGGGATCTTGCCTATCTGGTCACCAGCGTGCGCGGAGGCGAGGTCGACGATCGCAAGCTCTTCGTCTGGGATGCCGTGGCGCAAGACTTCATTTCCAGCCGTCTCGAGGTGGACGAGGGCCCGTGACCATGCCATCCGCGCGTGTGTTGCGCTCGACGGCAGTCCTGGGCGCGGTCGCCTCGTGGAGCGTCGCGAACGGCGGCGAGGCCCGGGCCGAGCTTCAGGACGCCGCCCGTCGTGTGGCCGAGGCCTGGCGCTCGGTCGGCGCCTTCGTCGTCGTCGGCAAGCCCCGTTTCCTGAACGACGATGAAACGATCGCGGTACCTGTGCCCAGCCTCCCGGACGGCAACTGTACGACGCTCGTTCTTCTCGGCGCCCGCGGTCTCAGCTTTCATGTGAGCCCCCCGGGCGACAGCGGGCAGCACGTACCGAGTGAGGCGGGCGCGCTGTCGATCGAGCAGTGCGGCGACCTCTTGCCCCGGCGACTGATGGTCACGAGCGACTCGGGCCGCGGCGCGCTGGAGATCCTCGTCGCCGTGTCCGAAAAGTCGTTACCTGCGCTTCAATCGGTCCTGCCGGAGCGTACCGGGGGTGGTCTGGGTCCGCTGCCCGAACCCGGAGCGCTTCCGTTGCTGCCCGCCCCGGAAAAGCGGGCGGACCTCGCCGAGGTCCGCGCGAAGCGGGACGGAGCGACGATTTCGAACCGTTCGATCTGGTACTCGGGAGTCGACGGCACCGGCGTCGGGGAGGAGACCTTGCCTCCCGGATGCCACGTTTTCGACCTCTTCGCTTCGGAGTCGGGAGTGGCGCGCGCGGGGCGCAAGGGCAAGCTCGATCTGGACGCGGAGATGCGCGACAGCTCTGACGATCGTCTGCTGGCGCGCGATCGCACCGACGCGCCGGACGTGCAGCTGCCGGTGTGCGTCGGCGAGACGACGCAAGTCGGCATCGTTTTCGTCGGCGCTCCGTCGGGAACGCCGGTACTGGTTTCGCACGCCGCCTGGGCCCTGCCGCAGCATCTCCCTTCGATTTGGGGCGGCGAAGCTCGTGCGCGAATGGCTTATGCGCTGCTCGCCCGACACGTCGTGTCTCTGCCCGCGGAAGCCGTGCAGCTCGCGCAAGGCGGGTCGGGGACCACTCCGGTTCCACTGTCGATCGAGCCGGGGGCCTGCTACCTCGCCGTGGCCTCGCTGGTTCAGGGTGTCGCGCACTCGTTCGGTCTTCGACTTCGCGTGCGAGCCCGGGAAGTCGTCGATGACCGAGGCGTCGACGAGAGCAGCGCGGTAGTGGCATTCTGTGCGGGCGATCGCTCGTTGGCACTCGCGCAAATGGAAGCACGCGGCACTCCGCTGCTCGGCTGGGGGCTGGCTCTCTTTCGCATCGAAAACGGAATCTGGGACTCGGCGCCGTGAACGCGGTCCAATCGCTCTTCTGGATCGCCGTATTTCTCACCGGTTGCGCGCCGCGGGGCCGCCCTTCGCTCGCGCCGACCGCCGCACATCGCTTGACCGCGCCCACCGTCCTTCCCGGCGAGCTGGAGGGTCGCAATCTGCTCGGGGATCTCCCATCACGCGCGGCCCGTCTCGGCGCCGGTCCGGCGTCGCTCGTGGCCTCCGGGGAGGCGCTCGACAACGAATGGCTCGGCGGCTTCGTAGAAGTCCCACCGGAATCGTGCCTGCTCGCCTACGCGCGCGCCTCCACGTCGGTGGAAGACATCGATGTGGCCGTGTATTCCGAGGAAGGAACTTCGCTGGCCGTCGACGAAGGGCGAGACGTGCATCCGACGGTGGTCCTGTGTCCTCCTCATCCGTCGAGGGTGTACGTCGCGGCCCACGTGGTCGAAGGGGAGGGCCTCATCGCCACTGGAGTGCAGCTCGTTCCCCGGGAGCGAGCGCCGGTCGTCGCGAGGGCCCTCGGTGCCCACGGTACCCTCGAACAGGGCCCGCGCGCCGCCGATGCGTGGCCCGGTCTCGACGACGCCGTGCGCGTCCATCGAATCGAGCTCGGCGGCAAATGGGAGGAGTTCAGGCGGGTCGCGCTGCCGGTTGACGCCCGCGTGCCCACGTATGCATCGCTTCCGTTCGGTGCCGATCAATGCGTCGACGCGATCGTCGTTCCCGACGACGACGTTGCGCTGCTGGATGTCGAGGCGATCGACGAGGAGGGCCACGTCATCGGACGGGCTCCGGACGGGATGGGAGCCCGAACGCTCACGATCTGCTCGCCGCTGGCGATGGCCGGGACCCTTCAGGTGAGACCGCATTCGGGTCGCGGGCTCGCCGCAGTCGTCCTCGCACGGGCGGCGGGGGACGTTGCACAAGATCTCTCGTCGCGCCCTGAAATCGCGTGGGTTGCGCCGACGGTGCCCCTCGAGGTGGCGAGGCGCGCTCGCAACGTGCTGCTGGCGAAGAGCGGGTATTCCGCTCCGGCATTTGCTGCGTCGGGGGTCCTGGGGCTCGGCCGTCGAGTGACTTTGCCGCTCGAGCCCAAAGCATTCGGGGCGATGTGCGGACGCATCGACGTCGTCGCGGGTGCGCCGCTTTCGCTCGTCGAGGCGCGAGTGTGGGGCGACGGTGACTCGCTGCTGGCCGACGGGGAGGCGTCTTCCTCGCTGGCCATGTTCGCGTGTCCGAAGGGCCCCGCTCGCCTCGAGCTCGAGGCACGCGGGCGCCCGGGTCCTTACACCGTTCTCGTTCGCCCCGAGCCCTGGAAACACCCGTCTCTTTCAGCGCATCCACTGGCGTCCTCTCGAATGCTCGCCCGGGTGGCGGTGGGGCAAGAGATGCTGCTCTCCGGCAGGGAGGGAGCGGTTCGCGAGCTGGCGCTCGACGAGGCGCGAACGGTCTCGTGGACGGAAGACGTTCCAGCCGGCCGATGCCTCCGGGTCGCCGTGGGCGCACAGGGCGAGGGGGCCGGGCTCGAGCTTCGAGCGTTCGAAGGCCCGGACAACGAGATCGATCGCGCCCAGGCGGCCCACGCCGCCAGCGTTCGCGCGTGCGCGCAGGACACCGCACGAACCATAAGGTTCGAGGTTCACGCGTCCGCAGGACGGCTCGATGCGGTGCTGGGCGAGCGCATCGAGTCGTCCGACGGTCGTTGAGCCGCGTCGCCGGGAGCGAGGCCCACGGACGTGGTCCGCGCAAGCCGCGTCAGCAGCATGTCGGCCGACCCGATGTCGACCGCTCCCACGCAAAGCGCCCGACCCACGCGGGGGACGAAGAGCACCCGGCACCGGCCCCGAGCCCCCGGCGTGATGCTCGTCAACGCCAGGTCGAGAGCGAGGCCCAAGGCGATGACGAAAAGCCCGCCCAGGATGAGCGATGGCGATGCTGCACGAAAGCCGTCGACCAGTGCGCGCATGCCGACGTAGGTCCCGGTGACGAGCGCCAGAAGAGCCGCATAGAGCTTGAGCCGCGGGTATCTCACTTCGCGCGTAGCTCGCGCAAGCCCGGAAGCCGGCACGACCACGTCGCGCTCGGAGAGCGTGCGACCGAGCAGTTCGACTCGCCACGTGACGCGCAATCCGCCGTCGCCAGTCAACCGGACCTCCGCGGGCCGTCGATACGCCAGCGCGACACGTCCAGTGATCCGCGCGACGTGAAGAAGGAACGAGACGCCGCTCAGCGCCAAAAGCACGGCCGCGAACGAGCTTCGCGGCGACGGAGTCCACTCCCCCAGAAGCGGTCCCACCGAGGTCGTACTCTCCTTGGCGCGAAGCACCTGGATCAGCTTGGGATCGTGCACCTCGGCGGCCAGCGCCTCGGCGAGGCTCGCGGCGACCGGACCGTCCGCCGTGGCGAGCGCCGCGGCCGCGAGGAGCGCCTCTCCCCGATCGGCCGACGGAGCGCCCAGGTCGGCCCCGCGAACGCAGGCGGCAAATGCTTGCCAGACGCGCTCGGCCCCCTCTCCGAGCGACCGATCCAGAAGCGACGTTGCATCGAATGGCGTCCGGGCGGACAGGCGCAAGACCGTTTTTGCCCGCCGCTCGTCATCCATCGCCTCGAACGGCTGGGACGCGAGCGCATGAGCTGCGAGTGCCCGGGCGAGCGAACGCTCGCGCTCGTCCGCTGGACCGCGTGCCAGTACGTCGAGTGCGTTTCCGAACGTGGACTCCGCGTCCTGCCGCAGGAGCTGCCGTTCGGTGGCGAGCTTGTCGACCTCAGCCGAAGCAGGCTCGCCTCGCTGCAGCTCCTCGGCTGTGGTGAGGATCCGAGCGGCAATCGACGCCAGATCGGCGATCCGGGCGTGACGTGAGAGCTCGTCGTAGGCACGCGCGTCTGCGTCCGCTTCCATCGTCCTTCGCCGTCTACCGAAACGATCGCCCGCGCGCCACTCGAGCCGGAAGTGCGACTGCGCCGGTCAGGGGAGACGCCCGGCTCACGAGTGCGAGAAGTGGAGCTCACCGCCGTAGTCGACGAGTCGAGCAAAGGCTGCGATTCGAGCCGCAATCTCGGAGTGACCGATGGCCAGCAGGCGCGCGGGGCCTACGCCCTCGACACAGAAGCTACCGAGCGAGGAGGCAAAGAACATCGCCTTGCGCACGACCCATGGCGTCGCCTCGCCCCTCGAGGTCAAGTATCCCATCAGTCCCCCGGCGAAGGAGTCACCCGCTCCGGTTGGATCCAGGACCTCCTCGAGTGGGTAGCCTGGAGCGAAGAAAGTTCCCGCCTCGTCGAACAGCAGGGCGCCGAACTCTCCGCGCTTGATCACGAGTGTCTTCGGTCCGCGCCTGCGGATATCTGCTGCCGCTCGGACGAGATTGTCGATCCCCGAAAGAGCCCGCGCCTCTTCATCGTTGACGATCAGTAGGTCGACGCAGCGCAGCATTCGCGCGAGGCTGGAAGGCTCGCGCTCGATCCAGAAGTTCATCGTGTCCGCCGCGATAAACTTCCGCCGGGGCACCTGTTCGACCACTTCGACTTGCAGCTCGGGATGGATGTTTCCGAGGAATACGAAGGTGCAGTTACGCTCCAGGGCTGAAATCTTCGGGGAGAAGCTCGCAAACACGTTGAGCTGGGTGTCGATCGTCGTGCGGCTCGCGAGGTCGGTCGAGTACCTGCCATGCCACCGGAACGTCCGTTCGGCGGCGTGCTCGATGCCCGTGACGCCGATTCCCCGTCTCTCGAGCTCGACCAGAGTGTCGCGGGGAAAATCGGATCCCACGACGCCGACCATGCGAACGGCACCGCCTCGCATGAACGGCGAAGCGGCGAGCGAAGCGTAGGTGGCGGAGCCGCCGACCACGTTGCGGTATTCTCCCGACGGAAGGTCGATGTCGTCGAACGCGATGGAGCCGACGACGAGAAGCGTATCGGTAGTGCCGGCCACGGAGATCCTCCCTCTGCTGGGGCTACGTTGACTCGTCTAGATATCGGGCGACCAGCCAGTCGAGGCGCGCGCGCGCCGACTCGGGGATCGCACCCTTCGCTGTCATGATGGCCCCCCGCAAGCTGCCGGTCGCGGCGCTTTCCCGCGGATCCGGCAACTTGCGGGCGATCTCCACGATCGTTCGGCAGGCGCGCTCGACGTTGCGCTGCATGACCGCCAGTACGGCGTTGACTGTCACCTCCGGACCGTCTTCCCGCCAGCAATCGTAATCCGTCGCGAGCGCGAGCAAGGCGTAGGGAAGCTCGGCTTCGCGGGCCAGCTTGGCCTCGGGCAGCGCCGTCATCCCGATGACGGATATGCCCCAGGAACGGTAAAGCCGACTCTCCGCACGCGTCGAGAACTGCGGGCCGTCGATGCATACGTAGGTTCCACCGCGGTGAACCCTCGCGTCCGCACGCTCCGCGGCTTCGGCCAGCGCTCCTGCCAGATGCGGGCACACGGGATCGGAGAAGCCGACGTGTGCCACGATCCCGTCTTCGAAGAACGTCGAGCATCGCTTTCTCGTGAGATCGACGAATTGATCGACGACGACGAAGTCGCCGGGCGCAATTTCCTCGCGCATCGATCCGACGGCGCTGATGCTCACGAGATGCGTCGCGCCGAGCATCTTCAAGGCACAGACGTTCGCGCGGTAATCGATGCAGTGCGGGGCGATCCGGTGTCCTCGTCCGTGCCGCGCCAGAAAGAGCAGCGTCGTGTTGCCCAGCCGGCCCCGGATGACTCGATCGCTCGGCGGGCCGAAGGGCGTATCGACCCCGAGCTCCTCGACGCCCTCGAGCCCCTCGAGCCTGTAAAGACCGCTGCCTCCGATGACGGCCAGCACGTGGCCTCCGGATCGGGGCGTCTGGGAGGCGGCCCGTGCGGTCATACCAGCCGGCCCACACGCAGCAGCGACTCGGCCAGAGGTGCGCGCCGCGATCGCAGCGCACGTTCGGCCACGAGTATCGAGCGGAGGTCATCCACGGCGCGGTCCAGATCTTCGTTCACCACGAGGTAGTCGAACAACCCATAGTGCTCGATTTCTCGTTTGGCTACCTCGTAGCGGCGTCTGATGGTCTCCTCCGTTTCACTCGCCCGGCCCCGCAAGCGGCGCTCCAGCTCCTGCATCGAGGGAGGCAGGATGAAAACGGCGATGACGTCGGTCACTTTCGATTTGATCTGCCGGGCGCCCTGGTAGTCGATATCGAACAGCATCCCCGTGCATCCCTCGACTGCCCTGGCCCTCTCGATTTCGGCGATCGACGTTCCATAAAGGTTGCCGTGGACCTCGGCCCACTCGAGAAAAGCATCCTTGGCGACGAGCTCCAAGAAGGAAGATCGCTCGACGAAGTGGTAGTCCCGCCCGTCGACTTCGTTGGCGCGTGCGGGTCGAGTCGTATGCGACACGCTGAATCGCAGCTCCGGACATCGGTCCAGCAGGAGACGGGTCAGGGTCGTCTTCCCCGCTCCACTGGGGGACGAGAGAACGAGGAGGAGGAAGTCGTCTTGCACGTTCATTCGACGTTTTGCACCTGTTCCCGCATGCGTTCGATCTCCACCTTCAACTCGACCACTGCGTGGGCGACCTGCGCATCGGGAGTCTTCGCACCGATGGTATTCGTCTCGCGAGCCATCTCTTGCAGCAGGAAGTCCAACCGCCGTCCAATCGGCTCCGCGCTCTTCAACAGCCGTGCGAGCTGCGCGCAATGACTCTCGAGGCGGGTGAGCTCTTCGGTAACGTCGCATCGATCCGCGAACATCGCGATCTCTTGTTCCAGACGCACGGCGTCGATGTCGATCTCCATCGTCGCGCGGAGACGGCCCGCGCGTTCGGCAAGACGCCGCCGGTGCGCCTCCAGCACGTCGGGTGACCGACGAAGGATCTCGACGGCGAGCTGACGGGCCTGCTCGAGTCTTCGGGCGAGATCGGCGCGCAGCGCCGAGCCTTCACGCTCTCGCATCTCGTCGAGGGCCTGGACGGCTGACTCGAAGGCGGCGCGGGTGGCCTCGCGGACCCGATCCATTTCGCGTTCGACCGGCGACACGAACAGATCGGGGACCGACGCGAGCAGCGAGAGGGGCACATCGCTGCCCGGCGCGAGCTCGTCGCGCAGGTCGCAGAGAGCCCGAAATGCAGCCTTCGCCCGCTCGCGATCGAGTGTTGGCGCACCGAGCACGATCCCGTCCACGCGCAGCGCCACTTCGTAGCGTCCGCGGGTCAGCCATTCCCGCGCGACCTGCTCGACGTATCCGACGAGGTCTCCGAGGTCTCTGGGGACGCGGACGCGCACGTCCAGGAACCGATGATTGACGCCGCGAATCTCGACTCCGAGCTTGCCCGTGCCGAGGGGCGCCTCGCCGAAGCCGAAACCCGTCATGCTTCGCATGGGATCTCTCACGCTACGACGATTCCCCGGACTCCTCCAGAAGGTCGGTAGGCCCTGCCCCTCCCGGCAGGCGAGGGCCGTACCCCTTCTTACCCCTTCGCAGCTCAGAGCCCCCGCTTGCGCTTCACTTGCTCCAGCGTGCGGGCATACTCGACCTCCCATTCGCGGGTGCCCTCGCGCACGTGACGAAGCTGCGTCCGCACTTCCGCGTCGACGGCGGCGTCAATCGCCATGTGTTTCTTGAAAATGGGTGCCATTTTGCGGCGCAGCTCGACGTCCTCGACGAAGACCTCGTCGACGTGATTCGAGTGCATGAGCATCTCGACCACCTGATCGAGCAGGTAGTCGAGCGCCTCGTCACCGACGCGGATCCCTTTTTCCTCCGCGACCAGCTGGCGGACCCTGGCGTAGTCGGTATTGGCTTTTCCGGTTCGCTCGAGGACGTCCTTGGCTCGCTCGTTGACCTCGCGCTCGGCGTTGACGTACTGCGTGAGGACGGCGGCGACGTCTGCCTCGACGTTCTTGGGACTTTCGGCCTCGATGTCCCTCGATGCGAGCAGCGCGCGCACGACTTCGGACGAAATGGCTGAGATCTTTCCGCTGTAAAGGCGCATGACGGCGCTGCCTTTCTAGTTCGTCATTTCTTTCGACGCACGTCTTGGTTCACGGGGCCGCCCGGCGACGACTCGCCCGCGCCGCCGAGCTGAAGCCGGCGCATCACGGCCTTCTTCTGCCGTTCCTTGTATTTGGCATGCGATGCTTCCCCGATCTCGTTGTGAGCTTCGGTATCTCGGTCGACGATCTGGAATTCGCAGATGACGAAGATCACGTTGCCGAGTGGGGTGGCGATTGCCGGAGCGCGATCGAGGAGGCGCTTGGGCAGTCGCACCGGCATGTCGACCACGAAGTGGATGATCCGATAAGACTCCGCCGAAAACTGGTTGTCGCTGGGAGTGAAGCCGTCGTCGATTCCCCCGTGCACTTGCATCTGTCCGAGCAAGGGCTTGAGCGACGTCTTCTCCACGTACGATTTGAACCCGAAGACCGAGTTGATGCTCTGGCCCGGGACGACGTAATTGAAAGGGAAGAGCTTTTTCGTCAGGTATTGGAGCACCGGGAAGATGTCGTCGCGGGTCCGCGTGACGACGCGAAAACGCAGCTTGTCGAAAATCTGAGCGGCAATCGTCTCTTGCTTCGAAAGAAGCTTGGTCACGAGCGAGTCCTTGTTCTTACGGCCCCCGACGAACTCGACTATCGGAAAACCTCCCGCGAGCATGCCCCCGATGACTCGATAGACCTTCTCCTCGACGATATGGAAGACCTCCTGATCGGACATCGGCAGAACGAACAGGAGCTCCCGGCCGTCGAGGTGATGAATGATGTGCATGCATTTGAGGATGGTGCACGCGCACATCGCACGGTGGCCGCGACCTGCGGCGAGCAATAGCAGCTCGGGCACGGTCGACTGGTCGACGGGCCGTGGAATCGGGTAGTCGAATTGACGGCGCAGATACGCGATCGCCTCGTTTTTCACGTGCTCCATCCGGGAGCGGTCGCTCGGATCCTCGGGTCGCAGCTCTTGAGCCTCGAGGAAGTCTCGAACCTCCTGGTCGGAGGCGACGTCGATCCGCCTCCAGTCGATCACCGAATCTCCCCTCAAAATGAGCCGCAGCGACTCGAGGTCGCCGAGCGTGAAGTCCTCGAGGGCTTTCAGGCGCTCGCCCCCATCGCGATAGACGTCATTCATTGGACATCCAGCGAGATCGGACCTTAGCTCAAAAGGGAGCGCAAAAGACGGGCCGCGCCGCGGGCGTCCACCTCGGCCGATCGCACCGCTCAGGCTCGCCGGTGCGAACGGGTGCGAACGGCTCAGCGACTTTCGCGAACGTCGCTCGAGTCACTCCTGAGGGCGACGGTCGAAGGGTGGCGTCCCAGGGTCAGCGTCCCGATGAAAATGCATACGGTGACGGCGAGAACAGCGCAGTGCCCCAAAAACGCGCCCGAGCAGCCGGCAACGGCGATGGGCGCGAAGGCCACGAGAACCCAGGGCGTCAGCTTCATGAGGGAGGTCTCCGCGAGGATGTCGGCAGTGGGCGATTCTTCCGCCTTACATGTGCGCTACATTACGACATCCAACTGCGGCGATCCAAACTTCTACTGATGAGGCAGGGCCCGACGCAAGAGAAACCGACCATGAGCTCGCTCTCTCGCAGTCGGGCTCGCGCGAACTTGCGAGTCGGCGAGTCGAGAGAGCGCGCGCGAGGGGGCTAGGGGCAAAAGGGCGAGGGGCGAGGAAGGCGAGGGGGGCGAGGGGCGAGGAAGGCGAGGGGGGAAAGGGTGGCGGCTCGTCGCGAGGAGCGCAGGCGACCACCACGTCGGGACACGTCGTCTCGTGGAATCGTTGCAGCTGCTGAGGCGGGCGGTTTATCGTTCGACCATGGGCGTCGATCGGTCCGCTCGATGCGCTGCCGCGATCGCGCCCTTGTTGCTCTTGCCGGTCCTCGGTTGCACGACGGTCGATCCCGGTCCGAACTTCGTCATCGCGAACGTGACGTTCGACGCGAATTACTTCTATTGCTTCGTCGAGCCCCAATTCATTTTCGCGTACAACTGCGGCTCCGGCGACCCGTCCAAGGGCGATCCGTCCAATGGCTGCCACTTCAACTCCGCCGCTGTCAGCGGTATGGCGCTTCTCAACCATCCCGCCGTCAACTGCGGCGGGGGCGATCAGGTGGTCGATCTGACTGAGATCGGCACCGGGAGCCCCGCCGAGAGCAACCTTCAGGCCGTCTCTTTCGAGATGAGCCAGCAGTACATGACCGCCCCTCTTTTCGTGCGCCCGACCGGCAACAACCATCCGCGGCAGATATTTTCGCCGAGCGACCCCGTGGTCAATCAGCTGCTCAGCACGTGGGCGTCGAAATGAGGTGGATGGCGGCCGCCGCAGGGATTCTCGCGGGGGTGTCCACGACCGCGGCGCACGCGGCGGAACCTCCAGCGCTGGACGATGCCCCGGCGAACGCGTTCGCGCGCGTCGTCGTTGACGCTGCCGACCTCCGCAGCGGTCCTGGGGTCAGCTATCGCGTCATCTACGTGGCGCACCGCGGTGAGACGCTTGCGCTCGACGGCCGGCCGGCCGCGGGGTTTTGGCTCCGTGTTCTTCTTCCCGATGGACGCAGCGCGTATGCCCTCGGCGACGAGGTGCAGCCGTTCGCGGTCACTTCCGATGAGGGTGAGGCGCCCGGTCGGCCCGGGCTCTTCGCGCCACCGCCGCTGCGTGGGTCCCGTGCCGGCGTTGCCTTGCTCGGCGGGATGTTGAGCATCCCGGTGGTCGGAAACGCCGTGCAGCGCCTCGGCTACGTGGAGGCGCGAGCGTCGCTGGTCCTGCACGAGACGGTGAGCCTCGAGGGGTTCGTGGGCGACGGGTTGACGAGCGACGGCGCCGAATTGCTTTATGGGGGTGGGGTCGCGATATACCTGGCTCCCAGTTGGCCCGTGTGTCCCTTTCTCGGCCTCTTTGCCGGGGGCCTGAGCGTCGTGCCGAACGCCGAATCGTTCGTTCTGCAGCGCCAGGACTTCTACGTCGCCCGCGCGGGCGGCGGGCTGCTCTTCGCATTGCGAAATCGCATTCTCGTTCGCCTCGAGGCGACGGATCTCTCTGTCTTTTCGCCAAATTCATACAAGAACGCGCAAACGTATTCCGGAGGATTGGGCGTGTATTTCTGACGCTGAAGACGCCATGATCCCATTTCGGTCCAATCGCTCGAACCGTGGCGCTCCTCCCCGACCGCGCTTCGTCCTCGTGCTCGCCGCTGCAGTCACCGCGTGTGCGGGCTGCGCGACCGTCGCCCCCGAGCAGCGCGCCATTCTCGCGGATCCGGTGATGCAGTTCGACTCGGACGCCAAGCACGACGCGCCTCTACGGCATGCCCTCGACAATCGAGAGGGATCCATGGGAGGTACCGGCGTCTCCGGCGGGGGGTGCGGGTGCAATTAGGGCCGGGTCGGGCAGGGGGGGCGGCGGCAGCCGTCGTGGTGGCGCTGCTGGGGGTTGGAGCGCCCGCCGATGCGCAGGTGGCGGAGTTCGACACGACGCAGTCGGTTTTTTACGAGGCGCCGACGCGGACGCACATGTTCGTGTATTCCCCTTCGGCCGACGTGCAGGCGTCGCCGTGGCCGTGGCTGGACGTTCGGGGCGGTTGGGAGGCCGACGTCGTGTCGGGCGCGAGTGTGGCGACGAAATCCGGTCCGTTCCAGCCCGACCTCATCAGCACGGCCAGCGTTCGCGATTTTCGAAATCTCGGACGTGGGGATGTCACGTTCAAAGGGGACGCCACGTCGGTGACGGCTGGATATGCGTATTCCACCGAGCACGACTATCGGTCAAACTCGCTCCACGTGAATGCACGGACGGACACCTTCCAGCACAATTCCCAGTTCGAGCTTTCGTACGCCCGAAACTTCGACATCGTCTGCGATCGCGTCCAGAGTCAGGGAGATCCGACCCGCTGGGTGGCCCTCGAGAGCTCCGTCGGCTGCTTCACGAACAATCCGATTCGCACGACCCAATCGATCGGGATCGATACCTTCGAAGCGAGCTGGGCGCAGTCGTGGACGCCTGTCGTCGAAACCCAGCTGACGTACACAGCGCAGCTCGTCGACGGTTTCCAGAGCGATCCATACCGCAGCGTGGTCCTCGGACAGGGCGTGAAGGCCCAGGAGCACGAGCCGTCCGAACGGGCGCGCGAAGCCGTGACGGCGCGCATCGCGTGGTATCTGCGGTCGATCCGGAGCGCCGTGCGGTTCTCGCTCCGAGGCTACTACGACACGTGGGCGATCAAGAGTGGAACGGCCGAGCTCGAATTCGAAAAATCCCTCGGCGAATCAGTGAGGCTCATGGCGAGGGGCCGCTTTTACGACCAGACGGGCGCCGTGTTCTGGAGCGACGACTATACGGCCGGCGCCCCACCGCTCGGGCCTCGCGGGCAGTACTGGACCGGCGACCGAGAGCTCTCCCCCTTCTGGAGCTGGCTGGCAGGCGTACGTGC
>DASPUY010000275.1:0-26085 GCA_035622655.1 Polyangiaceae bacterium
CTCGGTCTGCCGACGGCTCTCGTGGCTCCGGGGATCGCGATCCGAGCTGCGGGCGGACGCGGCGCGTTCGGTGGCCATGCCACCTGTGCCTGGTTCTTCGGAACGTCCATGGCTCTCGCGGGCGAAGCGGGCCGGGTGCTGCTCGAGCGTCTGCCGTGCGCCGCGGGAGGCACGCTGCGCTTCTTCTGGCTCGGCCGTCGCTTCGAGAGCGCGATCGACGCAGGTCTCGCGGTCGGATTGCTGCGCGCAATCGGCCGTGGATTCGTCTCGACCTACGCGTCCAGCCGCGCCGAGGTGGGCGCGCGGATCGCCCTGGATGCAGCGGTGCACGTCGATCAGAAGCCCGTGAGCCTCACGCCGGTCATTGGCCTCGAGGCCATCGCGTATGCCACACCGTACGACTTTGATGTGACGCCCCACGGTGTCGTTGGTCGTGCGCCGCCGGTGTGGAGCGCGGTCACGTTAGGCGTACGCTGGGGCGCAGACCTCGGCCCGTGAGCCCTCCGTAGAAGCTTTGGCGCCGCCTGTGCCATAACAATACAGGTGGGCCCCGCTTTTTCCTGGTCCGATCGGCAGCCTTGTGTGGCGGCCGCGAACGCCTCCGGCGCCGCTTCGTTGCCGGAGCAAGCCCATCTCTCGTTCGACTCCATTTATCGGGACTTTTTCGCGCACGTTGCGCGCTGGGTTCGCGCGCTCGGCGCGCACGACGCCGATGTGGAAGACCTGACGCAGGAAGTGTTCATCATCGTGCGGCGCAAGCTGCCGGCTTTCGACGGGCAGAATCTCGGAGGGTTTCTCTACCGAATCACCCAGCGCACGGTCCGCGATCATCGGCGCAGCGCATGGTTTCGTCATCTGCTCGGCAGGCGACAACCTCTGCCGGATCTGCAGTCGGTGAGCCCCTCCGGCGTCGAGGCCGTCCAGGTGCGCGAACGGCGGCGACTTCTCGACGCCATTCTGGCTCGAATGAGCGAAAAGCGCCGCGCAACCTTCATCCTGTTCGAGATCGAGGGGTACAGCGGCGAGGAGATCGCGCGGATTCAAGGCGTTCCGTTGAAGACAGTCTGGACACGGCTGCATCACGCGCGAAAGGACTTCGTGCGCATGGTGTCCGAGCTGCCTGCAGAAGGAGACGAATGATGCGTCGCCTGAGAGAAGAGATCGAGTCGTCGGATCGAGCGCTTGCACGCGCTGCGGCGCTCGTGCTGTCGATGCCTCCGCTCGACACCGAGCGGATGCGTCGGCGTGCGCCTCTCGCACGGGTCGAGCGCAGCGGCGCGACGCGCCGGCTTCGCGTCGCGCTCGTCGTTCTCGCGACGACGGCGAGCGCCGTCGCCGCGGCCAGCACGCTGCACACCCGCTGGTGGCGCCGTCCCGCGACGCTGGCTTCGCAGGATCCTCGGCCCGTCGACACGCGAGCCTCGAAGGCCGGCGTGCACGCCGCGGGCGTCGCCGAAGCCACCGACCCGTCGGTTCGGTCCGTACCGCCGTCGACGCACGACGAAACCGCCGCCGGATCGTCCCTTCCCCCGACCGCCCCGGCGACCGTCGGTCACCACTCGACGAGCGCTCCGGCGCGCGGCTCGGTCGCCGCCCGCGACACGGCGGGGACGGTCGACGAGGACGAATCGGCCCTCATCATGGCGGCCGTCCGCGCCCTGCGCCGAGACGGGGACGCGCCGCGCGCCGAACAGCTTGCCGAGCAGGCGTTGCAGCGCTATCCGCGAGGGAGGCAGGTCGAAGAGGCGATGGCCCTGTCGATGGAAGCGGCTTCCGCACGCAATGACTCGAGCGACGCCCGGCGCGCGGCGCAACGGTATCTGACGAGCTTTCGGGCGGGGCGGTTTGCCGATCGCGCGCTGCGGATCCTGGCGGCGTCGGACAGGTAGCGCACGATGGGGGCGGTTCGCCGTTCGGTGCCCGCAAACCCCCGAACCTTTGCGCGGCCGCTCGGGGCTCTCGCCGCCGTTGCGATCGGCGCCGCCGGCTGTGACCCTCAAATCCTGGTCGGAGCCGACCCGACGCTCGAGGAGGCCGGTGCTCAGACGACGGTGACGGTGACCATCGACGCGGGAGCCGGCCCGGACGCATCGTTCGAGGCGGGGCCCAGCCTCGATGGATCGGTCGATGCCGCTGCCGTCGCCGACGGTGCGCTCGCGGCTCTGCTGGTCCCCTGGTCGACCGGCTTCGAAAGCGGCGGGTTCGGCGACTGGGACGCAGGTCAGGGCTTGGGGTACTGCTACGTGGAGGGGTCGGCGATGTACACCATCGTGACATCCCCGGTGCATAGCGGGCAGTATGCCGCGGCGTTCAGCATCAACACGGCTGGCGGTAGCCCTGCGACGCCCTCGCAGGCCCGCTGCGTGCGTCAGGGGATCTTGCCTCCCGCCGCTTACTATGGAGCGTGGTACTACGTTCCCGCCGCCGCGACCGGTGTGGTCAACTGGAACCTTCTGCACTTCACGGGAGGCGACGGCCCAGACGCTTCCGACATCCACGGCCTCTGGGACGTGTCGCTCACGAGCCTGAGCAGCACGTCACTCGCCAGCGAGGCGTACGACTTCCTCGACACCACCACGCTCGACGGCGGTATGGCGATCCCGATCGGCCAGTGGTTCCATCTCGAGGTGTTCTTGCAACCTGCCGCTGACGGCGGGGGCGCGTTCACGTTGATGCAGAACGGTCAAGTCGTTGCGGGTGTCAGCGGTGTCGAGACCGCCGACGCGCCGTGGGGCCAGTGGTACGTGGGCAACTTCGCCTCGTCGCTGTCCCCGACGACATCGACCGTCTATGTCGACGACGTCACGATCGGAACGACGCCCTGATGGCCGGCCGGCCGCAGCGCTCGGCACGAAGACTCAGGGAACCAGACAGCGAGGCCCGCGGCCGATGAGGTCCCTGCGCCCGGCGCTGCGCAGAGCCTCGCGTGCGAGCGGCCACTGCGACTCGTCCCACCAGAACAGGAGCGCCTTCAAGCGTTTCTTCTCCCGCAGGTCGCGTACCACGGGGACGGGCTTGCTCGTGAGCGGGTCGATACCTGTATAATACATCGTCGTGGCGATAGCCATCGGCGTCGGGATGAAGTCCTGCACCTGGCGTGGCCGCATCTTGTTGGCCTTCAGCCAGAGGGCGAGATCAATCGTGTCGTGCAAGGTCGAGCCCGGATGGGCCGTGATGAAATACGGTACGAGATACTGCTCCTTGCCGGCCTCGTCGCTCGCCCGACAGAATGCCTGGGCGAATCGCTCGTAGTGCTCGATGGGCGGTTTTTTCATTTTCTCGAGCACGCGTGGGCTCGTGTGCTCCGGTGCGACGCTGAGCTGTCCCCCCGTATGATGGCGGGCGAGCTCGCGCACGAACTCGGGGCTCCTCTCGGCCAGGTCGTAGCGCACGCCGCTGGCCACGTAAGCGCGCTCGACGCCGGGCTCCTTGCGCACGCGCCGGAGCAAATCGACCAGCGGGCCGTGGTCGGTCACCAGGTTGTCGCAGATGCCGGGATGGACGCACGACAGCCGCCGGCACGCGTGTTCGGTCCGGTCGTCTTTGCAGCGCATTTTGTACATGTTCGCCGTGGGGCCGCCGACGTCCGTGATCGTCCCCCGGAAGTCCTCCATGCGCGACAGGGCGCGGACCTCGCGCAGCACGCTGTCGGCGCTGCGGCTCTGGATGATGCGTCCTTCGTGCTCGGTGATGCTGCAGAACGTGCAGCCGCCGAAGCATCCGCGCATGGTCACGATCGAATGCTTCACCGTATCGAACGCGGGGATGCGTGATCTGCCGTAGCTCGGGTGAGGTCGTCGCGCGAACGGTAGATCGTAGAGGCCGTCCATCTCGCCCTCGTCGAGCGGAAGGGCGGGCGGGTTGAAATACACCGCCTCGCGTCCGTGGACCTGCAAGAGGGGCCGGGCGTTGTGCGCGTTGGTTTCGTACTGCAGCATCCGCGACATGGTCGCGAACGCCACCTTGTCGGCTCGGACGTCCTCGTACGACGGGAGAACGAGCGCCTTGCCGTCGGTCACGTACCGGCTCGCGTCGCTCGCGACGTCGGTCCACGACGCCGGGTTCTTGCGCACGTGGGCGGTGCCACGGATGTCGCTCAGCGCCGCGACCGGCTCGCCCGCGTCGAGCCTGCGGGCAATTTCCCACGCGGCCCGCTCCCCCATCCCGAAGACGAGCAGGTCGGCCTTGCTGTCGAGCAGGACCGAGCGCCGGACCGAATCGCTCCAGTAGTCGTAGTGAGCGATGCGGCGGAGCGACGCTTCGATGCCGCCGATGACGATGGGCAACCCCGGAAACGCCTGTCGGCAAAGGTTTGCGTAGACGATCGTCGCGCGGTTCGGGCGGCAATTCGTCCGCCCATCGGGCGAGTATTGATCCTCGGAGCGCATCTTCTTCTGGGCCGTCAGGCGCGAGAGCATCGAATCGAGGTTGCCCGCGCTCACTCCCACGAAAAGGCGCGGTCGCCCCATGCGCGCGACGTCCTCGACCGTCGTCCATCGCGGCTGCGCGACGACCCCGACCCGGTACCCTCGTCCCTCGAGAAACCGCGCCACCAGAATGGGGCCGAAGGCGGGATGGTCCACGTACGCGTCGCCCGTGACGATGAGGATGTCGATCTCGTCCCAGCCTCGAGCGCGCATCTCGGCCCGGTTCGTCGGCAGGAACGCTTTCGAATCGTGGACCTGGGGTCCGCCGGACGACCGGCGCAGCGGGACGAGAGCCATCGGAGCAGGGCCAGCATGGCCGAACCGGCTGCCGAGGTCACGCTCATCCGGGCCCCCCTGGGGCCGCACACACTTCGATCTGGCCGGAGCGGTTCGTCGAGCGCATGATGCCCGCCCGTCGTGGTCCACACGCTGGTCGCCGGAGACCTGAAGGCGGTCGTATGGCCGGGCCGGGGCATGCTGATCGCCTCGCTACGTCATCGGCAAGCCGAGCTCTTGCGACGGGTGGAGGACCTCGAGGCTGCCGCGGCAGGCGGCAAGACGGCGGGGGTCCCGCTTCTGTACCCATGGGCCAACCGCCTGTCGGGCCTGCGGTACACGGCGGGCGGGCGACAGGTGACGCTGGACCGGGCGTCTCCCTTGCTGCACTTCGACGAGCGCGGCCTGCCCATTCACGGGGTGCCGTGGTCGCGTCTTGCGTGGCTGGTCACACAAGCGACGTCCGAACGGCTGACGGCGCGGCTCGACTGGTCGGCTCCGGAGCTACTCGCAATCTTTCCGTTTCCGCATCGTGTCGAGCTCGCCGTCACGCTGGGCTTCGAGGGTCTGACCTTCGAGACCGCGCTCGAAGCCGGCGCCGAAGGCCCTGTGCCCGTGAGCTTCGGTTTTCATCCCTACGTGGGGCTGCCGGGGCTGGGCCGCGCTGACTGGCGGCTCACGCTACCGCCCATGCGCAGGCTGGTGCTGGACGCGCGCGGCATCCCTACCGGGGCCGATCAGGAATTTACGGGATTCGACGGCCCGCTCGACGGCGTGCAATTCGACGATGGGTTCGCCTTGACCGGGCCGCCGGCTTCACTGGCGATCCATGGAGGAGGCACGGCCGTCACGATCGAGCTGGTCGAGGGCTTCGACTACGCACAGGTGTACGCGCCGCGCGAAAAGGACTTCGTAGCTCTCGAACCGATGACCGCGCCGACGGACGCGCTCACCACCGGACGTCACCTCCGCGAAGTGCCATCCCGGGGTTTCTTTCGAGCGGTTTTTCGAATTCGCGTCGACGGGTGAGGTTCTCGAGCTTCACGTCGGTTTTTCGGCTCTTTTCGGCTCCCCGTCGACGAGTCAGAAGATGGGCATGTCCGATGCACTTCCCAGCTGCGGTCGCGAGGCGCGCCGTCCTCGCCGCGCCCGACCTGGAGGCTACCCATGCATTTCGCACGCAACGCCGGCAAGCGGCTCGCTCACGAGGCCGAGGGGCTCGCATCGGGTGCACTGGTCGGAACGGTCGTGGGGGCCGCGGCCGGGCCCCCGGGCATGATCGCTGGCGCAATCCTCGGAGGCGCGGCCGGTGCCGTGACCGGCGTGGCGCTCGAGATCGACGCGTCATGGAGCGCCGCCGAGACGCGCGTGCTCGACGAGGAGCTCGGCGTCAGCGGCGGCGAGCTCGGAGCGCCCAACCTGGAGCATCCGCCGGCGAGAATCGGCGCGTATTCCGCGGCCTCCGCAGGCGCGGGACCATCGTCGCTCCCTGTGCCTGCCGAGGGACCGCTGCAGCCTCCCGAGCAGTGACGCCCCAAACCGAGCCGGCTCGTGCGGCCGAGCTTCAGCCGTCGCCCGCCCTTGGTACTCACCGAACGATCGCCGACGGCCGCCCCGGCGGCTGCGTCAACCGGCGCGTGTCGAGGGCGATCATGTGCTCTTCGTCCGTTGCGACGACCCACACCGGGACGGAACCCTCGGCGCTGATGCGCCCGGTCGGAGCACCGTGCCGATCATTCGCGTCGGGATCGAGCCGGGCCCCGAGAGGCCACAGGCGGGCGACGACCTCCGCTCGGATCGCTGCGGCGTGCTCCCCGATGCCCCCGGTGAACACGAGAGCGTCCAGTCGCTCGAGCGACGCGCAGAGGGCCAGCAGCCACGAAGCGAGGCGATAGCAGAAAAGCTCGATGGCCAAGGCGGCCCTCGCGTTCCCCTGGGAACGCGCTTCGAGAAGCGTGCGCATGTCGTTGGACAGACCGGAGAGACCCAGGAGCCCCGAGCGCTCATTGAGCTCGCGTGTCACCGCATCGGCGTCCACAGCCCGCTGCCCAGCCATGTAGGCCACGAGACTGGGGTCGACGTCGCCGGACCGGGTCCCCATCACGAGCCCCGGCAGCGGGGTGAACCCCATCGTGGTATCGGCGCTTTTTCCGCATCTCACCGCGCATGCGCTGCACCCGTTGCCCAGATGCGCGATGAGAAGCTGAGCCTCGGATTCGGGACGCTCGAGCTTTCGGGCCGACTGCTCGGCCACATAGCGGTACGACGTCCCGTGAAAGCCGTACTTTCGAACGCCATGGTCCTGGTACCACGATTCGGGCACGGCGTACCGAAAGGCACGGGGATGCATCGTCTGGTGGAAAGCCGTGTCGAACACGGCGACCTGCGGCACGTGCGGAAACGCCGCGCGAGCGGCGCGGATCCCCTCCAGGTTGGCGGGGTTGTGCAGGGGAGCAAGCCGAGCGGCGGCGAGGATCGACGCCTCGACTCGATCGGTGATCAGCACCGACTCGGTGAATTCTTCGCCGCCGTGCACGACGCGATGACCGATTCCCTCGATCTGCCGATGAAGCCCGGCCCGCGCCAGTCGATCGAGTCGATCGAGAACCTCGTGCAGCACCGCCTCGTGGCTGGACCGAGGCAGGGCGACCGTCTCCTTGTCGCCCAGGATGGTGTGGGTCGTCAGTGTCGCGTCCTCGCCGCCGATCCGTTCCGCAATCCCGTCGAGCGCCCGCTTGCCCGTGTCCGGCTCCACGAGCGCGAACTTCAGCGACGACGACCCCGAGTTGAGGACCAGAACCGTCATCGTTCGGCGAGCACTCTACCCCTAATCGCTTGCGGTCGCCTTTTCGGACACCTGCTTCATGATCGCGTCGAGGTTGTAGGTCGCAGCGGGCTGAAGCGGCGGATACGTCTTGAACGACGCGAGGTGCTGCTGCCATAGCTGCTGGCCGATGGGCAGCATGTTCCAGTCGTAGAGCATGGCGCCGCTCGGGCTGGCGAGCGCGCCTCCCAGGCTCAATCCGCTCTTCTGGCTGTCGCCCACCGCCTGCTCGAACGGGTCGCGCTTGATGTTCTGCACGAGGGTGAAGTGGTAGGGAACGAGCGGCAGAAGCCAGCCGGCTGCCCCGGACTGGGACATCGTGTAGTACATCTTCCAGTTCTTGTACCGGACCGCCGAAGGCGTGGCGCCGGAATAATAAAAGAAGTAATCGCGCGCGGACTTGTCCGAAGTGCCTTCGAGGTACTCGCGCTGATCGACGCCGTCGAGCGTCGTCTTGACGATGCCGGGGTATTTGCCGGCCTCGATCTGCTGCTTGAGGGCGGCGCCTTTCGGTCCCCCGGCGATGTCGACCAGGGTGGGCAGCCAGTCGAGCGCCGCGAAGAGCTCCTTCTTGACCGTTCCCGGCTGGATGTGGCCCGGCCAGCGCGCCACGGCGGGCGCACGGTAGCCGCCTTCCCATGCCTCGCCCTTCTGTCCCTTGAACGGCGTGATGCCGCCGTCCGGAAAGGTCATCGACTCGGCGCCGTTGTCCGTGGTGAAAACGACGAGGGTGTTGTCGAGCTCGCCGATGTCCTCGAGCTTCTTCACGACGTAGCCGATGTTGTCGTCGAGTTGCTTCATGCCCGCTTCGTTGATGCCCCAGTCCTTGCCTCCGGCCTCCCCCACCATCTCCTGGTACTTGGGCGACAGCATCGTGGTGACGTGCATGCGCGCCGGGTTGTACCAGACGAAGAACGGCTTGCCGGTCTTGGCCGGGGCATTGCGATCGAGAAAGTCGATGACCTTGGTCGAGATCTCCTCGTCCACGGTCTTCGATCGCTCGAGGCTCAGGGGGCCCTCGTCGTGGCATGTCTGGTTGCCCATCGTGCCATCCCGCGATTTGCACCAGAGGATCGGCCGTGGGGGCGTGAGGCACGTCGTGGTCTTCGGATCGACCGCCCCTGGGACCTCGGCTACCCCCGGGATCGGTGTGTTCTTGCAAGGCGGTGCGATGGCCTGCTCGGTCACGCTCTTGTTGATGTCGGGGAAGCTCACCTGCTGCATCGCGTCCAGGTGGTACAGGTACCCCCAGAACTCCTGGAAGCCGTGCGCCGTCGGTAGGGATTCTGTGTGATCCCCGAGGTGGTTTTTCCCGAACTCCCCCGTGGTGTAACCGAGGTCGAGTAGGAACTTCGCGAGGCTCGGCGTGCCCTGCCGTAACCACGACGGGCTGCCGGGAAGCTGCGGCGGAATCATTCCCGTGCGCACCGGATACATGCCCGTGAAGAACGCGTTGCGTCCCGAGGTGCAGCTCTGCATGGCCACGTAGTCCAAGAAGATGGCGCCCTCGCGGCCGATCCGATCGATGTTGGGCGTCTCTCCGACCATCAATCCGCGATGGTAGATGCTGGGCTGCATCCAGCCGATGTCGTCGCCCATGATGAACAGGATGTTCGGCTTCCTGTTTTGACCCCCCCGAGGCGCGCGTCCCTGGGCCTCGGTCACTCCCATCGTGGGCTCGGGCTCGGCCTTCGTGCTTCGGGCCGACCCGGACCTGTTCGAAATGTTCGGCTCGTCATTCGAGGTCACCTGGGCCCTGGACGTGCTGCAGGCGGTGAGAGCGGTCGTGCTGCCGACCACAGCCAGCGGCGCGAATGCGGCGACCCACGCCAAAGGCAACTTGTGCATGACGGCGTCGGGGCTTGCGACGACCATGCCTCGACCGTAGGCCCGAACACGGCGTGACGACGCTGGCAGGACTCCCGGGGGTCGTGGCATTGAGCCTCATCGAGGCGGCGGTGCGGATCGGGGGCCGGCGAGACGACGGGCGGGCCGGCGATGGGCCGCAGCGTGTCTCCCTCGCGCCCGTTCAGCCCGGTGGCATGTGCACTGCACGCTGCGCGCGTATGGCATCCCTCATCGAGAACTATGGGTTCATCAGCAATCTGCACGGGTCCGCGCTCGTGTCGCGCGAGGGCTCGATCGACTGGCTGTGCGTTCCCCGGTTCGATTCGGAAGCGTGCATGGCTGCCTTGCTCGGTCGCGACGAGCACGGTTGCTGGACCCTCTATCCGCAGGGCGAGGTCCGGGCGATCCGCCGGCGCTACCGTCCCGGCACGCTGATTATCGAAACCGATTTCGAGTGTGCCGGCGGGCGGGTTCGGCTCACCGACTTCATGCCCTTCTTCGGCGGGAAGAGCTCGGTCGTCCGGATCCTCGAGGGACTGCAGGGGACGGCGACCGTCGACATGCGTCTTTCCGCCCGCTTCGGTTACGGGGGCTACGCGCCGTGGGTTTCGCGGTCGGCTGACGGAATCCGGATGACCGTGGCCCCTGACACGCTCGTCGTGCGGACCCCGGCGGCTTTGCAGTTCGACGACAAGGACGTGTCGGGCGTCCTGTCCGTGGCGGAGGGCCAGATCATCCCCTTCGAGCTCACCTGGCATCCGAGCGATGAGGCTGCGCCGCCGCCGCTCGACGTCCAGGTGCAGCTCGTCGAGACCGAGCTTCTCTCCCGGCAGTGGTGCGCGCAGTCGACGTACACGGGACCGTACGCCGACGCCGTGAACGACTCCTTGCGCTTCCTGAAGGGGATGATTTACCAGCCGAGCGGCGGCATCGTGGCCGCGCCGACCGCCGGCCTGCCGGAAGAGCTCGGAGGCGTCCGCAACTGGGACTACCGCTACTGCTGGCTGCGAGACGCGACCTTGACGCTGCGCGCGCTGATGATCGGCGGCTATGCGCGCGAAGCCTCCGCGTGGCGCAACTGGTTGATCAATGCCATCGCCGGGGCGCCCGAGGATCTCCAGATCATGTACGGCATCCGCGGGGAGCGGCGGCTGACCGAGTTCGATGTACCGTGGCTGCCCGGGTACGAGGAGTCGCGCCCCGTGCGCATCGGCAACGCCGCGAGCGGCCAGTTCCAGCTCGATGTCTACGGCGAGACGATTCACGCGATCTACGAGGCGCGCTGCATGGGCTTGCCCGAGGCCAAGGGAGTGGAGGGACCCATTGCTCGACTCGTTCGCTTCGTCGAAGAGGCTTGGCAGAGGCCCGACGACGGAATCTGGGAAGTCCGGGGCGGGCGACGTCACTTCGTCCACTCGAAGCTAATGGCCTGGGTTGCGTTCGATCGCCTCACCCGGCTCCTCGAGGAGTTCGGACGCCCGGACGATCCACAGCGCAAGAATGTGCCGCACTACCGCGCGATCCGCGACCGGATCCACCGCGACATCTGCGAGCACGGCTTCGATCGCCAGCAGAACGCCTTCACGCAAGCGTACAACCGGTCGGCTCTCGACGCGGCTGCCCTGCTCATCCCCGCCGTGGGCTTCCTGCCCGCGAGCGACCCGCGCGTACAGGGGACGATTCGCGCGATCGAGAAGAACCTCGTCCAAGACGGCTTCGTCTTGCGGTACCGACCGGAGGCAACCGGCGACGGGCTGCCCGGCTCCGAAGGCGCGTTTCTCGCGTGCACGTTCTGGCTCGTGGACGCGTACGCGTATTCGGGCCGCCGCCAGGAGGCCGAGGCGCTCTTCGAGCGGCTCCTGTCGCTGCGCAACGACCTGGGGCTCCTGTCGGAAGAGTACGATCCCAAGAGCGGGCGACTCATCGGCAATTTCCCGCAGGCATTCTCCCATCTCGCGCTGATCCACTCGGCCCACGTCCTGGCGGGGGAGGATGCGCGGACCCGTGAGGGAGTGAACGGACATCGGCCGCAAGCCGCGGCCGCGCCCCCGGCGGCCTGAGCGCGGCGGGTCGCAGACCGGCATGGGCATGGGATCCACCGTGGGCACTTCGCCGTACCGAAACGATTTCAAGGGTCGGTCGCTTGCGGGGCGCGACCTGTCGGGGACCGACTTCACCGGGGCCGACCTGCGCGGCGCGGACTTCTCCGGGTGCACGCTTCGGGGCGCGGTCTTTCGCAGCGCTCGGACGGGTCTCGGCGCGCGCGCCGTCGCTGCCCGCGCCGCCCTGGGCGCGGCGCTCGGCTGCGCCAGCGGCTTCGCTGCGTCGTGCACCGGCGCCTGGATCCGCGGAGCGTTGCTCGGGGATCGCCCCGGAATGAAGGTCCTCGCTCTCTTCATGCTCTCCGAGGTGATCCTCTACGTGGTGGCGACCGTGGGCTGGGGTGCGCGCTTCGCCATGGAGCACGTCGCCCTTCCGGTCGTGTCTGTCATCGTTCTCGGGGGGGTGTTGACCGTCGTGAGCGGGTTGGGGGGAGCGCGCGATCTCGGCTCGGCGACGGCGGCCGCGGCCTGCCTCCTTCTGGTCGCGGCGGCAATCGAGGCGGGCGCCGTTGCGCGCTCCGCGGCGCACAGCGGGGGCAAGTGGCTCATCTGGTTCGTCCTGCTCGCGACCGTGGTCGGAGTTCGCCTGTCGACGGGCCTGGGCGTCGCCGCGACGGTCGCGGTAGTCGCCACTTTGGTCGCATTGAGGGCCGAGCGAGGAGGCGCCCGCGGGGGGACGGCCAAGATCGCCGTGCAGCGCACGATGACCTGGGGGGGGACGTCGTTCCGGGGGGCGGACCTGGAGGGCGCCGATTTTGGCGATGCGCGTCTGCGGAATACCGACTTCCGCGGCGCGCGCACCGGCGGGACTCGCTGGAACGAACCGCTCGAAGTCAGCTTTTGCCGGTTCGACGCCGGCCTGCAAGCTCCGCCCGCCAAGGTCAAGGGCCGAGCGCGCGTCGGAAAGGCGCTCTTCGACGTGAAGGACGCCCGGCGCGCCCCCAGCGTGTGATTCGTGACTGCGGTTTCCGAAAAGGAGCGCCTCACCCATTGGAAGGGAGTACTCACCATGCAAACGCACCACACGCGTCGAAGACCGCTGTGGTCTGCGCTCGGCTCCGCGAGCGCGACCATCGCGGCGATCGTCCTCGCCATCGGTTGCTCGACGCCGACCACCGAGACCCAGGTCTGGCAGAGTCCAAGTTACGCGGCGGGCCCCATGAGGAACATCGCCGTCTTCGGCGGCCGGGTCGACGAGACCGCGCGCCGCACGCTCGAAGACGCCTTTGTCTCTGCGCTCGCGGCATACGGCGTCCACGCCACGCCTTCGTACGCAGTTTTCCCCCAGAGCCGGGTTCCGAACGATCAGAGCGCGATCCGCGCCACCTTGGAGCAGGAGGGCTACGACGGCGCGCTCGTGGCGACTCTCGAGGGGGTGACCGAGCAGGTGCTGATCCAACCCGGCGTCGCCTGGGCGGGCGGCTTCTACGGCGCTTACTGGGGCCCGGGGGCACCCGTTTACGCCCAGACCGATCGGTACGTGAAGTTCGAGACCTCGCTCTGGAGCCCGGAGAGCGGCAACATGGTCTGGTCGGCGATCACGCAGACCGCCAACCCGAGCTCCGGTCAGGACTTCGTCTCGAGCCTCACGGGCACCGTGGTACCATCGCTTGCCAAGCGCGGGCTCATCCCTCCCAAGCAAGGGGAGCACATTTCGCTCGTACGATGATGACGTCCACGGCCCGTCGTTCGCGCTCCGCTCGGCCTCCCCTCCCGTGACGACGCCACGGCCGAAGACGCTTCCGTGACGACGCCACGGCCGAAGACGCTTTTGCGAAACCTCGCAGATACCGATCGGCAATTTGTGCGTGAGCGCCTGGCCATCCGGCCCAGGTAGGGTCAGGAGCGGGATGTTACCGAGCGGGGACCTTCCCCACGTCGTCATCGTCGGAGGCGGCTTCGGCGGTCTGAACGCCGCGCGCGCACTGGCGCGCAGGCCGGTGCGGGTGACCCTCGTCGATCGACGCAACCATCACTTGTTTCAGCCGCTCCTCTATCAGGTGGCGACCGCGGCCCTCAATCCGAGCGACATCGCCATCCCGATCCGGCGCGTGCTGCGCCACCAGAAGAATGTCGAGGTCCTCCTGGCCGAAGGGCGGTCGGTCGACCTGGCGGCGCGCGTCGTGACGTTGGACGAAGGACGCATCGGCTACGACTACCTGATCGTCGCGACCGGGGCCCGGCATTCGTATTTCGGGCACGAGGTGTGGACGCGGTTTGCTCCCGGACTGAAAAGCATCGGGGATGCGATCGAGATCCGGCGACGCGTCCTGTCGGCGTTCGAGCTCGCAGAGCGCGAGCGCGATCCAGTGCGGCGTGAGCCCTGGCTGACCTTCGTCGTCGTGGGAGCCGGCCCGACGGGGGTCGAGCTTTCGGGCGCCCTCAGCGAGATCGCTCGGCATACGCTGACCCGTGACTTCCGCCGGATCGACCCCGCGCAGGCGCGAGTCGTCCTCCTCGAAGGAGCGGATCGCGTCCTGCCAGTCTACGTGCCCGCGCTCTCCGAGAAAGCCCGTCGCCAGCTCGTCCGCCTTGGTGTGGAGGTGCGTACGGGCCAACGCGTGACCGACATCGATGCGGAGGGCGTCTGCGTGGGGGGTGAGCGACTCCACGCACGGACGGTCTTGTGGGCGGCCGGCGTCGCGGGCTCGGGTTTCGGCCGGGGCCTCGGCGTGCCCCTCGACCGGTCGGGCCGCGTGATCGTGGGCCCGGATCTGTCGCTCCCGGGCCACCCCGAGGCGTTCGTGGTCGGCGATCTCGCGTGCTTCGTCCAGGAAGGAGTCCCGGTGCCGGCGGTCGCCCCCGCCGCCGTGCAGCAGGCCCGACACACGGCCGAGAACATCGTGCGGTCCATCCGGGGGCAACCCGCTCTTGCGTTTCGCTACGAGAACAAGGGCTCGCTCGCCACGGTCGGCCGCAGCGCGGCCGTCGCGGATTTCGGTCGCGTCAAGCTCTCGGGAGCCCCGGCCTGGATCGCGTGGCTCGGCTTGCATCTGCTTTTTCTCATCGGCTTTCGTAACCGCGTTCTCGTCCTGCTTCAGTGGGCATGGTCGTTCGTCTCGTACGACCGGGGCGCTCGCCTCATCACCGGCCCTCTGCGCGTCGCGCCCGATCAGAACCGGGCGGAGCACCGCAGCGCGTGACGGCTGTACCGCGACGCGGCTGTTAGGTGCGCGAGCGCTCGCGTCGTCGTCCAGGCGAGGGGGCCCTTTCTTGCATCCCGCTGGACGGCGATGCAAGCCTCGAGATCGCACGGCAACGGGCGGGCGATGCAGCCGGAGCGGCTCGGGAGACGCTCGCTCGCGAGAGCGGGCAGGGATGCGGCGCTGCGACACGTCCCCGCTGCAGGGTCCCTCGCCTGGGTCGCGCTTTTGGTCGTCGGCTGCTCGAGCACGCAGGCGTCGACCAACGCGGCGCTGATCACACAGGGGTCTCCAGCTCCCCCCTCGGCCTCCGGGGTGCTGGAGGTCATGCAGTCGGTTCCCAAGCCGGCCGCACCGGCCGGCTCTGTCGCCGAGCGCAGCGCCGGCCCTTCGACCGCGGCGGCGGCGCTCCCTTTCCAGGCCGCCGCTTCGTCCTTTCGCGAACAGGTCCAGCTTCTGGAGATCGCGCCCGCTACGTACGGGGTGGAAAGCGTGCGCCGCGCGGTCGCGACGCTCGCCGACGCGCTCGAAAGCGTGCCGTTCGCGCAGGACGTGGATGTGGTCGACGCGGCGCGGACGATGCGCGAAGAGCTTCCCGACGACGTCGGCGGGGGTCAAGCCGACGCCGCCACGGCCTCGCTGCATGTGCGCCGCGCGTTGCAGACCGCCGCGGGGGCGCTGTATTTGCTGGCGCACGGTCCCTACGCGAGTGCGCTTCATTTCACTGACGGCGCCGAACAGTTCGAAAAAACTGCCGGCGAAATCGCCCCGAACGACACTGTGCCCGATCAGCGACGTCGGGTGATCGCGGCCCTGCGCACTGCAACCGACGTGCTGTCCGACTTCGAGTGGCCCGCAGGTGTCGTCGCCTCGCGGGTCGCACCCGGAACGATGGGTCCCACCGCCGCGACGGCCGGCCCCTCCCCGGCACCGCCGGCGGGTGCTCCGGGAGCCGCCGAGGCCCAGGGAGTGTCGAGTGCCGCCGGGGCCCAGGGTGTGCCGCCGCCCCGCGAAGTCTTCGCCAGCGCTCTGTGGGTCTACTCGGCGTCCGTGGACCGTTTCGTGTTGCGACCGGTCGCGCAGGCTCCCGAAGCGCTTCGCGAAGCGTTCAGCGCACTCGCCGATGCAATCGCTGCAATCCCGTCCGGGGGAGACGCGACGTCGCGCGAGGCCGCGTCCCAGGGCGCCGCGGCCGTCCGCGCTCTGACGCAAGAATTCGCGCGCGCGGCCCCGCTATCCATCGAGCAGTCGATTCTCGCACGTCGCCTCTTCGAGCTTGCCGGTGGGGCCCTTTCTGCTGCGACCGAGCGCAAGGGTGGGGCTTCGCCGACGGTCGCCGCGGGCATCCGCGATATGCACCGGGAGGACCAGGCCATCGCGGACAGGCCGCTCGACTCCCAGCTGAGGCACGTATTCGACTCGCTCGAGGCAGCTGAGCATGCGCTCCGCGCCATCGCGATGACGACCGCGTCCGGGTGATCGCCGCCTCGGGGTCGCGGCCTCGGCGAGGACGTCGCCGGAGGGGCGCCCGCCGTTCGAATGGGGAGCCGGGCGTCTTGCGTCGCGCACCGGCTCGCGCGACTAATCGGGTCGACATCCGTGACCGATACCAGCATCGCGACGCCGTATGGCAAGATGCCCACTTACGTCTCCGTGCCCACCCGCTCGGGCCCGTGGCCGGGTGTCGTGGTCATCCACGACGTGCTGGGCATGAGCCGCGATCTCCGCAGCCAGACTGACTGGCTGGCCGGCGAAGGCTTCCTCGCCGCCGCTCCGAATCTCTTCTACTGGGGCCGCGCCTTTCCGGGCGGCAAGATCGCGTGTCTGCGCACCGTCTTCCGTGACAGCCTTGCACGGCGCGGCCGGACTTTCGACGAGATCGACGCCGTTCGAGCCTGGCTCGTCGCGCAGTCCGGCTGCACGGGCAAGGTCGGCGTCATCGGCTTCTGCATGGGCGGGGGATTCGCGCTGCTCCTCGCCCCCCAGCACGGTTACTCCGCGTCGAGCGTCAACTACGGCAGAGTTCCCAGGGACGTCGAAACGTTGCTGGCCGGCGCGTGTCCGATCGTCGCCAGCTACGGAGGCAAAGACCCGACACTGCGGGGCGCGGCGGCGAAGCTGGAGCAAGCTCTCGTGGCACGGGGCGTCGCTCATGACGTGAAGGAGTACGCGGATGCGGGGCATTCGTTCCTCAACGAACACGACAAGGCGGACACGTCGATTCTTTTCCGGATCATGGCGACCGTCACCGGACTCGGCTACCACGAGCCCTCCGCGCGGGATGCGCGAGCTCGCATCCTGAAGTTTTTCAGGACGCACCTTGGACCGCCTGCTCACGTCGGCTCGCTCGGCGGGGAGTCGAGCCCGCCGACCCCGCGAGTGACGGGTGACGGCGAGCTGAGGAGCAGGTAGAAGCGATCTCGTCGTCAGGAGAGGTTGTGATGCCGTTTCCCTTGATCCGATTGTTCGCGGGCAGTGACGGTGAGTCGCACTTCGAGCGAGGGACCATCGAGCTTCCCACGCCCCACAGCACCTCCCACCGATCGCGTCCTGCCGGGGCGAAGGAGATCACCTTCGCGGAGAGTCCGCCGGGCTCGAGCCTGGACTGGCATCGAGCACCCGTCCGCCAGTACGTGATCACGCTGAGTGGGACGCTCGAGTTCGCGACTCGGCTCGGTGAGACGTTCGAGCTCGCTCCGGGGGTCGTGCTGCTTGCGGAGGACACGGAGGGCGGCGGCCACAAGTGGCGCCTCATCGACGATCAGCCCTGGCGCCGCATCTACGTGGTCCTCGCGTAGCCAACCCCTGGCGTTCCTCGAAGGCTGAAGCGCGGCGGCCGAGGCTCAGGCGATCCGGGCAAGCGATCCGTGACGCTGCTCGAGGACCGCTTCGTACACTCGGACGAGCCTGTCGACGGATGCGTCGAAATCGAACAGGCGGGCGTGCCGCCGGTAGGGCTCGCGCGCAGCCTGCAGCTTGGCCCGGTCCTCGACGAGCGCATCGATCCGGGCGCTGAGCGTCCGCGCGTCTCCCGCCGGGAAGCGGAAATCGTCGCTCATCGCAAACGCGGACGCAGCGCTCTCCGGGGCTTGCGCCACGAGAGCCGGAAGCCCGGCGTTCATCGCTTCGAGCACGGCCATGCCCTCGAGCTCCACCTCGCTCGCGTGGACGAACAGGTCGGCCTCGGCGAAATAGCGCAGAAGCGTCTCGCGAGGCAGAAAGCCGATCTCCGCCCCGTTGGGCAGGGCGCTGGCCCGTCGCTCGAGATCTTCCTGACGCGGTCCTCCCCCGGCCAGCACGAGCCGGATCCGATCGCGGTGCTTCGATAGACGCACGGCCTCGATGATCACGTCCTGGCGCTTCTCGGCGGCGAGCCTTCCGACGGCGAGAATGAAGAACGGCGCCTGCGGGTCGGCCGGCCGCGGTTCGAGCAGCGCCGTCGAAGCCACGGCGTCCGGCGGTACGCCGTTCGAGATCACGAACGTCGGGGTGCGAAGGCCGTGCGATCGCAGCTTCTCTTCGGCGAACGGCGTGGGGCAGACGACTGCGTCCACCTTGCCGTAGAACTGCTTGACGAGCAACTTGTACACGGCGTTGTTGAGCCACCGTGCGTGGATGCCGACGCTCAGGAGCGCGTTTTCCGGCTGAACATGGAACCCGGCGACGACCGGCAGCCCGAGCTGTCGTGCAACGTCCAGGGCCGCGAACGAGAGCCAGAACGGAAACTGCAGATGCACGACCTCGCTCCGTGCGAACGCGTCCCGGAGCACCTCCCGGTCGGGCTCAGCCATGACGAAGCGCGTTTCGCGCATCGCCCGCACTGGCAACTGGAACGCGCGCAGCGGCGCGTCCCCATCGCTCGCCACGGTCACCACTTCATGGTCGCGCCGCAGCCGATCGACCACGTACTGGCCCGAAAGAATGCCGCCGCCCGAGGACGAATAGAGCGTGTCGGCCACGAATGCGATTCGATGCATCGTCATCTCCCTGGCGCATGCGTGGCGCCCCTGCTCCTGCCTGCCTTCCTTTGCAAGCTTTGCAAGGCGCGAACCCACGCGTGGGCCCTGTTTCTCGCGCGCGCGACGCGGCGCCAGGGGTGGCCCGCTCTGTCGCCGGTCCGACGCGATGTCGAAGGACCGGACAGGCCGGGGCTGCGCGAATCCCCGCGCGGTGGGAGAAGTCGCGGTCGGACTCGTCTTTGCTAGCGCAACCGACCGAGGTGCTGACGAAGGGAGGCATGCCATGACTTCGACGCGCGCACCGAGGGAATGTGCCCCCGGACATCTCGCGTTCGTCGCGAGGGTCGCGATCCTCGCGGGGGTCCTTCTGATCGCGGCATTTCCGACGGCCGCTTCCGGACAGCTCGAGGCTGTCACTGCTGCAACGCCGCCCTGCGCCCGGTTGGAGGTCACCTACGCCATCACAGGCAACCTGCGCATCACAGGGACGCCCCTCGGCGCCGGGGACGGCACGCACTCGGTCGGGCCGGGGGCCCTCGTTCTGCGCGTCGACACGCGATCCGGTCGCGCGCAGCTCGTCGCATTCGATCTGCAGGAGCGTTTCGCCGTCACGCCGAGCGCCGTCATGTGGAACGCCACGGTCCTCACGGACGCGGCGGCGCGCGTTGCGCCCGACTCATCGGGCGAGGCGGGCTCGGGGCGGCTTCTCGACGGGGTCCTTCGGTGGTCGGGGCCCATTCGGGGCTACCACACCGACGGCGCTCTCATCTGCAATGGCACCCTTTGCGGCAAGTTCGGGGCGCCGCCGCCTGGCCGCAGCGACATTCACACCCCGGCTGTGACCGTTCGCTTCCAGCCCCTTCGCTTCGAGCGCGGAAGCGACACCTTTCAAATGGCCTACGCGCTCGTGTCGGAATCGATGTCACCGCCGCAGAAGACCTATCTGGCCATGGCCGGACGTCGAACGCGCCAGGCGTGTCTGCAGGAGCCCTCGCGCTGAGCGCCCTCGTATGGCTCAGGTGAGCGGTGTGCCGCCGCAGCCTACGGCCCGAGGCCGGCGAGCTGGGGCTCGCTCACGCCCAGTTTGGACTCGGTGACGCCCAGCGTGCAGCGAGGGCCCTCCTTCGGGGAGAGTCCGCTCGCCGGCGACGCAACCGCCATCAGGTCCACGCGTTCGTCTTGCTGCTCTTGATCGCGCAGACTCCGATCGAGGGCTGCCTGCAGACTGCGATCGTGGTCGGCAGAAACGTTGGGTGTTTCAACGAGCGGCACCACCACCGCGGGGCGCTGGAGCACAAACGCCTGCTGCGACTGGGTCCCGGCGCAGCCGGCGACGAGGCCTGCCAGGAGAACGAGGGGCAAGGAAAGCCTGATCATGGCCCCACTCTTTTCGCACTTACGGCGATCTTCGCAAGTCCTTTGGCAAGCGCGAAACCCTCTTGACACAGAAACCGTCGACTCGGCGCGCTCCGGCTCCCGCGCACAATGGCGGCGTCCTGAGACTTGGGGGCGTGCCCCCACGGCCGCTTTCACGCAGCAGCAACGCGGTGGAAAACTGGCTGCCAGGTCCCGGGCGCGCTGGCAGGCGCCCCTTGTCTCAGGGTCAATCCTTCAAAATAGCCTCGCCCTTCGTGATCCAGGCGATCCCGAAGGCCCACAGGGCGACCGACTCCAGCCAGAAGACCGGTCTGCCCTTCGCCAGCGGCGTCGCTTGCCCGAAGACCTCGAACATCGCGATGAGCGCGATGCAGACGAGGATGGTGATACCGCACGCTCGGTAGACGGCGTTTCGCATCCTCTTTCGACGAGCCGGTTTCGCCTGGTCCGTCCTCGTGAACAAGACAAGCGAGAAATACGACAGCGTGAGGAAGAATGACGCCGCAGAAGCGTAGTGCGTGTCGCGGATCGCGGGGAACGGGCTCGTGACCGGAAAGAGCGCCACGCCGACCGCAAACCCGGACGCGAGTTTCCCGGCGATCTCGTCCCTCGACGAATAGCCCCTGTACGCGAACAGAAAGAGCCCGATCGCGAACAAGACTCCGACGAAGACGTCGCGCATGTCGGTGCCGTAGTACTCGCTCAGCGAGCTCTCGAGGCCGACGCAGCCACCGGAGGCCCTGCATCCCAGGGGCAGGATCACCGGAAACGCGATGCCGAGACAGCCGACCGATTTTCGCAGCGTCAGATACGAGACGACGAGAGGCCGCTCGTTGGCCGAGACGCGGGCTCGTCCCGGCGTCGCGTCCGCACGGCCGCCCGGGGCCTGGGGTCGTTCGCTCCCGTTCGACGGCGCGGTCCCGGATGGATTCGGCATCGAGCGATCGCCACCAGGCTACGCGATCGGACACGGACCGACGTGCCATATCTCATTTGCGTATTCGCCGATGGTCCGGTCGCTGGAGAATCTCCCCGATCCGGCGACGTTCAGAATGGCCTTGCGGGCCCACGCGTCCGGATCGGCGTACGTGTCGCGTAGCCGCTGGTCGGCTTCGAGGTACGACTTCAAATCCGCGAGGTGCATGTAGTAATCCCCGTTGGTCAGCAGGGCGTCGCGCACCGGGAGCAAGGTTCCGAGCTCGTAGCGGCTGAAATGGTCGGAGAACAGCAGATCGATTGCCTCGCGTGTTTCCCGGTCATGCTCGTAGTGCCAGCGTGGATCGTACCAGCCGCGGCTCCCGCTGACCTGCTGCGCCGTCAGGCCGAAGAGGAAGAAGTTCTCCTCGCCGGCCTCCTTGGCCATCTCGATCGTAGCCCCGTCGCGGGTGCCCAGCGTCAATGCTCCGTTCATCATGAATTTCATGTTGCTCGTTCCGCTCGCCTCGTATCCTGCGGTCGAGATCTGGTTGGATACGTCGCTGGCGGGAATCAGCCGCTCGGCAAGCGAAACGTCGTATTCCGGAAGGAAGAGGACTCTCAGTCGACCGCGCACCGCCGGATCCGCGTCGATCGTGCCGGCGACGTTCTCGATGAGCTTGATGATGAGCTTTGCGAGCGTGTAAGCCGGCGCCGCCTTGCCGGCGAAGAAGAACGTCCTCGGCGCCAGGTCGAGGCTCGGATTGTTGCGCAGCCGGTTGTAGAGCACGACGATGCGGAGCACGTTGAGCAGTTGTCGCTTGTATTCGTGGATGCGCTTGATGTGACAGTCGAAGATGGAATGGGTGTCGACGCTCTGCCCCGACGTCGTCTGCAGCCACTGCGCGAAGCGCGACTTGGCCTCGAGCTTCGCCAGGTGAAAGCGATTGCGCAGCGACCGGTCCTCGGCCAGCGGCTTGAGGCGCGCGAGCTCGCCGAGATCGGTCACCCAGCGGTCACCGATGGCCTCGGTCACGAGCCGCGACAGGGACGGATTGGCCAGGAGAAGCCAACGGCGGGGCGTCACGCCGTTGGTCTTGTTGTTGAAGCGGTCCGGGAAGCACTCCGCCAGGTCCTTGACGGTGGTGGTGCGCAGAAGCTCCGTATGGATGGCCGAGACGCCGTTCGTGCTGTGCGAGCCGACGATGGCCAGGTTCGCCATGCGCACGTGCTTGGTCGGCCCCTCCTCGATCAGGCTCACTCGTCGAGGACGCCCGGGATCCGCGGGAAATCGCACTCGCACCGAGTCGATGAACCGCTCGTTGATGCCGTAGATGATCTCGAGGTGTCGAGGCAGCATGGTCTCGAACCACTCCAGTGGCCACTTCTCGAGGGCTTCGGGCAAAAGAGTGTGGTTCGTATAGGCGAGCGTCCTCTGCGTCAGGTCCCACGCCGCGTTCCACTCGAGGTGTGCGTCGTCGAGCAAGATTCGCATGAGCTCCGGAACCGCGAGCGCGGGGTGCGTGTCGTTGAGTTGAATCGCTACTTCCCCCGGCAGCGCATTCCAATCGGATCCGCTTCGCCGCAGCCGTCGCACGAGATCCGCCAGCGAGCACGCGACGAGGAAGTACTCCTGCAAAAACCGCAACATCCGGCCCCTGCTGGTGGAGTCGTCGGGGTACAGGACGCGCGTCAGCGTCTCGGCTTTGAGGCTGTCGGCCACGGCCCCCACGAAGTCGCCATGACTGAACAGCTCGAAATCGAACGAGCCGGGCGCGCGCGCGGCCCAGAGTCGGAGCGTGTTGATCGTCTTGCCCCCGTAGCCGACGACCGGGCGATCGAACGGCACCCCCATCAGGCGCGAGGGACGGCCCGGAATCGCGTGGACCACGCCCTCGCGCACGTCGATCGCGCACGGCAGCGAGATCTCGACCGCCTCGTGAGGCCTCGGGACCTCCCACGGGTCGCGATGGGCCAGCCAGTTGTCCGGGAGTTCCTCCTGCCAGCCGTCGCGGATGTTTTGTTTGAAAATCCCGTACTCGTAGCGCAGTCCGTACCCCATCGCGGGTAGCTGCATCGTCGCCATCGAGTCGAGAAAGCAGGCCGCCAGCCGTCCCAGTCCGCCGTTGCCGAGCCCGGCGTCGGGCTCTTGTTCGAGCAGCGCGAGCCAATCGAGGTTCTTGTTGCTCACCGCCTCGGCGACGACCGGATCGAGCATCAGGTTCGTCACGTTGTTCGCGAGCGACCGACCGATCAAAAACTCCATCGACAGGTAGTAGACCCGTTTCGGGTTTTTCTCGGCGTAGGTGCGGTCGCTGCGGATCCACCTCTGCGCGAGCAGATCACGCACCGAACGCGCGAGAGCCTCGAAATGCTCACGGGCTCCTGCGACCGTCGGATCCTCGACGTTGTCGAAGAGCAGGTGGCGCTCGTACAGGGCGTGCTCCGCGCCCGACACGTCGAGCGATCCGAATGCATAATGCTTTCGGAGCGCCGCCATGGCCTCGGCGTGGCTCGATGGTCGGAGCCCTGCCGCGGCGGCCGTGCCGATCGCCTGGGCGATTGCTGGGGTCGTACCGAGTGCCTGGGGTTGCGTTGCTGTCGTGCTCACAGGCGGCGATTCTAGCCGATGCCCACGCACGCGGTTTGGCCTTGCCGTCGCCGCGGGGCGGCCTTATGCGCCCTGCGAGAGGTGTCGCGATGCCCCATCGAACGAACGAGCTGCGTGACGCGGACCGCAAGGCCCTTCGCGCGATGCTGGACGCGAAACGTGCGGAGCTCGTGCGCGCACACGATGCCAATCTGTCGGCCGGCACGCACCCCGATCCGTCGGTGGGCGATCCGATGGATGCCGCGTCTCGAGCGACTGACGAGCTCGAGCTACTCGGGTTGGCCACCCACGAACGCGCGTTGCTCGCCGAGGTCGATCACGCGCTCGCGAAAATGGCCCACGGCACCTACGGCCTGAGCGAGCTGAGCGGTGAGCCCATCCCGATCGAGCGGCTTCGGGCGGTGCCGTGGGCAAGGCTTACAGCCGACGAAGAAGAACGGCGGGAGCACCGACGCTGACCCCGGGGGGCGGCTCTCGCGTCACCCGGCGCAAAAACGAGCCAAGCGAACCGGCACCGGCGGGCCTGCGATTACGGCGATACGACGATCGGGCGCATCATCTCGTTGTCCTCGTGGTCGAGGATGTGGCAGTGCCAGACGTAGCCCGGGCCCCCCGTCGTCGGATCGAACGGGAAGTAGTTGGTTCCGACATGGGTGCTGCCGGCGACCAGGTCCTGCGGCGTCCAGCGGACCGCGATCCGCGTGACGGCGCAGGGGAACATCTTGGCCGTGTCTTTCCAGCCCCGATCGCGCGGCTGAGGCGCGACCGCGGGGCCCGCGAAGTACGACGCCGCGTTGGTTGGGTACGGAGTCGTCGAGCCGAACGCGAGGTTGCCGCCGATCGCGCCGTCGTCGTTCGGCGTGAGATAGGCAAGCGGCGGCCCGTAACCGGGGATGAAGGTTCCAGGCGCGAAGGTGAACCCGTTGAACGTGCCGCCTGGGAACAGCGCGTCCCACGCCTCGCGGTACGAGGGGCCATTGAAGTTCGCCATGTAGTCCCCGTCGGGACCGAACTGCCCCGCAACGACCCCCGAAATGGGCAACGGATCCGCAGGCGTCGCCGCTACGTGAGGACAAAGGTCGCCTTCGGAGAACAGCGGCTGGCTGTCGATGATCTGGAACTGCACCAGGTGGATGTGTTGACGCCGTCGCCGTTCGAGACCGAATCCTGGATCACCGTGCTGCTTCCTTCGCGCGGACCGCTCCAGTGGGCGTTCTCGATGACGACCTCCACCGGTAGCCCCGTCGTCACGTCCTCCACCTCGTCGAGGATGAGCTGCCGATGTGCGTCCACGGGAAGGGTCGGATTGTCGGCGGGCTTGATGTCCACGATGGGCGTGGCCCGAAGCGCCGGGGGCGTGGTGGCCGCCGGGTTGTACGATGTGTCGGTGCCTCCCTCGAGCGAGAGGTCCACGCGGAACTCCATGATCTGATCGGTGAGCTCGTAGGGCCCATTCGCGTCCCCCGCTGCCGCGCCCTGCTGGGCGGGAGGCGGCAGTGTTTCGAGCGTGCCATCGGGCGTCGCGTTGAAGACGCCTCCCCCGGGGTAAGGGGTGACGGCGGTATTGGTCAAGACGAACCGTTTTCCCGTCTGTCCGCTGAAGTCGACGATGACGTCGGAACGCTCGGCTGGGGCCATGAAGAGGTGAGGCGAGTTGGGGTCCCCGCTGAACGGAACCCCCGCCGTGATGAGATCGACGTTGACCGGTGCATTGAGAAATCCGCCGTCGGAGCCGATCTGCCAGATCGGCGGTCCAGGTGTGCCGACGGGCGGGGAGTGTAGCTCGTGGTGACGAATCCCGGCCCCTTGATCATGGCTCCCGGGGTGAACCAGGAATCGGGATTGCCATCGAACTGCGACGGGACTTCTGCACCGTGAAGGTGCGGCGTCGCAGGGACCGCACCGGAGTAGGGCACTTGGCAAGCGGGGGGCACGGCGTTCTGCGTCCCGCCAACCACTCCGTGGCTGTGGGGCCAGAAACTGCCGTTCGTGCGTGTCGACGACCGCAACCTCGCAGAGGTACCTCTACCCCTTCGTCGTCAGGCGCAACGTCCCGACATCATCCGCCCTCCCATCGCCTCGCCCGACCCCATGTCCCGTCTTCGACAGCCGGGGCAGCAACCATCAGTGAAACCGTACTTCAGTGCGGCTGCATACGGCAACGGCGAAAAGCTCACGGGCTCGAGGAGCACGGGCTCGAGGAGCACGGGCTCGAGGAGCAGTAGAGGACGAGGCCGGTGGCGATCATCGCTCCACGAGGGACGAATGCCTCGTTCAGCGCTGGCGTGGATGCCGCGCCGCTCCGGGTTTGCGGTCGCACGCACGCGGCTCGCGCGCTTCGGAGGGTTGTGAGCGATGGCACGTCCGCTGCCGTCACTCACGCGATCGCGCTCCGCGCAATCCGGTTGAAAGCGAGGTTCTGTCGTGCTCGACATATCACGATGCGCTCGAGCCCAATCGGTACGGGCTACACCCAGGGCATGGGCAACGTCGGCCCGGGTTGCTCGCTCGAAGAAGTCATCGGAGCCGGCCTTGGGATGAGGGCGGACATGGATTACAGACTGTCGCACTGGGGGTCTCTCGGTGTCGAGGATCAGGTTCAG
>DASPUY010000276.1:0-48518 GCA_035622655.1 Polyangiaceae bacterium
CGGCTTGCCCGGTACGACATCGATGACGTCGGGCGCAAACCCGGGAGCGTCGACGTACGACGGCGTCGGAAAGTCTTGAGTCTGTATCGCTGATTTTCGGCCGACCAGGAGCCAGTAAACGGCGAGCCCGAGGGCGGCATAGAGAATCCAGCGCAGTACCGAATTGCGATCCATGAAATCCAGAGTCCGCCGCCTACGAGTCCGCGCGGGCCGGTAGCGCTGGCAAAGGGGAGTGGCTCGCGGCGAACCGCGGCGGGGGAGGGAGGTCGAGCCCGCCTGGGTGAAACGGGTGGCACTTACACACGCGCCGGAGCGAAAGCAAGCCGCCCCGGAAGAATCCGTGCCCTTCGAGGCAGGCGATGGCGTACGTCGAGCACGAGGGCTCGAACCGGCAGATCCGGCCCAGACACCGCGAAAGTGTCATCCGATAGACGCGCAAGAGCGCGATCGTCGCGCGCGCGGCCCATTCAGTTTTGCGATTTCCGGACATTCCGACGCTACTTCGTTCCTTCCCCGGTGACCCTCGGCTGGGAGGGCACCGGGCTGCCCCGAAGATGCTCCGAGCGGCGGAACTGCGCCAGCGCTTCCGTAGCGCGCCGCACTAGCAAGCGATGCACCGAGAGCCACTCGTCTCGTACGTGGGCTAGCTTGAGCTCTTGGGCGCCAGGCTTGGCGATCGCAATCAGGTCGGTCCCGGGCGGAAGCAGGTCGGGCCAGGTCCGGAAGCATTCGCGACAGATGCGCTTGATGCGGTTGCGGCAGACCGCGGTCCCGATTTTTCGGCTCACGACGAGGCCGAGCCGTGGCGTCGCCGGGGGTTTCGCCTCGTTCGGCTGAGCCGAGACGAGTAGAACGAAATGGGGCGTCCCCACGCGCCTTCCGAGGCGCTGACCTCGCATGAACTCCCCATGGGCTCGGAGCCTGCGGGGCCGGCCGAAACCGAGAGTCATCAACGCCGGCGGACGAAAGGCAGGCGGCCTTGCGCCTACTTCTTGTAAATCGCCGGGACTAGGCGCCGCCGCCCCTTGCGTCTGCGGTTCGCCAGCACGCGGCGGCCGCCGCGGGTGGCCATGCGGGCCCGGAACCCGTGGGTGCGGGCGCGGCGAATGTTGTGTGGCTGATAGGTGCGCTTCATCCGAGGCCCCGCTGGGACGGCGCAGCAAAGCATCTCGATACCCGCCGGTCAAGCTGCCTCGCAGCGGCGTGCCGGGTGGCGCGGCCGCGCCGGGGCCGCCGTCGGGGCCGCTTCGCGGCGAGGCCGCTCGACCCCTGGACTTCCGCGCACCGACTCCCGCATACCCCGGTGGCTGCATGGGGGGCGTCGCGCATGCAGCCGCCCTTCGTGTGTGGCTTGCGCTTCCCGTCCTTCCCGGAAAGATGGGTTTGCGCCGGCCAAGGGAGGAGCCGAAGGGCCCGCGGTCGAGTCGCGGCGCCTCTTTCTTTGCGCGAGGACCATGCGCGCTGATCTATTGTCTTCTACGTGCGGCCGAGATCGTTGCGCGGCGGAGAGTGGCGCTCGCGGGCCCCCCGGCTCGCCGTGGCCGCGGTCGCAGGGATCGGGGCGACTATGGTTTCGTCCGCTGCATCCGCGCAGCAACAGACGTTTCACCTCGATCGCTTGGAAGTCCCGGGCGCGCCGGACGACGGCGTCGTTCTCTTCCGCCCCGTGGCCGAGGAAAAGCCGACATTCTACGCCCAGCTCGGCCTCGGCTATTCCGCCAACCCGCTTCGCACGAGCAACATCACGACGAATGCCCTGGCGCTCCAGTCTTCGTCGACCAACGTCATCAGCACCCAGATCTCGACGTATCTATCCGCCGGCTTCGAGGTATTCGACAGGGTCATCTTCGGGGCCACCTTTCCGGCGGCATGGATCGAGGCGGGTCATCAGCCGAATTACCCGATTGGCATCTTCGCGGCGAACTCGGCACCTACCTCGTTTTCGACCACTGGACCGGCCGTCGGAGATACCCGCTTCGACGCTCGTGTCGTCGTTTACAAGACCGACAGCGCCGCTCTGGGCGTGCAGCTGAGCCTCTACGCTCCGACGGGTGCAGGATCCTCGACCAACTTCGGCGGGGACGGATCACAGTTCGAATGGCTGCCCATGGTCACGGGGGAGTGGACTCCGCCGCGCCTGCCCCTTCCGCTCACGTTCGTCGCGAATACGGGGATCGCGATCCGCCACGACAACTCGATCAATGATCCGGTAGGACACAACGGCCCGCCGAGCGGCCTCGGTGTTGGCGACGAGTGGAGGTGGGCGGTTGGTGCGCTCATGCCGCTATTTTTTCAGCGCTTCCGGCTGGGTCTCACGATCTTCGGGCAGACGGGCCTCAAGAACGACTCGGTCGTGGGCAACACGATCTTCACCGCGCGCAACACGCCGATCGAGTGGAACGGGGAGGCGAGGATGCGCCTCCCGTCCTTTTTCGGCAAAAGCAAGTGGTATGCGGGCGCCAGCGTAGGCACGCGTCTGTCGAGCGGATACGGAGCGCCCGACTTTCGCCTCGTGGCTCTCATCGGCATGGATTTGCCCCTGGAGGGCCCGCCCGAACCTTCTCCGGAGTCGCGCGTTCGCGCGAGCATCCGGACGTCGATGAAAGATACCGACGGCGACGGGATTCCGGACGACGTCGACGCGTGCCCGAACGAGCCGGAGGACCACAAGGATCCGGATCCGAACGATGGATGTCCGACGACCGACCGCGACGGCGACGGCATCCCCGACAAGTTCGACAAGTGCCCCGACGAGCCCGAGGACAAGGATGGAGTGCAGGACGCCGACGGGTGTCCTGAGACGGACGCCGATCGCGATGGCATCCCGGACGTCAAAGACGCGTGCCCGAAGGAGCCCGGTCAGGCCGATCCCGATCCGAAGAAGAACGGTTGTCCCAAGTTCATCAAGCTCGAGGGGTCGAGCGTTCGGGTTCTCCAGCAAGTGCACTTCCAGACGGCCTCGGCCACGATCCTGCCCGACAGCTTTCCGATGCTTCAGGAGATCGTGCTCTTGCTCCAGGCGAACTCCGACATCAAGAGGCTGCGGATCGAGGGACATACCGACAACCGAGGCAATGCCGCCTACAACCTGGATCTGTCGAAGCGGCGCGCCGCGAGCGTCCGGCAGTGGCTCGTCGATCACGGCGTCGCCGCCGATCGGCTCGAAAGCGAAGGATACGGGCTCACGCGTCCGATTGCCGACAATGACACCGACGTGGGCCGCGCCGAGAATCGACGCGTGGAATTCAAGATCCTGCAGTCGGGCTCCGACCGGGGCGAAAGCGGCAACGACGGTTCGTCTCCCTAGCGCGGTTTTTCTTGAGATCGATGTCGCCGACCGAAACCGCGCTGAGGGATGCCGCGGGAGCGGAGTCCGGGAGCGAGCGAAGCAAGCGCGGGCGGGCGTCTGGAGCGAGAACCGCTCTAGCACTCGTCGCCGTGGCCCTCGCGTCGGCTTCGCGGCGGACCGTCGCCGACGCGGGGTCGAACGGAGGGGTGGGGTGGGCAGCGGCAGCGTCCTCTCCCGTCCCGGTGGACGAGGCCCAGCTCGGAACGCTCGAGCGTGCGGCGCTTCGCCGCTGCGGGGCAGCCGACGCTGGACTTCAGTCGACCGCACGCTGGATCGCCGCTCGCAAGCTCGGTGGCTCGGCGATGCCGGAGCTCGACGAGATCGCATTTGCGCAGCGCGCGTCGGGGGAGCCGCACCCTTGGGCCCGCGCGTGGGCAGCGAGCGCCCGCGGGATGTCCGACCCGACCGCGCTCCAACGCCTGGAGGAGTGGCTGGCGACCGAATCCGCAGGCCCGCAGCGGAGATGCGGCGCCGCGGCGGGACGCGGCGAGGGCGATCTGCGCGTGCTGGTGGTGGTGGTTGTCGACGCGGTGGCCGATCTTGTCGTTCCGGTGCCGACGCGGGTGCGGATGGGCCAGTGGGTGACCCTCGAAGCCAGGTTGCGAGCTCCCGCCCGGGGCGGCAGAGTCCTCGTGCTCGGCCCGAGCGGAGTGCCCCGTTCGCTGCTCACCTCGTTCGACGGCGAGACCCTCCGTGCACGGTTCTCCCCCGATCGGCGTGGAGAGTTCGCCGTCCAGGTGCTGGCCGATTTGCGCGATGGTCCGCGCCCCGTTCTCGAAACGAGCGTGTTCGCAGAGACACAGCCGCCCGCGTCGCCGCCCGATGCGGTGGCTCCGGGCGAGGAGCTCGCGCAGGCTCGTGCCGACGACGACGTGCTCGGAGGGATGCTGCAAGCTGCGCGCGCTTCTGCGGGAGCTCACGCTCTGGCGGGCGACGAGCGTTTGCGTGAGCTCGCGACACAGCACGCGTGGCGAATGGCGCGAGCACGCCGGCTCGGTCATGACGTGGGAGACGGCGATCCGATCAATCGTCTGCGTGCAGTGGGGCTCGAGCCGCGCGACGTCGGGGAGAACGTTGCACACGCTCCGAGCGTGGCCCTCGCGCACCGGGCGATGTGGTGCAGCCCTTCGCACCGGAGCAACATGCTGCGCTCCGACTTCGATCGCTTCGGCGCCGCCGCCGTGCGAGACGAGCGCGGCGATGTCTGGGCGGTCGAGCTCTTCACGTCGGGACTGCCCTGAAGTGCCAGTCGGCTCGTGCCTCTACCCCCGTCGACGCCAGCGCTCCCACCGCGATCCGAGCGCGATGCCCGCGCGCAGGCCCAGCAAGAATGCGGCGAACAGGGCCAAGCCGACGAACAACGACGAAAGCATCGACGGATCGTAGTGCGCAGACGCCGCGGGTCAATTGATCGTGAAGCTCTTGCGCACTTTGAACGGGCTGCCGCTGAATGCCGGGACGCGGACCGCGCGAAAGTGCGCTGCAACGCACGCTCCCGCCGCCGTTCCCTCGAAAGGCGCGCCCTCGATGGCAGCCGATTGGACCGTGCCGCCCGGAGCGAAGGTGATGACGACGTGGCCCGTTCCCGTCACGTCGCCCCTTTTGCAGGACTGGACGCCTTCCGCTGCTGCGCCCAACTTTGCCTTGGCTTCGCCCATGTTGAACGGCTGATCCGATTCCGTCGTCGCGGGCGCAGTCTTGGCTGCGGCCTCCTTGGAGGGAGCGGACGCGTTCTTCGCCGTCCGGGTGTCGGGCGCCTGGGCCGGAGAGCCTGCCGCGGCGGCGCCGCTCGCGGACGGCTCGGCATTCGAAGCACTGGGCGCGGCCCCGGCGGCAGGCGTTGGCGCTGCGCTCGCCGACTCGGCTTGGGCCACGGCGGACTGTGCGGTTGCCGCGGATGCCGAGTCGTCGGGGGCGGCACTCGACGTCGCTCGCGGTGCCGAGGGCACTCCGCTCGCACTGGCCGCGGCATCGGTGCCTTTGTGCATGATGCTCATCGCGCCCCCGACGGCACCCACGATGACGAGCGCACCGACGCCCAGCGCCAGGAAAATCAGACCTTTGCTCCGTCCCGCTCCCGGTGCGAGGCTGGCCGCCGCCCCAGGCCGGCCCTCGGCGTACGGCTCGATGGTCGGCGCCGAAAGAACCGGCGCGGTGAGCACCGAGGCGAAACCTCCGCCGGAAAGATTCATGATGTCGTCGACGCGGCTGCTCTTCTTTTTCCCGTCGTCGTCGCCGAATTGAGCGCTCAGCTGGCGGATGTCGATCAATCCGGAGGCTTCCGAATCCGGGCTCCTCGGCGGCGGCTCGCTCTTGCCGGTCAGCGCCGACAGTGAAAAAAGAACGCTGTTCTCGTTGCGCGCTCCCGTGAGTTTTTGGGGATCCTGTGATTCGTCGGCCTGCGGAACCTTCGCGGGCGCACTCGTCATCACGTCGTCTTCGCCACCCGCCTGGGCGACGCCTCCGAACAGATCGGCGATCGGCGCGCGCCCCCCGCCGGCCCGGCGAGCCGCCGTCGGCGCAGCGGCAGCCGAGGCAGCGGCCGCTGCCCGGGGGATGTCGATTCCAGGACCATCGCCCGCAGCGGAGGGCTGTGCCGCCGAGGCCGTAGCGGGAGCCTGGGCACCCGACGAAGCGAGCTCCGCGGCGGAAGCCCCCTGCAGGCCGCGCGCGGTGCCCCCGGCGACCCCGCTGCACGCGGCGTGGAGCTCGGGAATTTCGCGCAGAGCAGCCCAATCGGCCATCCCGTCGCGCCAGCAGAGCGTCTCGTCGTTGACGAACCCCGATCGATAGGCTGCCGCGACCTCCGCGTCGGTCATCGTTCGCTGATCGCCGTCGCTGACGTTGACCGTCCACTCTCCGGACGTGTCATCCTGGGCGGCGTCCGCCCCATCGCCCGGCGCCGAACCGACCGCCGGGCTGGTTCCGTTCACGACGATCGTCGCTGCGCATTTCTTACAGCGGATCTTGACGATTTTTCCGAGGACTTTGTCGTCTGCGATCGTGTACTTGGCCTGACACGACTGGCACGAAATCTTCATCGGACGCCCTAGCTTACGTCATTGCGTCTCGCAGATCATCGTCTGCCGAATCGCGCGATCGGAGCAAGATCGCTTCAGTTCAACAAGACGAGCTGTGTCCCGTCCTTTCCGCAAAACGCCGCGTTGCCCTCGAACCGTTCGCCACAAGTCGGGCAGATTTTGCCTCGGGGGGCGAGGGCCGCGGGTGCGTCGACCCTCCCCCGGGGAACGAGCTCCTCGCCATCGTGCGGACAGTGAAGTACGCCGGCATCGTAACCCCGCGAGCAGGTAGGACAAATGCCTCCGCTGGTATCCGCGCCGAGGAGATCGCGGCTGCTGGCCGCGACGAGCACGCTCGAATCGAACGGGCAAACGGTGGAGCCGGCGCCGAACTCTCTGTGACACGACGGGCACACGAAGGACCCCAGCAGCGCCGCGTTCGCGGCCGTCGCGTCCAGCGTCATCTGACCTGTCATCTGTCCTGCCCGAGCGACGCTCTCCAGATGGGCCCTCATCTCGCTCGCGTGGCGATCTTCGCGTTCTTTCTTCTGACGCTCGTATTCGCGCATTTTTTCCGCGTGACGGGCTCGCGCGGCTCTCTCGGCCGCGCGGACCTTGCGCATGCGAAGGCCGCTGAACATCCCGACGATCGCCAGCGCGAGCGCAAGCCCTACGATGATCGCCAGAAACAGCGCCCGCCGGTGTCGGGCTCCGTCCTGGGCGCGCGCGTCCGCGGCACCCAGCGAGCTCGTGGCGAGCAGCGCCACCGCCGGTTCGTTTCGTTCGCCGTTCGAGTCCAGCCCGGACTGGGCGAGGAGTTGCTCGTAACTGGAGGGCGAGGTGACTTCCACCGAGGCTTGCGCGCTGTGTCCCGCCGCTGTCGCGACGACATCGAGCTTGACTTCCGTCGCCATGGCGACCGGCACGTCGAGCATCCCGCTCTCGTCGATGGATGGACGAAAGACCGTGCCGCTCGTCTCTTTGGAGTGGACCGCGGTGATCGACCACTGGATGGGTGTCGTGGTCGGGCAGCCGTTTGCGTCGACCACGATGGCCCGGAAGCGGTAGCTTTCGCCGAAACGCAGAAGCTTGCGCGAAGGTCTCACCTCGAGCCGTGCAGCGTCTCCGGGCGCTGCACACGGTGCGCCGGGCAGTGTGCTCGCGCTCGGCGCAGCTCGGGCAACGGACGAGGGGCTTTCCGCAGCGGGTGGGCCGGCCGTGAGTGACTGCCGTGTGAGCGACGCCTCGCGAGTCACGTCCGCGATGCAGCGGGCGCCCTGGACTGTGAACTCGTACCGGCCTGTTTCGGCCAGGGAGATGAAGTCGTCGGCGTTGCGAAAGTACGCTGCGTTGATTACCGCGTGCCTTGGGTCGCTCGGCGGGGTCGTACACCGGGTGCGCCACGTACGACCATCGTTCGAGTGGGTCTGCGCCGTGAGCGTAGGCAGGGGATCGATGCATTGGTCCGATCGAAGCGACTTGTGGCCGCTCACGATGACGAGCTCGCCGTAATCGATGCTGACCGTCGCGGGCCCACCCGGCTGAATCGCGCCCGACACGGGAGGCGGACCGCAGGGTCCGCTCCACTGCTGGACGGTGAACGTCTCCTTGAGCGGGGTCATCGTCCACGTGGTCTCGACCGACGCACCGTCGGCGTGGGCGCGGCCCGGCCACAGCAACGCCGCACCCAGCAGAACCGCACCTAGCGCTCCGGTCGAGCTCGGTCGAACGAACAGCGCGACGAGGCGCGCAAGCAAGTGCCCGGGGGTAGCGGCAGAGTGCGCGCGCGGCTGAGGAAAGAGCACCTGTACGGCTGCTGAGCGTAGCAGAGTCTCACCTCGAGCCGGGCAACCCGGACCCGGAACGTTACGGCGCCGCTTGCCGTCCGGCGGCCGGGTCCGCTGTGATAACGTCCCCTTTGCTTGGAGAAGAGTCGCATCCGCGGACGAGCTCGAGCGCGAGGGCGCACTGGAATGATCGCGAGGTGGATCGTGCGCAGACTGGTCGCGCTCGCCTTCGGGCCTGCCGGCTTCGCGCGGCCGGTGGGGCATGCTCTGCGGTGCGTTGCCCTCGGAGCCGCCTGCGCCGCCACCTTGCTCCTTGGCGCGGCACAGGCGAGCGCGCAATCGACGCCAAACGCGGTGACCAGTGGCAACGGGTTCGACACGCATCTCTTTCGTCCCGCGATGGACTCCAAGGGCCTCTTCTCGGTCAATGGCAGCGACGTCCTCGGAGCCAACGAGTTCAGTCTCGGCCTCGTGATGGACTATGGGCACGCGCTGCTGCGCACCCCCGTCGGCGGCCAGCTCATCGACCATTCGTTCCAGGGGACGCTGCAGGGCAACTTCGGCATTCTGAATCAGCTGGAGATCGGAATCGACCTCCCGATCGATCTCCTTTCGGGCGGAGCCCAGTCGAACCCGATCTACGCAAACGACTGGAGCACGCAGCAGCTTGCGTTTCAGGGGCCCGGGTTCATCGCCGCGCATGCGAAGTGGCGGATCACCCGCGTGGAAAGGGGTTTCGGCACCGCGATCGGACTACAGCTCGGCGACGGCTTCGGAGGGGCGGCGGCCAACGCGGCGGCTGATCCGGGCTTCTTCTACTGGCCGATGCTGATGTTGGAAAAGCGCTTCGGATCCGTCGGCCAGCTGCGGATCGCCGTGAACGCGGGCTACCGCGGTCATTCCGCCAGCGCAACGACGTTGCCGCTCCGTGGGGGCACCTTCGCGGACGGCAATCTCGTCACGTACGGCGGAGGAGTGAGCCTGCGTGTTCTGGAGCCGCTCGACCTCGTGGCCGAGACCTACGGCACTTACCTCCTGACGAGCGCCGCCGGCGATTACGTGCGGCCGAGCAACGAGGTCGTCGGGGGCATCAAGGTCTTCGTGGAACGCAATTCGTACCTGATGCTGGGCGGTGGGACTCGGTACACGGGCGGCTTCGAAACCGCCGACGAGCGCGTTTTTCTGGGTTTCGTGTTCGAACCTTCGATCGGCGATCGCGACGGCGACGGCATCAAGGACGACGTCGACAAGTGCCCGGACGACCCGGAGGACTTCGACGGGTTTCAAGACGAGGACGGCTGCCCTGACCCCGACAACGACAACGATGGCATCCCCGACGTGGACGATCGCTGCCCCAACGTACCGGAAGACCGCGACGGCTATCAGGACGCGGACGGCTGCCCCGAGTCCAAGGACGGCGATCGGGACGGCGACGGCATTCCGGACTCGAAAGACAAGTGCCCCGACGAGCCCGAAGACCGCGACGGCTTTCAAGATCAGGACGGGTGCCCCGATCCGGACAACGACAACGACGGCATTCCGGACAAGATGGACAAGTGTCCGAACGACCCGGAGGACAAGGACGGCTTTCAAGATCAGGACGGGTGCCCCGATCCGGACAACGATCACGACGGCATTCCGGACATCAAGGACAAATGTCCGAACGAGCCGGAGACCTACAACGGCTTCCAGGACGAGGACGGCTGTCCCGATCGGGGAAGCGTCATCATCCAGGACAACAGCATCGTCATCCTGGAGAAGATCCAGTTCGCGTACAACTCCGCGGAGATCCTGCCCGCCTCGGACAAGATTCTCGATGCGGTCGGCACGACGCTCGCCCACCATCCCGAGTTCGTGCTCCTCGAGGTGGCTGGGCACGCCGACGAGCGGGGCAACGACGACTACAATCTGAGGCTCACGCAGGACCGAGTGAATTCCGTGGTTCGCGCCCTCATTGCGCGTGGAATCGAGCGGTCGCGCCTCAGGAGCAAGGGTTACGGTGAGTTTTGTCCTCTCGATCCGGGGCACAACGAGCAGGCATGGGAACAGAACCGACGGGTCGAATTCAAAATCGTCAAGACACAGGATGGTCCGACCGGGGTCGAGCTGGGGTGCCCGAACGCAACGCAGCACGGCGCGTCGCCCGATCCGGTTCCTTGAATCGTGCGTCCTGGCGCCGGCTTACTGTGATCTTTGGCTGAGGACGGCGCGGGCTTGCTGAACGCAGCCCTTGTCACCGAGATCCTTGCACGTGCTGATGAGGAGGCGAATCTCGGCATCCGACGCCTTGCCCCCGTAAACCCGAGACTCGAGCTGCTGCTTGAGGGTCCATCTCGCGTCCGGCGTTCCTTGGAGGGCCAGCTGCCGTTCTCGTTCTTCCGCGCTGACGGAGGGAGTGGACGGGGCCGGGGTCGAGCCCGTGGATCCCGTGGAAATGACTGGATCCGAAGCGCCCGCTCCGGCTGCGGCGGTGGCGGCCGCGATCTTGCGACCCGATTCGGAGCGCATCGAGATCGCGCCGCCGTCCTCTCGCTGACGGACCGGGTTGGATGTCGAAGGCGCCGAGGATGCGACCGGAAGCTCGAGGGCGTTGGTCGGAGGTGTCGCCGCGAGGCTCGTGTCGAGCTGCTGGAGGCGATCGGCTGCCGTCTTCCGGTGGAAGGCATCGACCGCAATCGTCTGCGCGACCCTCTGGTAAAGCGCTCTCTTGGCCGCCACGTCGCTGGTCGCGTCGGCACGATGCATCAGCGATTCGGCCCATCCGCTCTCGATCTGCTTGAACTCCAGGGTTTCGCGCCAGCGCGAACCCTCGGGGATGGCCACGTCGATCCTTGCATGGGCTTCCTCGCAGTCGCCCGACCGGCATAGCCTGGCGGCTTCGGCCAGCGCGGTCTGCTCGGGGGACGACGGCCCAGCAGGCGGCGCCGTGGCCCGCATCCGGGGTCGTGCCGAAAGCCATGCTCCGACGGCGCCAGCGGCCACGACGACGGTGAATAGGGCGATCGGCAGCGCACGAACGCCACGGCGTCCGCGCAGCGCAGTGCCGGTGGCTCGATCGGCGATGACCGCGAGCGGCTGACCCTCCGCGGGACGGAAAATTTGTCCGGCCCCCACGAACTTCAATCGGACGTCGCCGAGCTCGATGAGGTCGCCGGGCTCGATGATGCCCCGACGGAGGTCGGCTCCATTGACCCGGACCCCGTTGCTCGAGCCCTTGTCGACGATCTCGAACCGGCCGTCGCCCAGCGCGTGCACTTCGCAATGAAGGCGCGATACGGAGTTGTGATTGACCGAGATCGCGGCGTCTTCGGCGCGCCCGATCGTCATCCTCTCGCGATCGAGCGGAAACTCGGCCCCAGGCGTCGGCCCGGCCAGCATGACGAGTCGGTTCGGACGATCGAGCAAATCGGCTCCACGCGCCTGAGGAGCGCTCGGAGCGGTATGCTTCCACTCCGAGCCGGAAGCCGTTTTCCCGGCGTCGGCGTTCGACTCGTCCTGGACGACCATCCGATAGTCGCCGATCTGGACCAGGTCTCCGTGGGCCAGGTCGTGGGCGTGGGTGATCCGAAGCCCGTTGACGAAGACCCCATTGAAGCTGGTCAGGTCTTCGACCATGTAGTCCGCCTTGTCGGCGTTCCCGCTCTTTCTGCACAAGCGTGCGTGCTCGCGGGAGACGTTGCGCTCGGTCAAGCGGATGACGTTCCCTTCGCGGCGCCCGATCGAGTATTCGCCTCGCGTGAGAGGCACGACGGTGCGCTTGCCTTCGTCGTCCTCGATGACCAGCTTCCACATGGGCGGTCCGCTCGCGCTCACGGTCCGATCACGTGGGATCGGGGGGACAATGATTGAGGTCGAAGCTCAGCGAACGCGTGACCAGCGGTGTAATTCGGAGTGTAGCGACCTCGCCGCGAAGGATGCAAGACATGGCCCATCTATTCCGTTTTTTGCGGTTCCCCGGGGGGTAACGAGGCCGTGAACGACTCCCTCGCCGCGAGGACGCGCTCGACGTCGCGCCCGTCGAACGTCAGCTTCGTCTTGTAGGCCGGGTCCAGCCATTTCGGGTAAGAACCGACCAGGACGTCGGGAAAAGCGGCAACGACGCGGTCGAGCAGGGGTTTCAGCTCGCCCTCTTCCATCTTGACGTAGACGGCGCGCGAAACGAAGGCGCGGCTCCCCGCGAGGTGCGCGACCACCACCGGCAGCTTCATTCGGAAGACCTCGGGGATTCCGGGGAGAAGCCACGTGTTTCCCAGCCGGATCGTCGGCCAGGTGATCTCTGCCGTCACCTCGAGCGAGGCCCCTTCCGGGACCAGGGCCATGCGCAAATGTCCGTCGGTGAAGCGTTCCCTGTAGTGGGCACGCAGCATCGACTCCATTTCGGGAGACGACACGACTCGCACGCCGAACGCGCGTGCCACGCCCTCGATGGTGACGTCGTCGTGCGTGGGACCGATTCCGCCGCTCGTGAACAGCCAGTCGTGGGCGCGCGACAAGTCGCCGACTTCGCGCGCGATGGTCTCCACGTCGTCCATGACGACCACCACCCTGCGCAAAAGTATGCCTAGCTGCCGGAGCGTGCGCGCGAGCGCAGTGACATTCGCCTCTTCGACTTTGCCGGAGAGGATCTCGTTGCCGATGACGAGCGCTGCCGCGGTCGGCGGTTCCATGGGTAGGATGAGTCTCCAAGTTACACTGGTTACTTGCCTCGCCAGCGTTCGGTGTACCCTAATTTGGCTTCTCATGCGCAAGGTGCTGGTCGTCGAGGACTCGGTATCGGCCCGGGCGTTCGTTCGAGCCGTCCTGGAGAGTGGGGCCTCCTCCAGCGGAGACGGGCGGTACGAAGTCGTCGAGGCCAGCAGCGGGTTCGATGCGATGCGCCTTTTGCCCCGCGGTCCTTACGACCTCATCATCACGGACATCAACATGAGCGACATCAATGGGCTGGAACTCATCCGGTTCATTCGGAAGTCGGCTCATCACGGCAAGACCCCCCTTCTCATCGTATCGACGCTTCGTGGCCGTAACGACGTCGAACGCGGCCTCTCGCTGGGCGCCAACGCCTACCTCCCCAAGCCGTTCACCGCGGAGCAGCTTCGAGCCACGTGCGAACAGCTGCTCGGCGAATCACCCCGCAGCGAATCGCCCCCTCCGGCACGCGAGCCGTTCCAGTCCGAGCGGTGAGCGATGGTCGACGGTAGCGGGCGGAACGACGCGGGAGACAAGGCGCGCGAGGAGTTCTTCAGCGAGGCCCAGGAGATAATCGATGCTCTGGGCCGCGATCTGCTCGCCCTCGACTCGGCGTTGAAGAAGGGCCAGTTCGACGCAGAACTCATCAACGACGTCTTTCGAGGCGTCCACACCCTGAAGGGACTGTCGGGCCTGTTCGGCGCGACGCGAATGTCGGTCCTCTCGCACCAGCTCGAGGACGCTCTCGACGATTTGCGCCTCGGTCGGATCGACCTGACCGTCGGCATCCTGGATCTGCTGTTCCAGGCCATATCGCTGTACACGCGGCTGCTCGCGAGCGAGAAGGGCGAGTCGACCGAGCCCGTGCAGGAGATCGAGCAACTCGTCGTCGCTCTCGGCCAGGTCTCGGCGCCGCGAGCCGGGAGCGCAGCCGGGGTGGTTGCGCAATACGATCTGGACGCCGGCCTGTTCGGTGTGCTCACCGAGTACGAAGAGCACCGTTTACGGGCGACGCTCCAACAGGGCCTGAAGCTCTACCGCATTCGCGCGCGCTTCTCGCTTTCGACGATCGACAGTGCGCTGGCCGAGCTGAAAGGACAGGCTCGTCCCCACGGGGAAATCATCACGTACCTGCCGACGGGGTCACCGGTCGACGCGGAAGCGATCGAGCTCGAGATCCTCGTCGCCAGCCACGCGGAGCTCGCCACGCTTCGTGAGGCCATCACGGGCCCCAATCTCTCGATCGAGGAGGTTCCGCGTCGATTCGACTCGACTGCGCAGCCGCCACCTGTACCCCCCGCTCCGAGTGAGCCGGCCTTCGAATTCAGAGTGCCCGATCCGTCCGCGAAGAATCAGGCGAGCAAGCGCGCCGACACGGGCATTTCCCTTCATGCCGGCCGCAAGTCGCGGTCCGCGGCTTCGGGCCGACCCTCGCGTCCGCATCCGCCGTCCGTCTCCCGTGGCGGCGGCGCGATGGCCCCGGAGATGTCGCTCCGCTCGATCAACCAGACCGTTCGCGTCGACATTCGCAAACTCGATCGACTCATGACGGTCGTCGGCGAGCTCGCGATCGTCAGGACGGCGATCGCCAAGGTGATCGACCGAGCTCGTAGACACGCCGTTGCGGGTCGCGAGCTGGCCGCCGAGCTGCAAAGGCTGAATCGCACGTTCGAGCGTCACCTCGCGCAGATGCAGGGAGGCATCCTCGAGGTGAGGATGGTTCCGCTGGGCCAGTCTTTCGACAAGCTCGCTCGCATCGTGCGCCAGATCTCCCGGGAGCTCGCCAAGGAAGTGAACCTCGTGGTGACGGGGGCGGAGACCGAGATCGACAAGCTCATCGTCGAGGAGCTCAGCGACCCGCTGATGCACATGATCCGCAACGCCATCGATCACGGAATCGAACGCCGCGAGGATCGTCACCGAGTGGGCAAGCCGCCCGTCGGAACCATTGCCCTCAATGCGTTCCAGAAAGGCAATCACGTCATCGTCGAGCTCGAGGACGACGGAGCCGGGATGGACGCGAGGGTCTTGGTCGGAGCGGCGATTCGGCGCGGCATCTTGACGAACGAGGAAGCCCGCGAGCTTTCCCCTCGCGAAGCCTTCGGACTCGTGTTCATGCCTGGGTTCACCACCAAGGAGGTTGCGACCGATCTGAGTGGTCGTGGAGTCGGTCTCGACGTCGTCAAGACGAATATCGCGAAGCTCGGGGGCATCGTGGACATCGCGAGCGAGGTCGGCATCGGCACGAAGGTGACCATCACGCTGCCGATCACGCTCGCCATCATCAGCGTGCTTCTCGTCGATCTGGGCGGTCGGCTCTTCGGCGTGCCCCTGGCGAACGTGGAGGAAGCGATTGTGCTCGACGAGGCGCAGGTTCGAGCCGTCGAATCTCGCGTGGTCCTCACCGTCCGCGGCGCGTCATTGCCCATCTGCCGCCTCCGGCGCCTGTTCGGTCTATCGCGTGATCCGCAGACCGTCCGACGAGCGTTCGTCGTTGTCGCGCGCGTCGCGGATCGCAGGCTCGGTCTCGTCGTCGACGATCTCGTCGGGCAGCAGGACATCGTCATCAAACCTCTCGGCAAGTCGCTTCGCGGCGTGCGCGGTTTCGCCGGAGCGACCGAGCTGGGAGATCAACGCGTGGCGCTGATACTCGACGTCGCAGCGCTGGTCGAAGAGGTGCTCGCGGCCGGCGAGGGCCGCTTTCTGGCCGCCGCGCACGAGTCCGACCGGCGCTTCGCCGAGGCACGGAGCGCCGGATGATGGCGGAGGCGCGAAAGAATCGCATCGAGAAGCGATCGGCGCGACGGACAGCCGATTCCGGGCGTACCGAATACCTGGCGTTCGCGCTCGCCGGAGAGACCTACGCCATCGAGGTGGCACACGTGGCGGAGATCCTCAAACCGCCGCCGATCACGGAAGTTCCACGAGCTCCGATCAACGTGCTCGGCATCATCGGTGTCAGGGGCAAGCTGGTGACCGTGGTGGACCTGCGCCGGCGCTTTCGCCTCCCCGAGCGGCCCATCGACCGCAGGTCTCGCGTCATCCTGACCGATGTCGGCGCGGGCGAGCAGGTAGGGCTCTTGGTCGACGAGGTTCAGCAGGTCTGGCGGCTCGCCAACGAAGAAATAGAGCCTTCTCACGTTCTGGGCGCCGAGCAGCCGGCGCACATCGCGGGAATCGGACGGCCCCTCGAAGGGGTCATTTTGATCTTGCTCGACGCCCGTCCGATCGTCGAGTCGCCTTGAGAGGAGTCGAGACGCATGCATCAACGACTCCGCCACGATCCGTCGAAAAGTCTGGTCGGCTTCCTGGTCGGTGACGTCCACTACGCCGTGCCGGTCGCCCGGGTGAAGGAGATCACCAACCCGATGCCCTTGGTCGAGCTCCCGCACGCACCGGCGAGCGTCGCGGGTGTCGCCGATCTTCGCGGAGAGCTGTGCGCTGTCGTCGATCTGCGGCAGCGATTCGGACTCTCGCCTTCGATGCGCACGCGCAAGACGAAGTGGATCGTGGTCGACGTCGAAACCCAGAGGGCCGCGCTCGTCGTCGATGCCGTGACGGAGGTTTTCGGCACCGGCGGCACCGACCTGCGCGCGCCGCCGTCGCTCGGAGGGGGCGACGACCGTCGTGGAATCGCCGGTGTGACGAACCATGCGGGGACGCTCGTGTTCGTGCTCGACACGACACGGATTCGAGATCTGGTCGACCCGATCGTGCTGCACGAGGAGCTGCTGCCGGGCCCGCGAATCTCTGCTCTGCCGCCGGAGACACGGTCATGAGCGAAGCAGCCTCGGCGGTTCGCTGGCTTCTCGATCAGGCCGAGCCGGAGGCTCGCCGCATCGCGGTCCAACAGATCGCCAAGGTGCGCGGTCGCGAGGCGCCCGAGCTGCTGCTCCGCGCGCTCGGTGACGACGACTGGAGGGTGAGGAAGGAAGGAACCCTCGTGGCGCCCGTCCTCGACCGGCGAGAGGAGGTCATCGCCGTGCTCATCGCCGCCCTCGAGGAGACGGTCAACATCGGCCTGCGCAACGCTGCCGTTGACGCCCTCGTTGCCGTCGGGCCCGACGCGGTCGGAGGCACGATCGACGCGCTCGGGCGGTTCGGCCCCGACGCGAGGAAGCTGGCGATCGAGGTTCTCGGAGGTATCGCGCATCCGCGTGGAACGTATGCCCTTGCGGATGCGCTGTCCGACGAAGACGCCAACGTCAGCGTCGCCGCCGCCGAGGCCCTGGGCGGCGCAGCGCTTGCCGGCGAAGAGTCACGCGAGCACGCGACCCGGGCTCTCGTCGGCGTGTTGGGCGCGAGCAACGTCTTTCTCAAGATTGCCGCACTCGACTCTCTTTCGCGGCTGAGCGCGCGTCTCCCGTGGAGCGTGTTCGAACCTTTCGTTCACGATCCGCTGCTTCGCCGGTATGCAGTCGCCGCCGCCGCAGGGTCTCGCGAGGTGCCCGCCGTGCGCGCGCTGGCGCTGGCCACGTCCGATCCGTCGCCGACGATCTCGCGCGACGCGCTGGTCGCGCTCGGGGACCTGCTTGCCGGCGGGCCCGTGGAAGACGCCCTCATTGCCGCCGCGCGACGGGCGCTCGACCCGGCCGGCCACGATAACGCGCGGCGGGCCGCTCGGGACGCGGAAGATTCGCGCGCACGTGCGGGAGCTCTCCTGGTCCTCGGACTGATGCAAGATATCGGCGATGTCCCGCTGCTGGTCGACGCGCTCGGCGACGACGAGGTCGCACAGCGTGCCGACATGGCGGTGCGCCTTTTCGGACCATCGATCGTCCGTCCGCTCCTGGCGACGGCGCGCGACGCGGCGGCACCGCTGCAGGCCGTTGCCCTTTCGCTGGCCGCATCGCTGGAGGGAGCGGACGCATCCGAGATCCGCTCGGAGAGCCGAGAGAGCCTCAAGTCCCAGTCGATCGAGGTCACCTCGTGTGCAGTGGAGGTGCTCGGCGCGATCGGGGACGCCACCGATCTGCGCCGCGCCGCCCAGCTCGTGGCGCATGCCGACGAGCGCATCGCCGCGGCCGCGACGACCGCCGTCTCCGAGCTTGCCGCTCGCCATGTCGAGGCTGCGCGCGAGCTGCTACGCGAGTCGCGCCCTCCCCACGATCCCGTCGTCCTGGGGTGCATCCTGCTCGGGGCTATCGCCTCGACGCAGCCGCTCCTCGATGAAGACGTTCACTTGCTCGAACGGGCCCTGGAGCATGACGATCCACAGGTGAGGCGCGCAGCGATCGACGCGCTCGCTCAGACCGGCGGATCGGCCGCCGCCGACGCGGTCGTTTTCGCCTTGTCGGACGAGGAGCGCGAAGTACAGCTCGCAGCCGTTCGCGCGCTCGGACGGTTGGGCCGCTCAGAGCCGCTCGTGGGCATCGTGATGGATGCGCGCGACCCGGTCCTGATGGCCACGAGTCTTCGCGCGCTCGGGGAAGCCGATCCTCACCGCGCCATGCGCCTGGCAGGTCCTCTGGTGCTCCACGCGGATCCTGCCATCGCGTGCGCAGCGATCGAAGCAGTCGGGCAGCTCGACGTTGCAGCCGGGCCCGAGAGCTCCGCGTATGCAGATCGAGAAGACGTTCTCTTCGCGGCCCTGGACCACTCCGACGTGGAAGTGGTGAAGCTCTCCCTGTCTCTCGTCGGTCTTCAGCCCGGCCCGCGTGCGCTCATCCGCCTCGGCTTGTGCCTGGATCATTCGTCGCGAGACGTTCGCTGCATGGCCGCAGAGCTGCTCGCACAGGACAAGAGTGCGGCAGCACAGAAGCTCCTCCGTGTGCGTTACGAGCGAGAGAAGGACCCCACCGTGCGCGACGCAATCGCGCATGCCGTGAGCGTCCGGTCGCCGCCCGACGTCGCCTCGGGCGAGCGGCTCGACTCGGCGGCAGCGACGGCCCAGGGGGCGAAGGTCGGGTAGCCGTGCGCCGACTGCCGCCATTCGCGGATGGTGTCGAGCTCAAACCCGAAGAGTTCAGGCTTCTGCGCGATCTCTTTGCGTCGCGCACCGGCTTGCACTTCGGGCCCGAGGTTCGGTTTGCGCTCGAGCGGCGGCTTCGCGAGCGCCTCGCTCTGCTGAAGCTCTCGTCCTTCGGAGAATATTACCACTACCTCCGGTTCAGCCCTCACGCCAACGAGGAGTGGGACGAGGCGACGGACCTTCTCACGACCAACGAAACGTATTTCTTTCGCGAGGAGCGCCAGCTCCGCGCCTTCCGATACGAGCTCCTGCCGATGCTCCACCAGAAGACCAGAACCCACCGGCGGCTGACGGTCTGGAGCGCGGGCTGCGCGACTGGTGAGGAGGCGTACACCATCGCCATCTTGATCCACCAGTCGGGCCTTTTCTTTCCGCGGCGCCGGCTCATGCAGACGCCGGGTCTGCTGTCCGGAGCGGCAAGCGAGGCGGGCGCCGGGGCCAACGCGGGCGAGCCGCTCGCCTGGGACGTTCGCATCTACGGCTCGGACATCTCGCGCCGCTGCGTGGCCGTGGCCCGGCGGGGGCTGTACGGTGAAAGCAGTTTCCGGGCCACGACGGATCAGCAACGTCGCGAGTTTTTCCTCGAACGGCCAGACGGCTGGCAGGTGACAGATGCCATTCGCCAGTGCTGTCATTTCGGCCAGATGAACCTGCTCGATGACCGTTCTCGCGCCGTCGGCGGCGTTGACGCCATCTTCTGCCGCAATGTGCTCATCTACTTCGACGCGCAAGCGCGCAAGACGGCCATCGAGCTTCTTTATGATCGACTCAACCCCGGCGGTGTGCTCCTCCTCGGGCACTCGGAGTCATTGCTGAACCTCTCAACGGCCTTCGAGCTGTTACACTTGAAGGACGATCTCGTGTACCGAAAGCCCATAGCCGCCGGCGGTCCCGTCCAGCTTCCGGACCAACTGAAGTGACCCCCTCGCTCAATCGGCCCATCCGTCTTCTGGTCGTCGACGACTCGGCGTACAACCGGCGCAACATCGCCGACGTCTTCGCAGACCATCCGGAGGTCGAGGTCATTGGCAAGGCCGCCGACGGCGAAGAGGCGTTGAAGCTCGTGACGCTCCTCTCGCCCGACGTCGTCACGCTGGATCTCGAGATGCCGCGGATGGATGGCTTCACGTTCCTCCGCATTCTCACGGCGAAGGCTCCGACGCCGGTCATCGTCGTCAGCAGCTACTCGCAGCGCGAGAACGTCTTCAAGGCGCTCGAGCTCGGGGCGATCGATTTCGTTCCGAAGCCGGATCGGCTGACGCCCGACTCGACCGAGGTGCGCGAGGAAATCCTCAAGAAGGTGCTGCTGGTTCGGTCTCTCCGTCCGTCTTTCGTTCCGACGGCGCTCGTCCGCCGCCAGACGAGCAGCGCGTTCACCGCCGATGGACGACCCATCGCATTCGACGGTCCGGTTCCGTCTCCGGCCACGTATCGCCCTCCGAAGTCGATCGTGGCGATCGCCAGCTCGACCGGCGGCCCGAGCGCGCTGCTCCAGCTCTTCGCCCGGCTTCCTGCGACGACGAGCGCGGCATTTCTCGTGGCGCAGCACATGCCTGACAAGTTCACCCGGACGTTCGCCGAACGGCTCGACAAGCGTGGCGCGGTACGGACGGCCGAGGCGTCCGACGGCGACAGCGTCGCACGGGCGACCGGCTTCGTGTGTCCAGGGCGAAAGTGCATGGAGCTCATCCGCCGCGGGGCCGAGCTGAGACTGCGAGTGGGCCCCGCTGCAGCGACCGATCGGTACGTGCCCAGCGCCGACCGCTTGTTCAAGAGCGTCGCCGCGCTCGGGACGGAGGCCATCGGCGTCGTTCTCACTGGAATGGGCGACGACGGCGTCGCTGGCGCACGTGCCATCCGCGAAGCCGGAGGCATCGTGCTCGCCGAATCGCAGGAGACCGCGATCGTCAACGGGATGCCCGGAGCGGTGGTGCGTTCGGGGCTGGCTTCGGAGATCCTTCCTTTGCCCGGTATCGGCGAGTATTTGTCGAAGCTCTGACCATGGGCAAGCTGGCTTCGAATCGACCGCGCACCGCGGCAGCTGGTCCAGCTGCGGGTGGCGGCGACGATTCGTCCGAATCAGGGCGCGCGATCGACGGCGCCGCCCGCGTCGAGGACGCGCAGTACGACCGGACCCTGCGCCCTCGGACGCTCTCCGACTACATCGGACAGACCAAGCACAAGGACAACCTGCGGGTCTTCGTCGAGGCCGCGCGCCGTCGGGGCGAACCCCTCGACCACCTGCTCCTGTGCGGCCCTCCGGGGCTCGGCAAGACGACGCTCGCCCACATCCTGGGGCACGAAATGGGCGTCAGCGTGGCCACGACCAGCGGACCGGCCATCGAGCACAAGGGAGCGCTCGCCGCTCTTCTGACGACGAGGATCCAGAAGAACGACATTCTCTTCGTCGACGAGATTCACCGGCTGAATTCGATCGTCGAGGAAAGCCTCTATCCGGCCCTCGACGACTGCATCATCGACGTGACGACCGGCGAAGGAGCGTTCGCGAGCGCCGTGCAGATCCCGATCCAGCCCTTCACGCTGATCGGCGCCACCACCCGGACCGGGCTGCTGACTGCGCCCCTGTTTTCGCGATTCGGGCACGTCATTCGGCTCGACTTCTATTCACCCGAAGACCTGGCTCGCATCGTCGTACGCAGCGCGAAGCTCCTCGGAATCGCCGTCGAACCCGACGCCGCGCTGGAGATCGCGCGCCGCTCGCGAGGCACGCCGCGCATTGCGAATCGGCTCTTGCACCGCGTTCGCGACTTCGCGGAGGTCCTCGGTGTCGGACGCATCGATCTCGCGAGTGTGCGAGACGCAGCCGCGCGATTGGAGGTCGACCAGGGCGGCTTGGACGACATGGATCGGCGCTACTTGCGTGTCATCATCGACCATTACGAAGGCGGGCCGGTCGGAGTGGATGCGCTGGCGGCCGCGCTGGCTGAGCCGCGCGACACGCTCGAAGACGTCGTCGAGCCGTTCCTCGTCCAGCAGGGATACGTCGGGCGAACGCCGCGAGGCCGGGTGGCGAATCGCAAGGCGTACGAGGCCCTCGGCCGAGAAGCTCCGGCGCGAGGCACCAAGCCGCAGGGAGAGCTGTTCGAAGACTGAAGCGAGGACCTCCGCCTCGGGCTACACTTTTGCATCGTGCCCGGCGGTCCCGTACTCGTCGTCGACGACGACAGCGTCAGTCGAGAGGTTCTCGTCGGGGCGCTCAATCGCGCCGGTCTTCCGCAGGTCGCGGTCGGCTCGGGTACGGAAGCGCTCGAAGAGATCGGGAAGATCGATCCCTCCCTGGTGTTGCTCGACCTCGTGATGCCACCGCCGGACGGCTACGAGGTGCTGCGAATTCTGCGGTCCCGCGCGGAGACGAGGGATCTCCCCGTCGTCGTGCTGACCGCGATCGCGGCGGACGACGAGATCGCGAGGGTCTTCGAGGCCGGCGCGGACGATTTGGTGCGCAAACCGTTCAAGCCCGTGGAGCTCGTCGCCCGCATCCGCGGCCAGCTCCGAATTCGCGGCTACGTCGATGCCCTTGCGAGAAAGGAGCAGGATGCGCGGCTCGTTCTCGAGCTGACGCGGGCGCTCGCCTCGAACCTCGACTTCCGCGGCATTCTCTTCACCGTCGTACAGCGGATCGCCGAGGTCGCAAAAGTGGACCGCGTCAGCATCGTTCTCGTTCGCGACGCCGGCGACGTCGGGTATGTCGTCGCCGCGAGCGACGATGAGCAGCTGCGCGATCTGCCGATCGATCTGAGCAATTATCCGGAGATTCAGCAGGTCCTGTCGAGCCGTGAGCCTCTCGTGGTTCCGGACGTGGCGACGCACCCGCTGCTCGAGATCGTCCGTCACGATGGGCACAGGAGCGCCTTCAGCTCGCTGGCGATCCTGCCCATCCTGTACGAGTCCCGCCCGATGGGCGTCCTCTTCCTCCGTGCCAAGCATGCCTTCACGTTCGGCGACCGGGAGCTCGAGCTTTGCCGGATCGTTTCGAATGCCATGGCGATCGCCCTACGCAATGCGCGTGTGATGCAAACGCTGCGCGATGAGACCCAACAGGTCACGGTCGCCCGGTTCGAAGCCGAACGACGCCTGCGAACGCTGCAGCGCTACGTGGACTTCTTCGAGAGCGCCGCGGACGGCATCATCGTCATCGATGCCGAAGGACATCTGCTCTTTTCGAATCCGCGCGCCCGGACCATCACGGGTTACGGCGAGAACGATCTGCGCGGCCGCCGCGTCGGCGATCTCTTCGCAGGCCAGGATGCGGGCCTCGCGCACAGCCTGCGCGTCGGCTTCGCTCGAGGTCACTACCCCCAGAACGTCGACGTCCACGTACGCAAGAAGGGTGGAGACATCGCCGTCCTCAGCGTCAACTTCAACTCGGTGCTGCGCGAGGAGGGCGTCGTTCTCTGCACGTTCCGCGACGTCACCGCGGATCGAGCGGTCGAGCAGGAGCTTTTGAAAACAAAGGACTTTCTGCAGCGGATCATCGATTCGTCGGTCGATGCGATCGTCAGCGCAGATCTGCGCGGACGGATTCTGCTGGCCAATCCCGCGGCGGAGAAGATCTACGGAATTCCGTCGGCGCAGCTGCTCGGCCGCGACGTGAGCACTCTCTATCCGAAGGGGGTCGCGCGCGACGTCATGCGCTTCATCCGCGCCGGGGGCGGCCGTGTTCAGGGCCTTCGTACCGAGGTGCTCGACGCGGCCGGCGGACCGGTTCCCGTTTCTCTCTCCGCCGCGCTCATCCACGAGGGCGGGACCGCCGTTGGCAGCGTCGGGATCTTCACGGACCTTCGCGAGAAGGTGCGGATGGAGCAGCGACTCGCTCAGGCTCAAGAGCAGATTCTGGCGCAAGAGCGTCAATCCATCGTGGCCGAGCTCGCGGGAGCTGCGGCGCACGAGCTCAATCAGCCGCTGACGAGCGTGATGGCGTATGCGGAGCTACTCAAGCGCCAGCTCCCGCCCGAGGCCGCGCCCTATGCCGCGGCCGAGGTCATCTTCAACGAGGCGGAACGGATGGCAGAAATCGTACGGAAGATCGGAAAAATCACGAAGTACGAGACCAAGTCGTACGTCGGGCGCGCTCGAATCCTCGACCTCGACCGTTCGGCGCCTTCGTCGTCGCCGCGCGGCGAGGTAGACAAGTCCGTGCCCGCAGAGGCGCAGACATCCGCCGTGGGTCGGCAGGGCGGGTAGCAGAATGCGGAAGATTCCGGCGAGGGGCGCGACCGACAGTGCCAGGATCAGCAAGCTCGAAGGCAAGAGCGATCCGGCGCCCGTCAGCAACACCGAGCAATCGTCGTCGCGACCCAAGATGCCCGATGCCGTGCCCGTGGCGTGGCTCGATCGTCTGCTCGTCACGGTCCTCGACTTGCCGATGTCCCAGGGACACCAGGCGATTGTCGAGACGCTGGTTGCGTCGATCGGGTCGATCCTTCCGGCGTATGCGGTGGGTGTCAGTCTCGGCGCCGACGGCGGCTCCGGGAGTCGAGATCCGTTCGTCGTTCGTCGCGTGCCCGATCCGGGCTCCGCGCATTCGGCCGCGTCCGCCCCGTCGATGCGCCTCTTTCCCGGGTTTTCGCACGAGTACGTCGCCTCGGTCCCGCTCGGCCGAAGCGAATCGACCGTGCACATCGCCTCGAACGACGACGACCTCGATCCGGCGACGAGCCCGGCGGTGCACCTCGTCGACCGCGCTGCCATGATCCTCGCGCGCGCTCTGCCCGTGGCTCGCCAGGCGCTCGTCGCCAAGGCGGGCGCCGACCGCAGCCAGCGTCGACTGGAGGAACGCATCATCCAGGCTGAGAAGCTCGCCACCTTCGGGCAGCTCGCTGCCGGGCTGGTGCATGAGCTCAACAATCCTCTTACGTCGATCGTGGCTTATTCGGATTACCTGTTCCGAAAGGCGCTCGAGGGTGCAGCGCCTCAGGACTCGGAGGACATCGAGCGGCTCCGTCGCATCCACGAATCGGCCAATCGCATGCTTCGCTTCACGCGCGAGTTCGTCAGTTACGCGCGCCCGTCGAATGAGGCCAGAGGCCCGGTCATCGTCCACGACGTGCTGGACCAGGCCATCGCGTTCTGCGAGCACGTCCTCAAGGCTGCCGGCGTGGGCGTCCAGCGGCGCTACGGGCCGGAGGTCGTTGCCGTTCGCGGCGTCGGCGAGCAGCTCGTGCAGGTGTTCGTCAACCTTCTCACCAATGCATGTCAAGCGGCGCCCAAATCGAACGGCCGGATCGTGCTGACGACCTCGATGGGCCTGCTCGGCGGGCGCCGGGTCGTGGTGGTCGAAGTTGCCGACAACGGCGAGGGGATCGCTCCCGATCACCTGCCCCAGGTCTTCGAGCCGTTCTTCACGACGAAGCGCGCCAGCCACGGGACCGGCCTCGGGCTCTCCATCGTGAAGAGCATCGTGCAAGCTCACGACGGCGAGGTGCGCGCCTTCAGCGAGCAGGGACGCGGCACTCAATTCGTCGTCGAGCTCCCCGCCAATGACCAGCCGATTGACTCGAAGGTGGGACATGGCGTGGATCGGTGAGAGTCAAGCCGGATTACAACTTTGCGAGCAACATCAAAAAAAATCGTTGCTTTTCGGTCGCGGGGCATAGCTCTGCAGAAACTCGTTCGCGATCGAGCGAACCGTGCAAAAGCCGCCGGAAACTCGTTTACACCGCCTTTCGCGGTCAGCTACGGTTTGCGCCGGAGCACCGATGATTGCCGCGAAGCGTAGACCGAGGCCCTCAGGCCCAGTGGGCGCTGCGTGCGTCGTGTTCGCCGCCGCTGCGCTTGCGGCCGGAACGATCGCCGCGGCGCCGATGGGCAGCATCCGGGGCAAGGTCACGGGGTGGGAGAGACTCTTGCCACAGGTCTACGTCGACGCCGCGAAGAACGATTCCCGCAGGTACAACTGGCGTGAGCCGTCGCCGACCGTGAAGCAAGAGTTCCGGCGCTTGTCGGCGAACGTGTCGCGCGACGTGTGTGTCGTCGCGCTGACGACGAGCAGCGGCCAGGCCCACGAGCACGAGCCGGTATCGATCAAGGTGACGGGCGGCCGCATTACGCCGTCGACCGTCGTCCTTTTCCCCGGGTCCCGCCTGAGCTTCAAGAACGCCGATCCATTTCCTCACGTCCTCTACGAAGCGGGCAGCGACCAATGGGCGGCCAACCCGGTCGGGCCCGGGTCGACGCGCGAATGGTCGTCGACGTCGCCGGGCCTTCACATCATCCGCGACGAGGTCTTCCCCAGCGTCGTGATGTACGTCTTCGTCGATCCGACTGCCGTCGAGTATGCATTGCCCGATCACGAGGGCAGCTTCACGATGACTCTTCCGCAAGGCGACTACACGCTGAAGACGTTCTTCGACGGCAAGCCCGTCGGAAGGGAGGCGTCGGTCCACGTCGGCGGTCCGGGCACCGAATTGAGGGAGCCGCTCACGGTCGGAGGGGGCGAACCCAAGTGATGATTCTGTCTCGCGTCTGGTACGTCCTGCTCGGCGTTGCCGTTGCGGTGGCCCTCTACATCGTGTACGTCGCGGTCGGCCAGTACAATCGCCAGACGACTCTCGCCCTGAGAGAGGGACTCGCGTCGGACAGTCAGACGGTCGAATGGGCCCTCAAGATCGACGCGAGGCGCCGCATCGATGCACTTCTCGTCGGCAGCGTGGACGCGACGTTGCAGCAGGCGCTCATCGGCGCCAATTCGGCTCACGAGCCGAGGGTTCCCGACAAGTCGAAAGCCGACGCCAAGAAGGCTCTCGCCACGATCAACGAGAACATTCCGGCGGACTGGCGCGACGACGCTCTCTTCGCGGTCGACCGCGACGGACAGGTGGTCGCCGAAGTGGGCTATGACCCTGCCGTCGGAAATGACGATTTCGAGCTGGGCGGATACCCGGCCGTCAACGACGCGCTGCACGGGTGGCTGCGAGACGACATCTGGAGTCTAGGCAGCAAGATGTACGTCGTGGTCGCTCGGCCCGTCGAGTACGACGTCACCCAGCGACCGGCGGGCGCCATCGTCGGTCTGAAGGAGGTGAACAAGAAATTCGTCGAGGATCTCGCCTCCCGCACCCGAACGAACATCGTCTTTTACGCGGCGGGCAAGAGCGTGGCGGGCGCGGCCGGTGTCGCGGGACTCGACCCGGAGAAGCTCGACGCCATCGGTGCCGATCTGAAAAATGTGGACGACAAAGCCTATGGCGACGCGGGACGCACCGACGCTCGTATGCTTTCGGACGACCTCGGAGCGACCTACGCCCGGCTTCCCGGGGACGTGTGGGCGCTCGGCGGCGGCTTCGCCGTTCTCCGGGCCCATACCGTCCTGCTCGGGCCCATGAGCTTTCTGAGCAATGCCGATGACAAGGACAAGGCCAACGTCCCGTGGCTCGTGCTCGTGATGACGGTGCTCGTGGCGGCCGTGGTCGGCATCGGCTTCACCTTGCTCGAGCACTCGTCTCCCCTGCGCGAGCTTCTGAGCCAGGGTCAGCGTCTCAAATCGGGAGCGATGGACCGACTCCAGCTGGCTCGATTTCGCGGCTTGTATCGGCTGGCCGCGCAGGGAATCAACGAGGGGATCGAGCATGCAATCGAGAAGGGGGGTGGGGTCACGCGCAAGCCCGCCGATCTGGAGGCGATCCTCGGACCCACACCCGCTCAGCCGTCGATGAGCGCCTTCTCGTTTCCCAATCAAGAAAACGCCTCCCCCGACTTCACGGCCCTGGGTCCGCCCGTTGCGCCACCCCCTGCACCGGGCCGGCCGCTTTCGCCGCCCGGCGTCTCCAAATCGACTCCATTCGTCAGCGTTCCGGCCGTTCCCCCCGCAGTACCCCTGTCCTCGGGGCAACCGCTCCCGCTCCCTCTGGCGCAGCCGCCCCCGTCGTCGCCCCGAGCCGCAGCTCCCCCGCTTCCGCCGCTGCACGTGCCGATTCAGCGAGGGGGGTTGCCGACCATGCCTGGGGTCGCGCCGGTCGAAGACGAGGACGCCACGACGGTTGGCGCGGTCCCTGCGGAGCTGATGGCGCAGGCGACCGGTGACGCAAAACAGCCCCCGGACGAATCGGCCGAGTGGCTCGGCATCTTCGACGACTTCGTCCGGACCAAGCGCCAGTGCGGCGAGCCGGTGGACGGGCTCACGTTCGCGAAGTTTTCACAGACACTGAAGAAGAATCGCGACGCGCTCGTTCAGCGCCACGGGTGCCGGAGAGTTCGATTCAGCGTGTACGTCAAGGAAGGTCGAGCGTCGCTCAAGGCCGTGCCCATCCGGGACTGAAGGCGTCCTCGTTGTACGAACGCCTCGAGACGGTTGGCGCAAAACCGCGGTGATCGCTACTTGTATTGGACGAGGAAAATCCGTGAATGACCTTGAGCGTAATCTCATCATCATCGGCTCGGGCCCCGCGGGCCATACCGCCGCCATCTACGCGGCGAGGGCGAACCTCAAGCCGCTGATGATCGAGGGGCTTGCCCGCGGTGGCATCCCCGGCGGCCAGCTGATGATCACGAACGACGTCGAGAACTACCCGGGCTTTCCGGAGAAGATAACAGGTCCGGATCTCATGAAGGCATTCCGTGAACAGTCGGTCGTGCAGGGCGTCGAGATCCTGACGGAGGACGCCAGCCGAGTCGACGTCGGCAAGCGGCCGTTCACGGTCTGGGTGGGCGACGAGATGAAGGAATACCGCTGTCGCGCCCTCGTCATCGCCACGGGCGCGCAGGCCAAATGGCTTGGCCTGGAGAGCGAGGCTGCACTGCAGGGCAAGGGCGTGAGCGCGTGCGCCGTGTGCGATGGGGCGTTCTTTCGCAACCAGGACGTCATCGTCGTCGGTGGAGGTGACACCGCGATGGAGGAGGCCACGTACCTTTCTGGGTTGTGCCGTACCGTGACGCTCGTTCATCGTCGGGAGGGCTTTCGCGCCAGCAAGACGATGCAAGAGCGCGTGTTCAGGAACCCCAAGATTCGTGTCCTCTACAACGCGGTGGTCGACGAGGTGCACGACGTGAATCGCGGGGAGGTGACCGGAGCACGCATTCGCAACGTCAAGACCAACGAGTCGCTCGACGTTCCGTGCACCGGGTTTTTCGTCGCCATCGGCCACACGCCGAATACCGACTTGTTTCGTGGTCAGCTCGAGCTTCACGACAACGGGTACATCAAGACGAGGCCGGGTTCGTCGACGACGAGCGTGTCCGGCGTGTTCGCTTGCGGGGACGTCCAGGACTTCACCTACCGGCAAGCCGTCACCGCCGCAGGCAGCGGCTGCATGGCGGCGCTGGATGCGGAACGGTGGCTGTCGATGAGTGAACCGTGATCTCGGCGTCTGCTCCTCCCGAGGAGCCGTTGACCGAGCGCGAGGCGCAGCTGGCTCGCGTCGCCTTTTTCGATGGCCTGACGCGCGAAGCGCTCGCACTTATCGCGAACGCAACCACCGAGGAATCACACGCGACAGGCACGAAGATCTTTCAGTATGGGGACGTCGGCGACAAGCTCTTCATCATCCTGGAAGGGAAAATTCGCATTTCGCGGGAGATTGCGGGCGTCGGAGAAGAGGCTCTTGCGGTGCTCGGGCAGGGAGAGGTGTTCGGAGAAATGTCGCTGGTCGACGAGTTTCCCCGTTCCGCGGACGCGCGCGTTCATGAGCGGTGCCGGTTACTCGTCATGAGCAAAGAGGAGTTCGACAATCTGCTCTTTGTGCACAAGGACCTCGCCTACGAGGTGCTCTGGAACTGCGTCAGGACGCTTTCGGCGCGTTTGCGCGAGACGAACGACAAGCTCACGTTTCTCACGACGAGCGGCCGATTCTGAGCCGAGGAAGGAGCAGCGCGTCGCTTGTCGTGCCCGCCGCCGATCGCCCCTCTACGCTTCGCTCCCGCGATCGCCCTTGCGCTGCTGGGATCGGCTTGTGGGGGGGGCGGCGGCTCGCAGAGTAGCCCGCGCGCCGCGTCCGCGTGGCCCGAAGGCCCCGAGCCCCCACCGAGGGGAGGAGAATCGACCTTCTCTGCGCCGCCGCAGCCGGCCGGCTCCGGCCCGGTCGTCTCGTCGTCTCCCGTCGGGTCGGCGTTGCAGGCCGACTCGCGGCCTCGGCTCGATTCCGCGCCCCGGGTCGATTCCGCGCCCCGGGTCGATTCCCCGTCTCACGTCGAGATGAAAGCACCGGTGACCACCGCCTTGGGAGCGGAGTTGCAGGCCCTTCGGCTCGATCCGCAAAGCCTCCCGCCAATCGAAAAGCTCGAGCCGAGGGCGCTGCGCGGTGTCATGAGGCTCATCGCCGAGTCGCTCGGCATCAAATGCGAGCAGTGCCACGAAGAACGCGACTTCGGGGCGCCCACGCGTCGAAAGAAAATCGCTGCACGCATGTGGGACGAGTTCGTGGTCAAGCTCGCCATGGCCGACGGCTCTTCGCTCTTCTGCGACTCCTGCCATCAGGGGCGAGTGCAGGAGCTCGATCGACGTGACGCACAGGCGCTCTCCACCTGGATGGACGCGAACTTCGTCGCGAGGCTCTCGCGCAAAGACGGTCAGGCGCAAAGCTGCGAAACATGTCACATCGACATGAACATGCGACTCCTTTCGGACTGGGGACGCTGACGGGGCGTCTGACTGACCAGAGGCAAAGCTTGCTTTCTTGACGATAGAACGCGCGTTCAGTAGCCTGCGGTCTCACGATGCAAGGCTTGACGCAGCGCCAACAGATGGTTCTCGACTTCATCCGTCAGTCGATCCACGACCGCGGGTATCCCCCGACGCTGCGCGAGATCGGGGCTCGCATGGGCATCCGTTCGACGAACGGGGTCAACGACCACCTGCGAGCGCTCGAACGCAAGGGCTATCTCACGCGCGAGGACATGAAGTCGCGAGCGCTGCGCCCGACCGGTCTCGGCGCTTCCACCAACGGAGAGGCGGCACTGATCGAGCCCGCCAACGACGTCGACCTCATCGAGGTGCCCATTCTCGGCCGCGTCGCCGCCGGCCTGCCCCTGCTGGCGGAAGAGCACGTCATCGACACGGTGCGCATCGACCGAATGCTCGTGAAGGGTGGACGCGAGGTCTTCGGCCTCAAGGTGCACGGCGATTCGATGATCGACGCAGGCATCTTGAATGGCGATTACGTCTTCGTGAAAAAACAGCTGACGGCGAGCCGTGGGGAGATCGTCGTCGCGCTCATCGGAGACGAAGCCACGGTCAAGTATTACTTTCCCGAGAGAGATCACGTTCGCTTTCAACCGGCAAACAAGAACATGGCGCCGATCTACGTGCGCGCGACGGACTTCAAGCCTACGATGCTTCTCGGCGTTGTCGTGGCGGTGTTCCGGCGGGTTTGACCGGGCGGTCCTTGACCGGCCGCTCGCGCGAACGCTACGTTTGCTCTGCGATGCGGGTCCGCTTCATCGCCATCGGAGCGGCGGCAAGCGCTCTGGTTGGGTGCGGCGGTGTCCAGTACACGGCGGTATCGTCCGCGGCGTCGTCGCGCCTCGAAGAGGCACGAGCGCTCGGTGCCGAGCGGTTGGCGCCCTACGAGTATTACTTCGCGAAGGAGCACCTCGAGCAATCGCGCATCGAAGCGGCCCACGCAAGCTACTCCGACGCCGTCGTGCTCGCGCAAGAAGCCGACGAGTATGCAAGCGCGGCGATCGAGGCGATCCGCAAGTCGAAGTCCGAGACCCCATGAGGCGGCCCCGGTGCGGCCTCTCGGCGTTCGTCTTCGCGGTAGGCTGCGCACGGGGTCCCGCGCTCCGCGATCGCATCCAGGCTCTGTCCGCGACCGTGGCCGATGCGGAGAAGAACGGCGCGAGGGCGTGCGCCCCGCGGGAGCTCGCCGTTGCGCGTTCTCAGCTCGAATTCGCGTCGATGGCCCTCGATCAGGGCCGGGGTTCTGCCGCGGAGGCGCACTTGGCGAAGGCCGAGCCGAACGTGCAGGCGGCCCACGCGATGAGCCCGCCCGATCGCTGCGCCATCCACGAAACACGCGTCGCGTCCGTGCATGATACGGACGGCGACGGCATCGACGACTCCTTGGATCAATGCGTGCTCGAGCCGGAGGACAAGGACGGATATCTCGACGACGACGGGTGCCCCGATCCGGACAACGATGCCGATGGAATTCCCGACGCCGTCGACCAATGCAAGAACGAGCCGGAGGATTTCGACGGCTGGCAGGATGCTGATGGGTGTCCCGACCCGGACAACGACGGCGACGGCATCCCCGACGTGGACGACTTCTGTCCGAACACCCCGGGAATCGCAGGGGGGGATAAGCCGGGCTGCCCGAAGAGGACATTCGCGGTCGTGACCGATAGGGAGATTCGGATTACCCAGCAGATCCAGTTCGAGCTCAATAGGGCCGTCATCGAGCCTGGCCTGAGTTTCACGATTCTGGACGCCGTCGCCGACGTCCTGAGGAACAATCAAAATATTACGCTCGAAGTGCAAGGCCACACCGACAGCGTGGGCGCCGCCGACTACAACGTGCGACTGTCGCAGGCCCGCGCCGATGCGGTCCGGGAGGCGCTGATCGCCCGCGGCGTCGACGGCGCTCGCCTCACAGCCAAAGGTTACGGGCAGCGTCGACCCCTCGTGCCCAACACGAGCGGCGAGAACCGCGCGCTCAACCGAAGGGTCCAGTTCATTCGAACGGAATCGAGCAAGTCACTCCCCGCGCCGTGATCGGCGCCGGCGAGGGAGCTCGGGGGGCAGCCCGAAACCAACCCTGGACCGCGAGACGAGGCAGGCGGGTGGGAGCGGATTCTTCCACTTGCCCCCGGCCGCTACTCTATGCTGCGCGCTCTCGGAGGAAAGCGACGTGCATCGCATCCGTTCAGCCGTGGTTAGCCGCACCTTCGCCTCGTGGATCGTCGTCGTCGTCGCGCTGCTCACGGCGGTGACGGCGGTCGCCGACCCACGAGTGGAACGCGATGTTCGGGCGCTGCAGAAGAGCGCCATCGAGCAGGACAACCTCAACATGAACTACGCGGGGGCAGTCCGAAAGCTGTCCGCGGGCGTCAACAAGTGCGGCGCAACGAAATGCTCTCCCTCGCTGAAGGCGTCGGTGCTGCGCGACCTCGGGGCGATGCAGGCGCTCAGCGGTAACGTCGACGAGGGCAAAGCGAGCTTCGCGCGAGCCTTGCAGCTCGATCCGTCGCTCGATCTCGACCCCGCCTACACCAATCCCATGCTCCAAGGGGTTTGGAACGACGTGAAGCGCAGGGTCGCGGGAGGCGGCTCGACTCCCGCGCCGGCTGTCGCCGCGCCGCCGGCAGCGCCGCCGCCGGCGGGCGATTTCGTGCACACGCCTCCATCCGAGGCGCTCGTTCGTACCCCGCTTGCGGTCTACGTCGAATATCCCGGAAGCGAAGCGCTCGGTCGAGTTCTCCTCAAATACAAGGGAGCCGGCATGAGCGACTGGAAGGCCGTCGACCTGAGGAAAATCGGCGACGGCTATGGGGGCCTCATTCCCTGCAAGGACGTCGCGCAGGGGACGATGCAGTACTACATCCAGGGGTTCGATCCACACGATCAGCCGCTCGCGATGTCGGGCAGCAGAACGGCTCCCTTCACCGTCGAGGTCTCAGCGCAGATCTCCGGTGCCGAGCCGAGCCTTCCAGGACGGCCTCCTCCCGAACAGTGCAGCAGCGAAGAGGCGGGAAACGCCGGTGGATCGAGCGATTGCCCTCCGGACTTTCCGGGCTGCAAGGCGCCGAAGAAGGAGGTCGGGCGCAAATGCGCGAAGGACGACGAATGCGCGACCGGCCTTTGCTTCGACGATCGGTGCTCGGAGAAGAAAGCGGGCGGGGAAGAATGCGATGCCGACGTGGTGTGCGCGAGCGGCATCTGCAAGAACGACAAGTGCTCGGACAAGAAGGGAACCGGCGATTATTGCGAGAAGGACGACGAGTGCGCGAGCAACCGCTGCGAGGACAGCAAATGCCGGACCGGGCCGGCCGCGGAGTTTCACCGGGTATGGATTGGCCTCGGCATTCAGGCCGACCTTTACGTCATGCCCAGTGGCCCGGACGCGTGCAAGCTCAATGCGGCGGGCACGAAACCGCTCAACAGCGCGGGTTACAATTGCGTGGATCCTCCACCCGCCAATACGAACTTCCCCAGCCCGCAGAGCGGTTCTCTCAATTCGGAGATCTCCGGCGGCGATGTGCAATCGGGGGTGAAGTTCGGAAATCTGCGGATTCTTGCGAGCGTCGACTACGCGTTTACTCCGAACGTCATGGTCGGCGTTCACGGCGGATACGTCCTTTTCACCAATCCCGCGACGGGTACGCCGGGCGCCGCATTCGCCCCGGTGCACGTCGAGGCGCGCCTGTCCTACGTCTTCGGGCAGAATGCGCTGGCGTCGCCGGCCGTCGTGTCCCCCATGGTCCTGCTGGCAGCCGGCGTCGGAGAGTTCGACGCGTTCGTTCCGGTGACCGTGGCGTTCACCCAGGCATCGAACGTGGCGCCTCGCGCCGAGAACGCGTGGCTCACCGCGGGCCCGGGGTTTCTCGCGGGCGGCGCGGGCGTACGCCTCAAGCTGGGCTCGAGCCTGGCGGCAACCGGCGTGCTCAAGCTCGAGGGCGCATTCGGTGGGACGGCGGGCTTTCTTTTCGGCATCGCGCCCGAAATCGCGCTCCAGTTCGGTCTCTGACGGCGTGGAGTGGAGCGGCCGCGATCTGAATTCTGCTGGGGAGCGAGGCGGCGGCGTTCGCCACGACGGAATTACTGAGATCATTGCCATGGCGGCCATGGCAATGATCTCCTGTCTGGCAGGCCGGCGGTTCACGCTGCCGCGGCCAGCTCGAGCAGGAGAGAGGCTTCTTCCCTCCACGTGACTTGCTTGGCAGGCAATCGCGTGAACCGGTTTCGGCTCGGGGGGGTACGGCGTGAACCGGTTTCGGCTGGCGGTGTGGGTACGGCGTGAACCGGTTTCGGCTGGGGGGTGTGGGGTGGAGCGGCCGCGCTCCCCCCACCTAAACTAGATCACCCGCAGCGACGTGGGCGCCCGACCGCGCGGAAATGCCGAGTCCACGATCCGGATCTCTTCGTCGGTCAGCGCGATCTCGGCGCCACCCGCATTCTCGGAGACGTGTGACAGAGTCGACGCTTTCGGGATGGCCAGCACGGCCGGGTTGCGGAGGAGGAAAGCGAGCGCGATCTGTCGCGGGGTCGCGCCGCGGTCGCGGGCAACCTCGGAGAGGTTGCGACCCCTCTCCGTTCGGTCGGACGGAAAACGCCCCGCTCCAAACGGGCTATAGGCGACGAGCGCCACGCGGTGCCGGACGCACCACGGCAGGACATCGTGCTCCACCCCCCGCTCGTCGAGGTGGTAGAGCACCTGGTTGCACGCGATGCGGTCGGCTCCCGCGATTGCGCGGGCTTCTTCGAGGTCTTCGACGTCGAAGTTGCTGACTCCCCACGAAGCGATCTTTCCGTCTCGCTGGAGACGATCGAAGGCCCGCAGTGTCTCGGAGAGCGGGTGGTTACCCGGCCAATGAAGAAGGTAACAATCAAGGTAATCGGTGCGAAGCCGCCTGAGGCTGTTCTCGCAGGCGCGTAGCGTCCCCTCGTAGGACGCATGCTGCGGGAGCACCTTCGAGACGAGAAAGACTTCGGCCCGGCGGCCGGCCAGTGCCTCGCCGACGAGCTCCTCCACCTCGCCGGATCCGTACAGCTCGGCGGTGTCGACGTGGGTCATGCCGAGGTCCAGGCCCCGGCGCAGGGCCGCGATGGCACGGTCCCGACGGTCGTGCTCCATCTTCCAGGTCCCTTGGCCGACCACCGCCACCTGGCGCTCGTTTCCAAAGGACCGCCCGCGCATGCGGCAGAGCTTAACTCAACCCCTGTGGGGCGGCAGCCGGTTCGGTGGTGCCGGACGTCTTAAGCTGTCGATGAATGGCGCGCAGACGTACCGCCGAATTGCTGGAAACACGGAGTCTATCGCCGTCGGTCCGGAGCCTGACGTTCCGAATGATCGACGGCCGTGCACTGGGCCAGGTCGCTGGCCAGTATGTCGACCTGATCGTACCGACCCGAAGAGGGGTCCCTTTTCGGCGTTCCTATTCCATCGCGTCCGGGCCTCGCGCGACCCCGCCGGATATTTTCGAGATCGCGGTGACGCGCGTCCCGGGCGGGGTGACATCCGAGGCGCTGCATGAGGCGGAGCGCGGCGCCATCGTGGAGGTCGAAGGCCCGCAAGGCACGTTCGTGAGGCATCCGGAAGATCGGTTCCACCCCGCACTGTTCGTGGCGACGGGGACCGGACTGGCGCCCATTCGCGCGCTCTTGTCGGAAGAGGTCGACCAACCGGATGGGCCGCCGCTCGTCCTGCTGTTCGGCTGCCGTACGCCCACCGACGTCCTCTGGGCCGACGAACTGCGCGGCTGGGCCCGCGAGTGTCCCCGGCTCGAGCTTCACGTCACTCTCTCGCGTCCGACCCCCGATTGGACGGGACGATCCGGCTACGTCCAAGGGCATGTTCCGGAGCTTGCAGCTACCCTTCGCGGGGCGCGAGCATACGTCTGTGGAATCGGCGCGATGGTCGACGATGTCGTCGCGCTCCTTCTGCGCACAGCGGGTCTACCGCGCGAAGCGGTCCACTATGAACCCTACGACTGAGCGGGTGCCGACCGGAGAACCGCCGCTTTAGCTCGGCGAGAGCCCGGCATGGAACTCGCGCATGCGGTCCACGATGCGCGAGAGCGACAGCACGAACGTCATGTGTCCTCCGGGGAGCCATTCGATCGGCGGCTCGCCCCACGCGCGCCACTGGCGCTCGACGACCCGGGCCGGGATGTAGACGTCGTCGCGCGCCATGATCCAAAGCTGCCGGCGGTTCGGAAGGCGCGGCCGCAAGGATTCGAGCCCGAGGCTGCCGAAGATCTGGCGCCGACGCCCGCGATCGATTCCGAAGCGCTCGAGGTCGGACCGCATGCGCCAGAAGATGGGGGCCTCTTCGATCGCCTCGGCCAGCTGAAGGTGGCCGATGATGGGAACGATGTAATCGGGCAGCGGATCGAAACACGCGAGCACCATCGCGATCGAGGCGCCCATGCTGATGCCCGTCACGCCGAGCTCGCTGTATCCCTGGGCTCGCAGCCAGGCCACCAGTGTCCGAGCGTCGAGGCAAGACTGACGGACGGCTTCGATCGAGCGGACGAGATCGGCCGTCCAGAAGAACTCGCCGTGGAAAAGGGCGCTTCGCGGGTTTCGTGCTCCGTGGAAGGGAAGCTGGAGATGGAGGACGTCGGCGGCAAACGCGTCGTAGAGCCGAGGGAGGAACAATGCCTGCCAGGGCGCCGGCTCGAGCCAGCCGTGGACGTAGATGAGCGCTCCACGCCGATTCTGGCCTTCGGCGTGAATGTAACGCGCACTGGCCGTCTGATTGCGCGCGTATTCGCCCGCGTGGCGGGCCCGGTAGTGAGGGCAGAGAGGTACGTGCGGACTGTGCCACTTGAGGACTTCCACCACACGATCGCCCTTGCGCCCGCGCCGTGCGAGCTTTCTCTGCAGGTCCCGAGGTACGACCGGGTCGGGGAAAAGCGTGGCGGCCGAAGCGTTCAGGTAAGGCCCGAGGTCGTCGACCGTGTTCAGCTGGGCGCTTCGCACGTGGAGCAAGCGCGAAAGCCCGCCGACGACGCGGTCAACGCTCCGTCCGAGGGATGGCATGGGGCGTCGGCGAGAGTAGCATCTTGAGCCGCGGTACGAGCAGCCCCGGGCGTCACCAGGCGTCGCTTCGACGCCGGCGCGCGGCCCATTGCCGCCATCGCGCATAGTCGTCCAGGCGCGGCCGGTTCGCCATGAACAGTGGCAGAAGCAAGGCTCCTCCGACGAAGCCGCCGACGTGTGCCATGAAGGCGACGCCGCCGTGCTGTGTGTTGGCGAACGCGTCCCAGAGGTTGCCGAGAAACCACAGCGCGATGACGAGCCAGGCGGGAAAGTCCAGAAACAGACCGAAGACGAACCAGAGAAAGAAAACGGGGTTGAGCACCGTGATTGGCGACAGCGGATACAGAAACGCGTACGCGGCAAGAACGGCCGCGATGGCGCCCGAAGCGCCCACCAGCGGGAGTCGCATCGCGACCGGATCACCGAGCGACGCGGCGGTTTGGGCAGCCGCCGCGCAGGCGCCGCCCAGCAGGTAAAAGGTCAGATACCGCAGGTGCCCGAGCGCATCCTCGACGTTGTCCCCGAATATCCAGAGAAACAACATGTTCCCGGCGATGTGCCCGAGCCCGGCATGCATGAACATGCTCGTGAATGTCGTTTCCAGGCCGTGCACGGGATCGGCGATCAGACGCACCGGTACGAGGCCCAGAGCATGGTCGAGAACGTCCGGGTCGACGCCGCCCGCGATTTGCGCCTCTTCCCACAGGAACACCGCGACGTTCGCCGCGATGAGCGCGTAGTTGATGAATGGAACGGTGCGCGTCGGCAGGTGGTCCCGAAGCGGAAGAAATGGCACGGGGGCGAATCTGGGCACGGGCCGACTCTGCCATGGATCGGCGACCGCCGCTTCGTTCATCGGCTTCTCGGTGCAGCTCGAATACCCGCGCCGTCGCTCCGAGCGCTGGATTGCTCAGAACGACCAGCCCACCTGGGCCAGAACCCTTGGGACGAGCGCCGTCACGGCCGCCATGTCGACGAGCTCGATCCCGAGCCCTGCGCCCGCCGTGAAACCGCCGAACAGCTGCTCCTGCAGCCCCACGTCGAGAGCGAGTCCCCAGTAGCCCTGGGCGTTTGTTGTGTCTCCGACGTTCGCGTGCGTGGTCGTGCCGAACACGAACGACGGCCCGACGAAGGGTCCGGAGAGCGACGGAAGCCCCCGGAGCCAGTAATGGTAGCCGATCTCACCGCCGAGGCCGAAGGACGTCGAGGAGGCGAACCCGAACCCCTGCGAGAGCAGGTCGCGCGAGCTCCCCCGATCGGCCTGGAACACGAGCGTGCTCGCGGAGACGATCAGGGCGTGGTGAGGCGCAAGCGCGATCTCGGCGTTGGCGCTCAATCGACCCCAGCCGAGGCCCGCCGGATTCCAGGTCACCGCGACGGAGCGCCCGGGCATTTCGGGCGGGGGCGTCGCCGGGGGTGGCCGCACTTCGGTATGTGTCCCGATGGGTGCGCGGGCGCGCGGTGGGCGCGTTGACGGAGAGCCCGGACGTCGCGCGGCCGGAGTGCCCGCGTCCGATGCAGGTGGCGCCGGGGGAGGCGGCAGCGACGGAACGTCACTCGGCTGTCCGAGCGGCGGGGGCGGGGGAGGTGGCAAGTCGAGCTGAGCTTGAGCGGAGTGTGCGCAAAAAATCCACGGCGCGGAGGCGAGCCGTACCACGAGCGACCCTCGCGTCCGCAGCATCGCGTGGCGAGTTATTCCGGGGGATTCCGCTTCGAGGGATCGGCGCTCCGGTCGCGCTCCGCGTCGTCGGTCGAGCGCCGACCCGCTGCAGGGCGATCTCCCCTGACCTTTGCGCTCACCTCCCGCTCGATGGTTGCCGCCACGTTCTCGATGGCCCGGCCGACCTCGCGCGCGCTGGTCAAGACCACTTCCTCGAGGTCCTTCGTCGGAATCTTGCGAGCGGCCGTGCGGGCTGCGCGGAAGAGCAGGCCCAACCCTTTGGCCACGTCGCTCAGCGGGTCGGGTGTCTTGTCGTCGCTCATGCCTCCTCAATTCTGGCCATCGACCGGACCGCTGTCGAGATGCGACTGGACACAAAAGGCGCTCATCGCGCTCCGGCGGCTCGGCGGGTGGTGGGTCGCCAGGCGGTACACCGGTTGCGCCCCGATCGCTTCGAGACGTAGAGCGCCTCGTCCGCCGCCTTGAACAGCGTGTCCCAGTCCGATCCTGCTTCCGGGATCGTGGCAGTCCCCACCGAGCACGTCACGGAAAGCACCCCTTGAGGTGTTCGGAACTTCGTCTTGCCGAGCTCCTCGCGAATTCGCTCGGCCAGCAGCGTCGCTCCCTTTTCGTCGGTCTGCTCGCAGAGAATCACGAACTCTTCCCCGCCGAATCGAGAGACCACGTCCGTCGAGCGCTTCTGGCGCTTGAGGATGTCCCCCAGTCCACGAATGACCACGTCACCGACGTCGTGCCCATAGGTGTCATTGACGCGCTTGAAGTGATCGATGTCGACGACGAGAAGAGAGAGGGGACGTTTGAAGCGCGCGGCGGCGGCAAGCTTCTGCTCGGCCGCCTCGAGCATGGCGCGCTTGTTGAAGAGCGCCGTGAGCCCATCGGTCGTAGCCATCGTTTCGAGCTTCTGCACCATGCGTGCGTTGGAGAGGCTCACGGCGAGGTGGCTGGCGAGCACCTCGAGGGTCGGGCGTACCGAGTCACCGAACGCGTGCCGGCGCCGCGCGCCGAGGATCAGTGTTCCGAGGGCCCGATCGTGGATGACGAGGGGAAGAACGAGCAGGCTCGGATGCGACGGCCAGGGCACTCGTTTGTTGAGCACGACCTTCTGGCCGCCTTCGTGCTCCCCGCGGTAGGGCAACGGACACCGGTTCTGGACCACCATCGACACGAGACCGGAGTTGTGCGCGAAGCGAATCCCCACCAGGTCGTCGATTTCGCCGTCGGCGCTCTTTGCGGCGACCACCTCGTGCCAGCGCGAGGTTGGGTCGAACACTGTGACCGCCGCGAGGTCGAAGCTTGCGATTTCACGAGCCGCGTTGACGCCCGCCTCGACGACGTCCTTCTCGCTCAACGCGGCGCCGAGCGACTGTGCAGCGCGATAGAGCTTGCCCTGCTCGACCTTGGCTCGTTCGAGCTGGAGGAAGACGCGCTCGTTCTGGATCGCACGCAGGCAGAACCGAGCGGCCTGCATCGCCACTTCCTCTTCGTGCGGCGCGAACGGCACGTCCTCCGTCCGATCGATGACCAGCACTCCCCGCAGCGTCTCCGCATCGAGCACGGGGATTGCGGAAAGTGCGCGCACCGGGCACGGCGTGCTGTAGTAGGGAATGTGGAAGGTTGGCTTCAGCGAGTGCAGCGAGACACGCGCTCGCTGCGCAAGGACCGCGCCGAGCACCCCGTCACCGGCGGCAATCGGTGCGTCGCGCACGTCGTCCGAGCTCGTGGCTAGCTCGCTGATTCGCAGGTGGGTACCGGAGTCGTTCAGCCAGAGCAAGACTGCGGTGTGCAAGTTCAATGACCGCCGGAGCAGGTCGAGCGCGTAGTGAACGGACTGATGGATCTCTTCGACGCTCGCGTGCACCAGACGGTCGCTCCGCGGCTCTCCGCGGTCGGCCGGTTCGCCGGCCCCCAGCAGGCGATAGCTGCGCGCGTCCTCCTTGAGCCGGACGAGCTGAGCGTCGATGCGCGCGCGCGCGCGCGCGCGAACTCGAGCTACCTCGACGCGGAGCAACGCGAGATTGACGAAGGCGAACGCGCCGTAGAAGCCCGCATGGATCGCGAGCGCGTGCAGGTCCTCATCAATCGACGACTCGAGGCGTAGAGCGGTCTCCAGCCCGACCATCCATCCGACCACGAGGAGGCAGGCGCCCGGCTGCCCGAATGCCGCGACGAATGCGACGAGGACATAGAGGAGCGGCGACAGCGGCCCACTCAGGCCCCCATCGACCCGCACGAGCGCGGCGTAGAGCCCGACCGCGGCGAGGGCACCGATCTCGAAGTCGAGCATGACGCCGGCGTCCCCGGGCTCGCGCAGCTTGCGCCGGATGCGGACCGCGAGCAAAAAGCCCCAAGCTCCCGCGATCAAGCCCTGCACGAGACCCCACTCGCCCCGAACGCCGCCAAGGACGAGGAAGGACGCGAATCCGAGCGCCCCCAGGGTTCCGTGGGCTCGCCGCAGGAGGGCGCGCAGCACGAGCGATGCCCGGACGAGCGGTTCCATCCGAATGTTAGCTACAGGACCGTTTTCGACCAGGGCAACAAAGCTGGACCGGGGCGGTGGGCGACCTGCGCCTCGGTGGGCCGGTCGCGCCCCGGGCTCGGGGTTAGGCCATTGGCCGGTTCCATCAACCTGTCGTATGAGCGACGCCGGTGACCTCGCCGGCGACTCCGCCTTCCCGGCCGCTTCCCCTGGCCTCCGCGGCCTCCGGAGACCGGCGGCTCGTCCCGGCCGGCTCGCTCGACGACGCTCCGGTCACACGTGCGCTTCTCGCGCTCAACGTCGCTGTCTTCGGCATGGAAGTGGCGATGACCCACCAGATGAGCCACTTGCCATCGCGGGCCGCGCTGGCGCTCGGCGCGAGCTACCCGCCGGCGACCATGAGCGAGCATCGATGGGAGACGCTTTTGACTGCCTGCTTCCTCCACGACGGCCTGGTGCACGTTGGCGTCAACATGCTCGTTCTCTGGCAGGTGGGGCCGCTCGTGGAACGAGCGGTCGGATCCGCGCGGATGGCGCCTCTTTACCTCGCCGCCGGCGTCTTCGGCTCTCTTCTGAGCGTGGGGTACGGCTGGACCACACATTCATGGGTATCCACGGTGGGAGCCTCGGGGGCCATTTCGGGACTGGTGGCCGCCGCACTCGTCCTGGGTTGGCGCGTGCAAGGATGGCGTGGACCACTGACCCAGGCGACCGCGCGCTGGTTTGCGTTCGTGATCCTCTACGGCGTGGTGTCCAACGCCGCAGGGGGTGGCCGCATCGACAATGCGGCTCACGTCGGGGGCGCCCTGGCGGGCGCGGGCATCGCCTGTCTCTGGCGGGCCGCGTATCGGTACTCGGAGAAGGTGACCTTCTGGATTCTCGGCGCGTCCACGGCGCTTCTCGTCGCCTGCGTCGGCGTTGTGGCGTTTCGGGATCGAACCGACCGCTTTGCCACGATGATCGTGCAGGACCGGCAGGAATACACGACCGACGCGCTCGACGACGGGCGATGCGCGGACGCTTACGACGGCCTCCGAGCGGTGGAACGTCTTCGCGGGAGGATGCCCGACGATGCGCCGATGAAAGTCCGCGTCGAGATGACCTGTGGCCACGGCCGGGACGATCAATGACCCTCCGTCGCGACCCCCCTTCCGCCCATCGCCTCGACGTGTGAATCTCTGCCTTCCATGCCCATCGAGCATCGGCATCACGCCCGGTGCGGCTGCGCAGGCGCCGCGTCCGCGCAGCACGCGTTTGACGGTCGACCGTTCACCTTTCCCTCGAGCACGCGCCACTACGAGCGTGCTCGACCCTTCGCCATCGACCATCTGGCGCTCGACATCGCTCTCGACGTGCCGGCCAAGAGCATTCGCGCGGCAGCCACCCTCGACGTGCGCAGGGTCGACCGGTCAGCCGACGAGCTGTCGCTCGACGCCATCGGCTTCGACGTACGCTCGGTGAGCATCGACGACCGGAGCGTGTCATGGCGCTACGACGGCCGATCCCTCGTCGTCGCGTGGGAGGCGGGCTGCGACGGCGGGCGCGTCGTCGTCGCCTACCGCGCGATCCCCCGCCGCGGGCTCTACTTTCTCGAGCCCGACGAGAGCTATCCGGATCGGCCGCGGCAGGTGTGGTCGCAGTGTCAGGAAGAAGACGCTCGCCACTGGGTGCCGTGCCACGACAGCCCTCATTTGAAGATGACGACGGAGCTGACCGTGCAGGTGCCAGCCGGATGGTATGCGCTCTCGAACGGCGCGCTCGTCTCGAGCCTGAAGCCGGAAGGGGGAGACTGGACATACCACTGGAAAATGGATCAGCCGCACGCGAGCTACCTGCTGATGCTTGCCGCCGGCGAGTTCGCGGTGGTCCCGGGCGAGGTGACCGTGGCGGGTCGATCGATCCCGCTCGCATACCTGGTCCCCGGCGGCCGCGCCGGCGACGTCGAACGTTCGTTCGGGCGAACGCCGGACATGATCCGTCATTTCAGTGAGGTCACGGGTGTGCCCTACCCGTGGAACAAGTATGCGCAGGTCGTCGTCGCCGACTTCATCTTCGGTGGAATGGAGAACACGACGGCGACGACGATGTACGAGCACGTTCTCCTCGACGAACGCGCATCCCTGGACGTCGGGTCCGATGACCTCGTGTCCCACGAGCTCGCGCACCAGTGGTTCGGCGATTACGTGACCTGCCGCACCTGGTACGAGGCGTGGCTCAACGAAGGGTTTGCCACGTTCTTCGAACATGTCTGGCGCGAAAAGCATCTCGGCAAGGAGGAATACGAATACGGATTGAAGGTCGATCTGGACGCGTACCTGCTCGAAGCGCATGGCCGCTACAGGCGTCCGATCGTCTGTCAGGACTACGACGCCCCGCTCGATCTTTTCGATCGGCACCTGTACGAGAAGGGCGGTCTGGTTCTGCATGCGCTTCGCATCGAGCTCGGAGACGAGCCGTTCTGGCGCGGGGTTCATGCCTACCTCACGGCGAATGCCAACGGTGTGGTCGAGACCCGCGACCTGCAACGTGCTCTGGAGGGGGTGAGCGGGCAAAGCCTCGGTCGATTTTTCGAGCAGTGGCTGTACAAGGCGGGGCATCCGGAGATCGAGATCGAGCTCGCCTGGGACAGAGGGATCTTGTCGATCGGGACCAAGCAGACCCAGTCGACGTCCGACGGCGTCCCTGCCTGCTTCGATCTCGTGATCGATCTGGACGTTTTCGATCGGACGGGTCGACCCGCGCGCCGATCGGTCCGCGTGATGGAGAGGCAGCAGTCCTTTGCGCTGCCGGTTTCGGAGCGACCGTCGTTCGTGGTCATCGATCCGGAGGCGCGCATCGTTGGCGAGGCTCGTCTCAAGGCTCCGGGCGACATGCTGCGTGAGCAACTGTCGAAGGCGCCCTCCGCCCGTGGACGCTGGCTGGCGGCTCAGGCGCTGGGGCGCGTCGACGACGCATCCACTACGGAAGCCCTCGAGCGGACCCTCAGGAACGAGGACGAGTTCTGGGGAACGCGGGCCGAGGCCGCCGCGGCGCTCGGCCGGATCCGCACGCGGCAATCTTTCGAAGCGCTGCGCGGAGCGTCCGGCGCGGCTCATCCGAAGGCGCGTCGCGCCGTGATCGAGGCACTCGGGAATTTCCGGACCGCAGAGGCCTTCGAGGTGATCAAGCCGCGCGCCCTGCGCGATGATAGCTACCTCGTCGAAGCGGAAGCGGCGCGCGCTCTGGGGCGTACGAGACAGACGGCCGCGTTCGAGACCCTCGTCGACCTGCTGGACCGCCCGAGCTGGTTCGACGTGGTTCGCGCGGGCGCCATCGACGGTCTGGCTGCGTTGCGCGACGATCGCGCGGTATCGCATCTTGCGGCACGCGTCCGGTACGGACATTCACCGCGGGCGCGCCGGGCCGCGATATTGAGCATGCCCAAGATCGCAAGCGACCGGAAGACGCGCGAGATGCTTGAGCAGCTGCTCGATGATTCGGACCCGATCGTGCGTATCGACGTCGCGCGTGCGGTCGGCGAGCTCGGGGACGTCAATGCGCGCCCCGCGCTTCGCGAGCGCTTGGAGCTCGAGCTCGACGCACGCGTTCGCCGTAGAATACGCGAAGCCCTCCGCGATCTTGCCGACCCCAAGCGCGGAGTGGACCAGATGCGCGACGAGCTCGAGAAGCTGCAGACGGAGCATTCCGACTTGAAAGCGCGACTGGCCCAGGTCGAGGCGCGCGTCGAGGGTGCGACAGGCGAGGGCGCACGACTTCCGCGGCCCGCCGCCAGGCCTGGCGCCGCCGGCAAACGGCCCGGCGCCGCCACCCCTGCCAGCCGCGGCGTGGGCAATGGCTCGACCCGGCGGCGGTCGAACGCAGCGACGGGCGAGAGAGCGCGTGCGGACGAGAGCACGCGAACGGACGAGAGGACGGGCTCCCGGAGGACCGGGGCCAACAAGAAGGGACCACGCCGATGAGCGACGACTTTCCCGTACGCGTGGATCAGCGGGGAACGGTTGCGATCTGGACTCTCGATCGCCGCGATCGCATGAACGCGCTGTCTCGAGACGCTCTTCTGGCGCTGGGGAAGCTGGCCCGGGAAGCCGCCGTGAACCCGTCGATTCGGGCGATCGTCCTCACCGGGGCCGGCGACAAGGCATTCTGCGCTGGCGCGGACCTCAAGGAGCGCCGGAAGATGACCGACGACGAGGTTCGATTCCAGATCGACCTTTATCGGTCGGAGCTGGGCGCCATCGACGAATCACCCAAGCCCGTCGTCGCCGCGATCAACGGAGCCGCGCTCGGCGGCGGACTGGAGCTCGCCCTCGCCTGCGACCTGCGGGTCGCCGCGTCGCATGCTGAGCTCGGGCTTCCGGAGACGTCACTCGGGATCATCCCCGGTGCGGGCGCGACCCAGCGTCTCCCGCGCGTCGTGGGAGAGGCCCGAGCGAAAGAGATGGTCCTTCTTTCGTGCCGACTCACGGCCGACGAGGCGCTCGCCTGGGGGCTCGTCAACCGAGTGACGTCGCCGGACAGGAGCGTCGTCGCCGACGCCCTGGAGTGGATTCATCCGATCGCAGAGGGAGCGCCCATCGCGCAGGCCGCCGCCCTCGTCGCGATCGACGGTTCCTACGGGACATCGCTGCGCGTCGGTCTCGAGCTCGAGAAAGCCAATTACTTCAAGACCCTTTCGAGCGAGGACCGGACGGAGGGCCTCGAGGCCTTCGCCGAGAAGCGCAAGCCGCGATTTCGAGGGAGGTGAGCCATGCGCGCGCTGATCTTCCTCCTGGTTCTCGACTGCGGTGGCGCTCCGTCGCCGCCCCCGTCCGCCCCATCGTCACTCGCATCCGGGGGGCCGTCTTCCGCGTCCGCGTCTTCACCCCCTCCTGTCGCGACTGTCGCGCTGGCCGCTTCTTCCGGGCCGGCGGGGGGGCCCGCGCCGTCGGTCGGGGCCCGACCCATCACCAACGTGGTCGTGCGCATCGGAGAGATCGCGGCGACTCCGCATTTCGATCCGCACGCCACGCTCGAGGACCTGCGACCCAACCTGCTTGCCTGTTACCGAAAAGCCCTCGAGACGAACCCCGAGATTCGCGGGAAGGTGACGCTTCGAATTCACGTCGGCGAGTCGGGCGTGGTCGTCCGCGTGGAAGCGGAGGCGGGGGGGGCCGCGAACGATCCCCAACTCGTCAGTTGCATCGACGAGGACTTCAAGGCGAACGCGCGCTTCCCGAAACCCGGGGGCTCTGCAATCGTGGTGGCGCCGCTCGTGTTTCACTCCGAAGCGCAGTGAGGACCCCGCCGTGGCGGCGCCGAGGTGTTACGCTCCGGCGGCATGCCCTCGGACGAGAAGCTGGAGGAGGTCCTCGGTCGCATTCGCAAGGGTGGCGCCGCCAGGTACCATCAGAAAAACGCCGAGCAGGGTAAGCTCTTCGTTCGCCAGCGCATCGCGCTGCTCGTCGATGAACGCAGTTTCGCCGAGGACGCTGCCCTGGCGAACAATCTCGATGTCGAGCTTCCGGCGGACGGCGTCGTGACGGGGACGGCACTGATCGCGGGCCGCGCGGTCGCCATCATGGCCAACGACTCGACCGTCAAGGCCGGGTCGTGGGGTCGCCGGACGGTCGAAAAGATCCTGCGCATTCAGGAGACGGCGATGCGCGCGGGTATCCCGATGCTTTATCTGGTCGACAGCGCCGGGGCCCGGATCACCGACCAGCTCGAGATGTTTCCTGGGCGGCGCGGGGCGGGACGCATCTTCTACAACCAGGTCCAGATGAGCGGACAGGTGCCCCAGATCTGTCTCTTGTTCGGTCCGAGCGCTGCGGGAGGAGCGTACATTCCAGCATTCTGCGATGTCGTCGTCATGGTGGACGGCAATGCGAGCATGTATCTCGGCAGTCCGCGGATGGCGGAGATGGTCATCGGCGAGAAGGTGACGCTCGAAGAGATGGGCGGCGCCCGAATGCACTGCAGTGTCAGCGGGTGTGGCGACGTCCTTTGCAAGACCGAAGACGAGGCGATCGAATTCGCCAAGCGCTACCTCGCGTACATGCCGCAGAGCTTCGAAAGCGCGCCGGCGCGTGAGCCATCACGCGAGCCGAAGGCGTCGGGCAAGCGGATCGAGGACATCGTTCCTCTCGACGAGAACAAGGCGTTCGACATGATGGCCGTCGTCGCCGAGATCATCGACGACGGATCATGGATCGAAATCAAAGCGCTCTTCGCCCGCGAGATCGTCACGGGTTTCGCGCGCATCGGCGGGCGGCCGGTGGGAATCGTTGCGAACCAGCCCAAGTGGCTGGGAGGCGTGCTGTTCGTCGACTCGGCCGACAAGGCGGCGCGTTTCATATGGCTGTGCGATGCCTTCAACGTGCCGCTCGTGTACTTGGCCGACGTTCCCGGCTTCATGATCGGGACGAAAGTGGAGCGTCAGGGGATCATCCGAGCCGGCGCAAAAATGATCGCTGCCGTGAGCGAGGCGACGGTGCCCAAGATCAGCGTCATCGTCCGAAAGGCCTACGGCGCCGGTCTCTATGCCATGTGCGGTCCCGCATTCGGACCGGATGCTTGCATCGCGCTCCCCACCGCGTCGATTGCCGTCATGGGCCCGCAGGCGGCGGTGAACGCCGTTTATTATAACAAGATCCAGGAGATCGCCGAGGGTCCCGAGCGCGAGGCATTCGTGGCCAAGCTGCGGGACGAGTACCGCGCCGACATCGACATTCTCCGGCTTGCCAGCGACATGATCGTCGATGTCGTCGTCTCCGGAGACCGCTTGCGCGACGAGATCGGCCTTCGCATCGACCGCGCCTCGGGCAAGCGCGAAAGCCGTCCGTCCAAGAGGCATCCCGTACCTCCGGTCTGAATCCCGCACGGCCACCGTCAGTCGCGCCGGTCGGCCGCCC
>DASPUY010000277.1:0-25860 GCA_035622655.1 Polyangiaceae bacterium
GCAAGGCTGAGGCGCGTGTAGACGCGCACGCGTCTCACCTTGGCGGCGGCGGGGCTCGGCGTGGCTGTGGGCGGCATGAGGAAACTCGCTCCGTGTGAGAGGTGGGGGCGGGGCAGCCGCCTCGGGGGAAGGCGGCAGAGAGAGGCCGATCAGCGTTCGCGCTCGAGGCTTTGGGGCCGAAGGCCGACGAAGCGTCCCTGTGCATCGCGCGCCACCGAGACGGTCCTGCCCTCGAGAGCGAGAGCTTCGGGCGTAGCGGGACAACCACGAACCGCGCGCCGTCCGAGACCGCAAGGTGGCCCGAGCCCGGCCCGGCCTGGACGCGGCCGATGAAGCCGCTGGGGATGGTCGTGAGGAGTGTCATTCGATGCTCGCGCGCGAACGCCTCGCCAGCCGCTCGGCCGGCGTCGTCCCGGTGATCGCCAAGCTCGTCGGCAAGGACACATTGTCCGGAGCCGTCGCGCGTCACCTCGACGATCTGCCCGGTCCGTGAGCGTGCCTCGGGCGCGTCCTTGACCAGGACAAAGCGAATCCCGTCGGATACGGCCAGGTAGGGGCTGCCTTCGGGCCCGCGCTGGACCCGACCCCGAAAGCCGGGCGGGGCGCTCTCCAAGAACTGCTGGCCGCTGTGCCGGGCCATCGCCCCTCCTACTGCCCTCTTTTCGAGATCGGCGATCCTGCCCCCTCGCTCGGGATCGTCCGGGGCGATCCCAAGTTCCCGCAGCACTTGGCGCCGGCGCTCCAGGGCCGCGAGAACCTCGGCGCCAAATCCCCTGGTCGCGAGGCGCGCCGCGTCCAGGGTGTCGAGCCAGACGGGCCCCCGGCGGCCGACCTGCTCGTCGAGTCCAAGCGGCAGCGCTTCGAGCGAGACCCAGTAACGAGCCGGCGCCTCGCGGTGCCGCTTCTCGAGCTGCTCGACCAAGTCGGGGGGTACGGTCCATTGCCCGGACGCCGACGGCCGGGAGGCCACCAGGCCCATGCGCTCTAGCTCGCGTAGGCGGCGAGCCGCAAATCGAGCGTCGTCGTCGCGCCGATCGGCATCCCCAGCGAGCCGGTAGACGCCGCCATGAGCGGCTGCGACCTCGGCGAGGTGTCGATCGACCGGTTGCAGCGCCGGCTCGCGCCGAGTTTCGAGCGAGACCAGATCTCCGACGAGCAGCGCGTCGGCCGCGCGCGCGGCGACGGTCACGTGATAGGCGCCCCCCGTCGGAGTCTCGACCACCGCGTAGAACGTCCGGCCGTGGAGCTCATCGCCGAGCCCCTTGCGGACAATGCGCCCGACGACGGCGCGCTCCTCGACACCGCCCATGCCATCCGGGAGACCCTGACCGGGGCGGACCACATGGAAGCGCTCCGGGTCGCCACCGTGCAGGCCACGGTGGATTTGTTTGAGGATGTCGCCGCGCTCGCCGAGCTCGCGCAAGCACTGTTGCCAGTCCGCGGCCAGCACCCAGCCGGTGGACCCGACCTTCTCGGCGAGCCCAAGACTCTCGAGGCGATGGAGCCGTCGGACCAGGAGCGCCGGGTCCGGCTCCCCCCTGCGCCGCTCCGACAGTGACCCGGCATCGACGCGGCGTTCGGGCGCCGCCCGCTGGATCGCCCGATCCAGGGACGTGAAGCGCTCTTGGTGGACCTCGCGCTCGTGCGCCCGCTGAATCTCGCTCTGGAGCCGTGGCCCCAAGCGCTCGGTCGCCAGATCCTGCGCGCTCCAGCAAAGGCCCCGCGCGATGTAGGCGCGGTCCATCCGCAGCTGTCGGCCCTCGCGGCAGACGCCGCGAACGACGACGTGTGCGTGAGGATGTTCGGTATCGAAGTGATTGACCGCGGCCCACTCGATCGACCGTCCGAGGTCGGTCTCGACGCGTTTCATGAGCTCGCGGACGTAATCGGTGAGGTCGAGGTCGCGCGCGTCCTCCGGCGACACGATGAACCGGAGCTGGTGCCGCTCGCCGAAGCGAGGCTGCTCGAAGGTCGCGCGGACCACCGGGCCTTCGGGGCCGTACAGCGCGCCCGGCGAGCCGTCCTTCTCGAACCCGTCGCGCTCGATGTACCGCAGGTGCCGGGCGGCCGCCTGTGCACCCTGGGCGCCCAGCCTCTGCACGTGCGCTTTGACGATCACCCGGCGGGCGCTTTCCCGAGGACCGAACCCCGACGTCGGCGGGAGCCTCGCCAGGCCCCTGGAAGCGAGGCGCCCATGCCCTCGACGCACGAGCGTCGCGATGCGAAGGGGGCTCGAGGCGACCCGTTCGCGCGCATGATCCGTTCTTCGGCCGATCCGAGGTCTGAAGTCATAGAGCGAGTCGTCAGAATGATCGCGTTTGCCCATCGAAGACCTTCGCCCTCTCGCGTGTCGCGTGCTCGGTCCTGTCCGACGACGTCGCAGACTGCGCTTCCACATCGAACTCAGTCGGAGTAGGGATGCTCATCGCTGAGCACCCCCTCCACGGATCCGAACGTGCGGCGTTACCGCATCCGGCTCTTGCCTCGGGTGATGACGCCCAGTCGCTGCTGCGGCCAGGGATGGCAGATATACGGAGAGGGCAGGAGCCTCAGCAGCCTGCGCTGCCGATCGCTCGTGAGCCGGTGTTTCTGGCTACGTCGCCGAAGCGACCGTATCCAGAGCCACGCGACGCTGCGCCTGAATGCCTGCATCCTCGGAGCGTTGTTGGGCACACCGTAGTAGCGGAAATGCCCGACCAGCACCGAGCGCAGGTAGGCGCTCTGCTCCCGAACGGGGTGGTGCATGCGACGCCGGAGCTCGACCTTCAGCTCGGCAAGCTTGGCGCGCATCTTCTTCTTCGTCGTCATTCGGCGGACGGCGAACAGTCCTCGTCGCGTCGTACTGCACGCGTGGGTGAATCCGAGGAAGTCGAACGTCTCCGGTTTGGACTCGCCGCGCCCGCGTCGACTGACGGCCGCGAAGCGACCGAACTCGATGAGGCGCGTCTTGTCCGGATGCAGCTCCAGACCGAACTTCGCGAACCTTTCGCGCAGCTCGCCGAGGAACCGCTCGGCCTCGTGGCGATGTTGGAAGCCCATGACGAAGTCGTCGGCGAAGCGGACGACAATGACGTCGCCGCTCGCCTGCCGCTGTCGCCACTGGTGCACCCAGAGGTCGAACACGTAGTGCAGATAGAGGTTGGCCAGCAGCGGGCTGATGCTTCCGCCCTGAACGGTCCCCATCTCGGTACGCGTCCGGTCTCCGTCCTCCAGCACGCCGGCGCTCAACCACTTCTGGATGAGGCGCACGACGCGCCGGTCCGCAATGCGGTGCTCGACGAATTTCACCAGCCAGTCGTGCGAAAGCGTGTCGAAGAACGCACGAATGTCCGCGTCGAGCACCCAGTTTACCTTTCTCCTGTCAACCCCGACCACGACCGCATCCAGCGCGTTGTGCTGGTGGCGTCCGGGCCGGAACCCATAGGAAAAGCCGAGGAAATCCTGCTCGTAGATGGCGTTGAGCACCTCGACGACGGCGCGCTGGACGATTTTGTCCTCCAGCGTCGGCACGCCGAGCGGGCGCATGCGCCCGTCCGCCTTCGGGATGAATGCCCTACGAACCGGCTTCGCTCGGTACGCTCCGCGTTTCAGCCGCTCCGAGAGGTCCGCGAGGTTGGTCTCGAGGTCCTCACCGTAGTGCTGCCACGTTTCGCCATCGACTCCGGCGACGGCGTGCCGCTTGATAGAGCGATAGGCCGAGCGCAGTCGCTCGATGTCGTAGACGTGATGCAGGAGCGCGGTGAACTGCTGCTTGCTGTCCGCTTTCGCGGCCTGACGTACCCGCTCGAGCGCGCTTGGCGCACGGTCCCGGCGCTGTGTCCGGAGCGCGTTGCGCTCGTGCGGGTTTCCCTTGGCCAGCGCCCTTCCCTCCACGGTCTCCGCCGCGACTCGCGTCGCTTTGTTCGACCGCTTCGCCGGTACTACGGCGCTGTCCGACTTCCCACGCTCGTGCGTCATCGGCGTGTGCCTTGCGGCTTCCCGATGCGGCCTCGGAGCGCTGAACCCCGAGGCGAACGTGGGACCTCCCGGCTTCCGTGCAGAAAGTTTCGGTGCGTGCACGGGGTCTCTGACCGCGCGGGGTCCGGTCGCGTCTCGCAGTAGCGACGTGCCGGTGTTGCCTTCCGCGGCTCCTTAGCGCGTCGGCACCCCGAAAGACCTCCTGCTCGCGCAGGAGGGGATTTGCTTTCGCAGCTGAATACCCGACCCGCACCTTCCCCTGTCAACGCTTCGCCCCTGCCCTCGCGGGCAGCGACGCATGACTCGGGGACGGCGTGGCTTGCTGAACCTTCACCGTGACGGACTCTCACCATCGACCTTCCTGCCGGCTTGCCGGCGCACAAGGAGCCGGGAATCGGCTCTGATATCCAATGGATAATTGCAACAAGGGGCCTCCCCTTTAACTTGCCGTTCGCTTTCGCTCACGGTCTCGGCCCCGACTCCATTGCGAATCAATGTCTTCAGAGATGTTGCTGCACACGATTCGTCCGTCGCGCGTCGCTCTGCTCTTGGCGATACCGCCGAAATCGCGAGTGCTGTCTCCGGAGTTGTTCGCCACGAGTCCTGAGCACCTCCCCGCCGCGAGCGAGCAATCGGCGCAGCGAATCGGTCGACGCGAAACCTCAAGCAAACCTGTTCCGTCGCGATCCCAGCGCGGGAAACCGAATGCCTTGGCCGTTACATCGGTGCTGATTCGATTTGCAATCGCCGAGCGCGGCTCGGGGCACCCGCGAATGAACACCGTCGAAACCCGATGAAGACGTCGTGCGGAAACGGCGCTTCGGCGGGCCAGTAGTACACAACGGAAGCAGAACGCTGGCACCCTACGAGGGTCGCCTTGGCTCGCTACGGGTGTCTCGCGCGCCCGTCCCGTCGTGGTCCGTCGCGACGCACCTCGCCGGTCGAGGGAGGCGTAACCGGTCCCGCCATATGATTGCTGCAGTGCACACATCCTTCGCACGCAGGGGCCGGGCTTTAGATTTCATCGGTATCCGGCCGTGGTGTGAAGGCGGACCGACGCGGTTCCTGCTCACGTCGAGGCGCGGCGGAGTTCGCGTGCTGCATCGCGACGGCAGATGCTGGCGGAGCCCCTGGCGACTGCGGTTTGCTCGCGGGAGGCGTCTCACCGATTGGGGACGGCAAGGGCGGCGTCGGCCGCGTCGCCGGCGGACGGGCGACTGCGCGGCCGCCGCGCGAACGTTTCACCGCGGTCCGCGGAGCTTCGTGGTCGGATTCTTCTCGAACCCGCCGCAAGTACGTTCGCAAGGCCGCCACCGAGACCGGCACACCCCGCTCGGAGAGCATCGCGGCGACCGCTGTCCAGCTGTAGCCCTTCGAGCGCAGAGCAACAATCTGGGGCGACAGCGCGCAAATCGTCTGTTGCTTGCTCAACTCGGTCGCTTGGTAGGGCGCCACCTCGTCGAGCGATTGTTGCAGCTGCCGAACCGTCTCGGCCGCGAACTTGCTCCTCTGGTCCGTCGTTTCTCCTTTTGTCTTCATGACGCCTCCTTGCGGCCGGCGCGCTTTCTGCGGCGATGCCCCGCAAACGCTTGTCGGCTGCACGTCTTCGCGGACAATCGCAAGGCGCGTGCCGGCATTTTGGTTCGAGCCAGCGTCGCGCGGCCGCGCCGTGTCCAGGCGAGGCAGAGCCCCCTCCGGAGCGCCCTACCGGCGGCGATCGTCTAGCTTTCAGGGCGATCGGCGCCACACACGAGCGGCCCCGATCCCGACGCGTTTTAGCTCTCAGATGAACGGCCAGTAGGAAGAGGGACGCCCAGTCGTGCAGCACGTTGCGTCGCGCCAGGTGTCACATCGGCGCGGCAAGCGAATCGCCGCGGGCTACGGACCCATGCGTCAACGTTCGCTGCCCACCCCTGGTCATTAATTACTGACCACCAGCCCCCTCCTGCGTCGAGCCCGAGACTCGATTTCCCGCCCCATTCACGGGTTCGCGCGCGGCGATCGCTGCGGCGCTGCGCGGCATCGCCCTTGCGCAATAGCCTCCGCATGGAGGAACGACAACGTTCGGGAGCGCAAGCGAGAGGCGACGTCACGGTGCAAGCGGGAGGCGAGTGCCGAGTGGGTGCGCGCAAGTCCCGGCAAGACGGAAGCGGGCTGCTGTCCGCGTGCTCCCCGTACCTGACGACGTCGGAGGCGGCTGAGTACCTGCGGTACCGGTCCTCTTCGTCTGTTCGGACGCTGAAGATGAAGGGCCTGCTTCGGCCCGCCGGCCGCAGGGGCAACGTCGACCTCTACCTGCGCGAAGACGTCGATCGGTTCGTTGCTCGGGGCGCCTCACCGGGTAAGATCGCGCCCGGACGATCCGAGGCACCCAGGAAGGACCATGCTGCAAATGACCTGGATGCAAGGATGCGCGAAGACCCGGTACCCCGGGATCTTCAAGACAACGAGCGGCTACCGCGTTCGCGTGCGCGCAGTGGACCCGAGGACCGGCACGCTGAAGGAGGCGAACCGCGAGTACGAAAACGTAGACTTGAGGGAAGCCCTGCTTCGTCAGGCGGAGATGCGGGAGGAGATCCGTCGCGGTGGCATCACCGTCGAAAGGCTTCGCGTTGGGGAATACGCGAAGCACTGGATCGAATCCAAGGCGCCGACCGTCGATCCTGGGACGGCGCAGCGCTACGCCGACGCGCTTGACGGCCACGTTCTCCCGGCACTTGGCGACTACTACTACGACCAGCTCACTTCTCTTGACGTTCAGAAGTGGGTCAACGCCAAGCATCGCGACGGGTACCGGAGCGAGACCATCAAGGGCTGGTTCCGTGTGCTTCGCACGATGACGCGCGACGCGATGGAGCCGCTCGGCCTCACCAGGGACGCGACGCTCCGTATCACGTTCCCGGAGGACGAGGAGCGCGAGGACAACGCCGTCGAAGCAAGCGTTCTCCAGACATTCCTCGCCAACATGAAGAGGCTGTTCCCCCAGCACTTCGCATTGGTCGCTGTCCTCGCCTTCACGGGGCTTCGTTTCTGCCACGCTTCAGCCCTGCGCTGGGACGACATCGACTTCGAGCGCGGCATCATGCGCATCGTTCGCAAGAACGTGCGGGGCCGCATCGGGCCGGTGTCTCGGAAGAAGAAGGCCCCTCGGGAGTACCCCCTCACGCCGGAGGTCGCGGACATTCTTCGCGAACACCGTCGGCGACTTGTCGAGCAGCAGGCGGCTGGGCTGCACGAGGGGTGGGCCTTCCCTTCCGAGATCGGCGGGCTCCGCTATCCCGGCGCTCTCTGGAAGGCCTGGCGCGCCTGCCTGAAGGCGTCGGGGATCGAGCAGCGCTTCACGATCCACGGCTTACGGCGGACGTTCAACGACCTCACTCGCCGTGCGGGCGTCGACGCCGTCGTCATCAAGAGCCTGACCGGCCACGTGACCGAGAAGATGCGCGAGCACTACTCGACGGTCGCGCTCGACGAGAAGCTCGTGGCGGTGTCGAGCGTGCATCGCCTCGTCGCTCTCGGAAGTGGTGATGCAGGTGGTGATGCAAACGCGGAACAGAAAAAAACCGGCGAGGGGTGGCGTCCCTAACCGGCCGGATTTTCTTAGCTTTTCCTTGAGCGGGAGAAGGGATTTGAACCCTCGACGTCCACCTTGGCAAGGTGGCACTCTACCACTGAGTTACTCCCGCGAATCGAGCCAGAACGCCCGAGAGGCCATCGTTAGCGCGCACGATCGGGGGTGTCAACGAGTGCGCGAGCTCGCTAGCCGCGACGCGACGGCGCACCGGCAGAGGGGTCACGCATAGAATCCCACGGCCGCGTGACTGACGATGGATCCGTCGGTCTTGTCCACGGTCTGCTCGTAATGCAGCACGTGTCCGGTCGCCGCAGTCGACTTGAGGACCGACAGAAGCGACCAGATCGGTGCGAGACCGCAGACCCGTCTCGATTCGAGGTCGCCGGCCACGTGCGCCCAGAAGCCTTTCGCGTCCAGCGACGTCGCCCGGTCGAGCGATGTGCGGTCCGCGTGATCGAGATGAGCGCGCTGCTCGTCGCCGTAAGCCGCCTCGTCTCCGAAGCGCGGGCCCACGTGCGCGAGGTCGGCGCCGGCAACCACGACGATGCGCCCAGCGCGCGACTCGACCAGAGCTCGCATGCCGTCCATGAAGCGAGTCACACGGGGATCCCCGTCCGGATCCATCCCGGTCGACTGCTGCAGCCCCAACCCCGCGAGAACGGGCACGATGCGGAAGTCGCGGTGCTTGAGCAGGTGTTTGAGGAACACGACCTGAAACTCGAGTGAATGCTCGCGCTTGTGGTTGAACTGGTCGGCGTAGGGATCGAAGCCCTCGGCGCACGCGGCGAGCGAATCGACGGCGTCGGTGTCCGCCGGCGCGAGACCGAACGGCGTGTCGAACCCTTTTCTGCACAGCGCGAACGGTTCACGCATCGGGGCATGCGACGTGCCGAGGACGACGAACGTGTCCACGGACGCCGGCAGCGCATCCCGCATGGCACCGTACGCATGCCCGTAACCGGCGGCGCCGCGCCAGGGATCGATGTGAGGCGCCACGAGGCCGACCATCCTCGGGTTGCCGTCCGCCTTCCGGGTCGTCGCCGTGGTCCCGTTCGTCGATGGATCGCCATCTTGCGCGCCGCCCGCACGCCCGTCGACGGCGCCAGAGGCGTCCCTGTCGATCGGCTTGGCCTTCGGTCTTCCGTCGGGGGCAGTGGCGTTCGAACGTGCCAGACATTCCTCGTCGATGTAACGCTCGAGGGCGCGGGGCTGGCGATGGTAGGCCCCGCCGGCGTGCGAGGGCGGCCGGACGCTCGCTTCGGCGAATTCGCGCTCCGCCCGAGCGCGCGCGGAGTGAAATGCGGGGCCCTCGAGGTACAGACCGCGCTCGAGCTCCTCCGCCAGGCGGATGACGACCGCGGTGGGGACCGTAGAGCCGAGCTCTCGGGAGCATTCACGGGCGATCTCGGCGCAAGTCGCGGCGCCGGTGAACCGCGTCACGATTGGGACGAGCATGGGTGGAATGACCGCATGCGCGTCCGTCACGCCCTGCGTGTCGCGCAAGACGAGGACATGACCATGCTGCTGGTCCGTCACCACGATCGATTCGACCGAACGCAGAATCGGGCGGGAGCGAGCATCCATCTCGATCAGCTTAGCCAATCGATCGCGATCGTTGAGGCGTGCTTGCAAGAGATCGATCCGGGCGTACGATTTGAAGGCGGCCGACGGTGGCCTGCGAGGCGCATGGCTGCGCTGCCGGGGCACACGGTCGCGGCCGGCGGGGCGGTGCCACTCGGCTACGATGGTTCGTCATGCGCGTCAGAGACCGGGTCCCGCGCACCTCGTCCAGCCTCTCGGGCAGGGACGGGCGCGGCTCTTCCCATGGTGACTGGTTCAGCTCTCCGCACCGACAAGAGCTCCTGTCCCTCTATGCCGAGGTGGACGGACTACTGCAAGGCTGGGCTTGCGCCTGCACCGCCGGCCAGACCGACCCGCGCTGCTGCCGTTTCGACGAAACGGGGCGCGAGCCCTACCCGACCCGGGTCGAGCTCGAGGAGGTCGTCCACGCCACTCGCCTCGTGCCTAGCCTACCTCGAAATGCGCGACGTCTGCCGCTCGCGCGGCGCAGCGGGCAGGCCCCCTGCCCGCTTCTGACACGCGACGGTCGGTGCAGCATCTACGCCGCTCGCCCGCTCGGCTGCAGAACCTTCTTTTGCCGAGAAGCCCACGGGCCGGACGGCCCGCGATCGAAGGCGCCGCGCGACGCGATTGCCGCGATCGGGCGGCGGATCGCAGACCTGTCGGCGCGGTTTTCCCCTCGTGATCCGCATCCCCGGCCGCTCGTGCGAGCCCTGGGGACCATGCTGCGCTGAGCATTCCTTTGCCACCGGACCGCGCCCGGAGCCCCCGGGGGTCGGCCAAATCCCGCGTGTACCCCCTTGGCCTCACGACGGGCACGCGACTAGTCTGCCGTCCCTCATGCGCCTCGGGTCGTTGCTGGGTCCGGATTTGAAGCAGGTCCTCAAAGAGGAGCCCGATCAAGTTCGCGATCTGCTCGAGGAGATTCACCCCGAGGATCTGGCCGACATCGTCTCCGAGCTCGACCCGGATGAGGCCGCCGAGCTGCTCGCGCGCATTCCCGCGGAAGACGCCGTCTCGATCTTCGAGCGGCTCGACGAACACGAGCAGGGAGAGCTCGTGGAGCAGATGCCGGCCGAGTCGGTCGCAGAGATCGCGAGCGAAATGGCGGCCGATGACCGGGCGGACCTGTTCAGCGTCTTGCCGGAGGCCGTGGGCGAGCAGGTGTTCGAGGCGCTGCGCCGCGTCGATCCGCAGGCGGCGCAGGAAGTCCGCGAGATCGAGAAGTGGCCGGAAACGAGCGCCGGCCACCTGATGACGACCGACTACGTCGGCGTCTCTCCTCGCATTCGCGTTTCGGAGGCGCTCGAGATCGTCCGGCGACGCGCGCGTGAGCGCGACGAGTTCATCTACGTCGTGTACGCGCTCGACGGGCAGGCGCTCGCCGGGGTGGCGAGCTTGCGCGATCTGCTCGTGGCTTCGCCCGATCAGGGAATCGCCGAGGTGATGCGCACGAAGGTCATCAGCGTTCCCCCGACGATGGACCAAGAAGAGGTCGCTCGCAGGATGGCGAAGTACGACCTGAACGTCATCCCGGTCGTGGCCGACGACGGTCGGCTGCTGGGCGTCATCACGATCGACGACATCATCGACGTGCTCGTCCGGGAGCAGACGGAGGACGTCCAGAAAATCGGCGCCGTCGAGCCTCTCGACGTCCCGTACTTCCAGACGGGTTTCTTCACGTTCATCCGCAAGCGCGCCGTGTGGCTGATCGTGCTCTTCGTCGAGGAATTCTTCACCCAGACCGCGCTCCGTTTCTACGATCCCGTCATGGAGGCGGTGAAGGGTGCTCTCCTGTACGTACCCCTGCTGATCTCCGCCGGGGGCAACTCGGGCTCGCAGTCGTCCACGCTGGTCATTCGCGGTCTGGCTCTCGGCGAGATCAAGCTGCGCGATTGGTGGCGGATCATGCTGCGCGAGGCCGGCATGGGAATCGTGCTCGGGACGATCATCGCCGTCATCGCGATGGGACGAGTGCTCATGTACCCCGACCAGACGCTGCTGTTCGCCGTCACCGTCGGGCTGACGGTGCTCTGCATCATCGTGTGCGGATGCACGGTGGGCTCGATGCTCCCGATCGTGCTCAAGCGTGTGGGTGTCGATCCGGCGACGAGCTCCACGCCTTTCATCGCGAGCCTGGTCGACACGCTCGGCGTCATCATCTACGCGCACGTCGCGATGAGCGTGATGCACGACGTGATCCAGCAACACCTCGCCAAGTAGCTTGCGGCGAGCGCGCGAAGCCCTCCCCGCGCCGCGGCGCAGCTACCGCACGAGCAGCCGCCCGCAGGCTCGGCACTGGAGCGGCGCCGGAGGTTCGCGCTCACGCGACGCCGTCTCGCCGCATTCGCATGCCCAACCGGTGATGCGGGCGGGATTGCCCACGACGATCGCGTGAGCCGGGACGTCGCGCGTGACGACCGCTCCCGCACCGACCATCGCGAACTTGCCGACGCGCACCGGCGCGACGAGTGTGGCGTTGGCACCGAGAGACGCTCCCTCCTCCACCGAGGTGCGATCCCAGTGCGGCGCGCGAGGGAATGCGGCCCGCGGCTTTCGAACGTTCGTGAATTGCACGCCCGGACCTACGAAGACGTCCTCGCCGAGCACGACGCCGTCCCAGACGCTGGTGTGGCTCTGGATGCGGGTTCCGGATCCGATGACGGCTCCTGCAGCGACGAAGCAGAAGGCGCCCACGACCACGTCGGTGCCCAGCGCCGCGCCGTCCAGGACGACCGACGGTGGATAAATGCGCGGCAGAGCGCCCGCACGGGGTCGGCGCAGCATTCGCGCCGGCGAGCCTAGCGAACCGGCGTCAGACTGACTAGCGTTCGGCCGCCGTGCCCACCCTTCCCCTCACGTACAAGCACTCGGGCGTCGATATCGACGCGGGCGACGAGCTGGTCGAACGCATCAAGCCCATCGCGGCGGCGACGCGTATCCCCGAAGTCATCAGCGACGTGGGCGGCTTCGCGGGGCTCTGCCGTGTGCCGCAGGACATCGACGAGCCCGTCCTCGTCAGTGGAACCGACGGCGTCGGAACCAAGCTCAAGGTGGCGCTGATGACCGGGGTGCATGACACGATCGGCATTGATCTGGTTGCGATGTGCGTCAACGACATCATCACCTGCGGCGCGCGACCCCTCTTTTTTCTCGATTACTTTTCGACGGACAAGCTGGACGTCGACGTCGCCGAGAAGGTCGTCCAGGGCATCGCCGCGGGCTGCCGGGAGGCAGGGTGCGCTCTTCTGGGAGGCGAGACCGCAGAGCACCCCGGACTGCAGGCGGCCGGGCAATACGATCTGGCCGGCTTCGCCGTGGGCGTCGTCGCGCGCAGGAAAATCGTCGATGGATCCCGGGTTCGCGAAGGCGACAGGGCCATCGCGCTGCCCTCGAGCGGGCTCCACTCCAACGGCTACTCACTCGCGCGCAAGGCCGTATTCGAGGTGGGCGGTCTCGAGCCCGGCGCCGAGCTCCCCGAGCTGGGCGGAAGGTCGGTCGGTCGTGTCCTGCTCGAACCCACGAGGCTCTACGTGCGGGCGGCGCGGGTGCTTCTGCACGCCGTCGACGTACGCGCGATGAGCCACGTCACCGGGGGAGGAATGCCCGGCAACGTTCCCCGGGTGCTGCCTGAGGGCCTCGGCCTGCGGATCGAGCACACCTGGCGGCGACCGCGGATTTTCGACGTGATCCAGCAGCTGGGAACCATCGACGAGAAAGAGATGCGCCGGACGTTCAACGTCGGCATCGGCTTCGTGGTCGTCGTCCCCGCGGCGGATGCGGCCCGAGCCATCGACGCACTGCGGACTGCAGGAGAGCAGCCGTTCGAGCTGGGGACGATCGCCGCGGTCCCCTTGGATCGACCGTTCGAAGAGCGGGTGGAGTGGTAGCGAATGACGATCGCCCTCGGCGTGCTCGTCTCGGGCAGTGGAACGAATTTGCAGGCGATCATGGACGCAATTGCGGCGCGCTCCCTGGACGCCCGCATCGCGGTCGTCGTATCGAACGTTCCGGACGCCACCGCTCTCGCGCGGGCGCGCAGCGCGGGTCTGGCCGCGATCGTCGTGGATCACCGCTCTTTCGAGGATCGCCGCTCGTTCGATACCGCCGTCGTCGACGTGCTCGTCGCGCACGGCGTCGACTTGGTCGTGCTTGCGGGCTTCATGCGAGTGCTCACCGAGGTGCTGATCGACGCGTTTGCGATGCGCATCGTGAACGTCCATCCCGGGCTCCTGCCTTCGTTCCCGGGGGTACGGGCGCAGCGCCAGGCACTCGATTACGGTGTCGCCGTCGCGGGGTGCACGGTCCATTTCGTCGATCGCGGAGTGGACACCGGTCCGATCATCGCGCAGGCCGTGGTGCCGGTCCTCGAGGACGACGACGAAGAGCGCCTGAGGCTGCGGATCCTCGCGAAGGAGCACCAGCTGCTTCCACTCGTGCTGCAGTGGATCGGCGAGGGGCGGGTCCGGGTCGATCCGCCGATCGCCGCCGGCGAGCGCGCCCGCGTCCGGGTGCGGGGCGTCCCCAGGGCTCTGGGGCTGGAATGACGGATGTCGAAACACTATGACGTCGCCATTCTCGGCGCTGGCATCGGCGCGCTGACCGCGGCGGCGCTGCTGGCCCGCCGATCCTGGCGGGTGCTCGTCCTCGGTCAGAGCTGGCGTCGGCCCGTCTATCACTTCGAGGGAGTCGCGCTCGCTCGGCGGCCATTCACGTTCCTCGCAGCGTCGTCGCCTGCGTGGAGCCGTGTTCTCGCGGAGCTTGCCCAGACGCAGACGTTCCGGCGTCGCATCTCGCCTCTCGACCCGATGTTCCAGGTGCTCGCCCCCAAGCTTCGGCTGGAAGTACCCCCGGACGTCGGGCTCTTCTCGAGCGAGATCGACCGGACTTACCCGGAGGTTCGGCGCGTAGTCGACGAGCTCTATGCGGAGCTGGCGAGGACAAACGCGGCGGCCGACGCGGCGTTCGAGCGCGATCTGGTCTGGCCGCCCGGCTCGTTCTGGGAGCGTCGCGAGACGGAACGCGTCGCCGAGGCGATGCCGCGGCTCACGCGTGGCGGCCCTGCCCTGCTGGCGGAATTCCCGCGCGATCACGACTACCGGGCCATCATGGACCTGCCGGTGCGCTTCTCCAGTCATTGCGCCGACGTCCCCGAATTCGGTCTCGCACGCCTGCACGGCGCGTGGACCCGCGGCGTCGCCCGGCTCGAGGGCGGAGAGCAAGAGCTCGTCGACTTCTTGCTCGAGAGAGTCAGCGCCCAAGGAGGCGAGGCGCAGGTCGGCCATCGCGCGGCGCGCATCACCCACCGGAGAGGTCGCGTCAGCGGGGTCCTCCTCGACGGCGACGAAACGGCGACGGGAGTGGAGTTCATCGTCACGGACCACTCGACCCGCGCGGTCCTCGATCTGGCGACCAACTTCGAACCGCCGCGGCGCGCTCTGGCCGCGCTGCCCCGACTGGTCCCCACCGAACGGCGGTTCGTCGTTTCCATCGTTTGCCGCGAGGAGGGAATTCCGTCACGGCTGGCCGACGAGGCCTTCCTGCTCCCCAACGAGCCCCGACGCATCACGGAGGACGGCAGGCCGCCCGTTCACCTGCAACGCGTCCGCGCCGGCTGCGGCATCGACGGGGCGAGGCTGCTCGTCGCCGAGGCTGCGCTGCCGGAGGGCGTCTCGATGACTCGCGCGCGCGAAACCGTACTGTCGGTCGTGGAGTCGCTCCTTCCGTACATCGAGCGTCACTATCTCGTGATCGACTCGCCTCACGACGGCCGGCCTCTCTGGGATTATCGCAGCGGCGATCGAAAGGACGTCGACAGGGCGGGGCTGCGCGCCTCCGGAGGATCGCTGGAGCCGGAGCCCATGGCAGCACGATGGCGCGTGGATCCGCCCAGCTTCCACGGGCTGGGCGGCGAGCCTCTGCGAACTCCACTCGACGGCGCGTTCGTCGTCGGACCGGGCACGCTCCCTGGCCTGGGCCAGGAGGGCGAGCTCTTGGCGGCATGGAGCGCCGCCCGGCTCATCACACGAACGGATCGTCAGAAAGAACGCATGCGCCGGGAGATGTGGAGCAAGATCGAGCTCGGATGAAGACGCCCGCGCTGCCCGGATGCGCCCGCCCACGCGCAGAGCCGCCGATCATCCCCCCAATCCGCGCAGCCAGCGGCTCGTGATGGCATATCCTTCGTGCAGCAGCGCCAGCGAAGTCGATTCGTTCTTCTGATGCGCCTGTGCATTCTCTCCCGGGCCGAAATTGACGGCGGCGATCCCGCGCGCGGCGAAACGCGCCACGTCCGTCCATGCTTGCTTCGGTTCGACGGACCGGACGCCCGCGCGGACGAGCGCCTGGACCAGTGGATTCGAAGCATTCGGGCGCGCCGCAGGCGAGAGGTCGGTGAACTCCACCTCCGCCCGGTCGCCGATCAGAGCGAGGATCTCGCGCTTCGCTTCCTCGATCGTTCGGTCCGGAGCGAAGCGATAATTCAGGTTCAGGGCGAAACGATCCGGTACGACGTTTCGACCCCTTCCGCCGTCGCTTGCCCGGGTCACCGTCATCACCGATCGATACGTCAGGCCATCCAGGACGGTCTCGCGAGGCCGGCGCGCGTCGAGCTCCGCCAGCAGCGGAGCCGCGCGCGTGATCGCATTCTCGCCCTCCCATGGGCGCGCGCTGTGAGCCGTGCGGCCTCGGAACGTGACGGTCGCGTGAATCGACCCGACGCAGCCGAGATGGAGCCTGTTGTCCGAGGGCTCCATGCACACGGCCAGCTCGACGGCGGCGAGCTCGGGATCCCGCTCGAGCACGAGGCCGAGCTCGTTGTCGACGAACGGGCCCTCCTCGCGCGCGTAGAATACGAGACTCAGGTCGTACGCAAGGTGCTCGGCGGGTACGCTCTCGGCGATGGCGAGCATGACGGCCAGGCCGCTCTTCATGTCACTTGAGCCGGCGCCGAAGCACCGGCCGCCTTCCAGCCGTGCGGGACCATTCTCCGTCCGCACCGTATCGAGGTGGCCAACGAGCGCCACGCGCGGCCCCCGACCCCGCGTGACAGGGACGACGATCGAATCGCCGTGACGGCGGACGGGACCCGCCAGCCGCAGCTCTCCGAGACGCGCGCACAACGCGTCGCAAAGGGCACGCTCCTCCCCGATCGGAGACGCGATGGCGCAGAGCTCGAGCAGCGTGGAGTCGAGCCGCTGCGCGAGGTCCGTCACGTCTGTACCCCAAAATCGCGAAGCGCCGCGTTGAGACTGACCTTACGGTCGGTGCCCGCGCTTCGCTTGCCGATGACGAGCGCACACGGCAAGCCGAACTCGCCCGCAGGAAACTTCTTCGTGCGAACCCCGGGGATGACGACGCTGCGCGGCGGCACGTAGCCCCGAGACTCGACGGCCCGATCCCCACTCACATCGACGATCGGCGTCGACGACGCAAGCACGACCCCTGCGCCGACGACGGCTTCGCGCCCGACGCGGACCCCCTCGACGATGACGGCCCTCGATCCCACGAAGACTCCATCCTCCACGATGACAGGGCAGGCGCTGGGGGGTTCGAGAACCCCTCCGATCCCGACACCGCCGGCGAGGTGGCAATCGCGGCCGATCTGCGCGCAGGATCCCACGGTCGCCCACGTGTCGACCATCGTCCCCCCTCCAACCCGCGCGCCGATGTTCACATAGCTCGGCATCAGGATGACGCCCGGCTCGAGGAAGGCGCCGTAGCGCGCAACCCCCGGCGGCACCGCACGCACCCCGGACGTGTCCAGCCCGCGCTTCAGCGGGATCTTGTCGTGAAACTCGAACGGCCCGACCTCGATCCGCTCCATCTTGCGAAGCGCGAAGTAGAGCAGGATCGCTTGTTTGATCCACGCGTGGGTCGTCCACGCGTCCCCCTCGACCGCCGGAGGGGTTGCCACGCGTAGCTCGCCGCGATCGAGAGCGGCGAGCACGTGCTCGACGGCCTCGCGGTGGCTCGGATCGCGAAGAAGCTCGCGATCGGCGAACGCGGCCTCTACGCGAAGGCGGAGGTCCTCGTGGGCAGCCTCCGTCGCACGGGGAGTGGCGGCAGTCATCGGTGAAGCGTAATGAACGGACGCCCGCCGGTTGTCAATCGTTCGAGCCCGAGGGAAGCGTGATCGAGCCGCGGCCGTCCGCCAGCTCGAGCGCTCCGCCGAGCTGCTCGGCCACTCGACGCGCGGCGCGCTCGGACGGCGCGATGTGCGCCATCACGCGAATGGACAGGCTCGGCAGAGCCGCATCCGCAGAGGTCGAGGGCTCGACCAGGAAGCGCGGCCGGTCGCCGGCCCGGGCGCGCAGCACGAGGGATTCAGCCCCCGACGACTGCACGCACGCGACCAGAAGCGCGAGCAGCGCCCCCAGCATGTAGGGGTCCACGGAGACCGGCCGATCGGGGTCCGCGCCGTCGAACCGGACGACGACCTCCCGTCCACGAGCCGTACCTGAGGTGCGGCCCGCTTCACGGGCGATGAAGTCCAGGCCGACGTCGGTGGACACGGGCGACTCGGCGAGATCCAGAAGAGCGAGCAAATCGATGACCGCTTCGAGCTCGTCGGCGAGCACTCCGGCGCGGCTCGCGAGATGGTGCCGATCGACTCGCCCGGCTTCCGCCGCATCGAGAAGGGCGTCGAGCTCGGAGACGCGTACCGATCCATAGGCGCTGACTTCTCCCTTCACGTCCTTATCGTCGCGCGCGGTGTCGACCACGCGGCGCAGAACTTCCGCGCTCGAACGCAATTCCGGGACGAGGTCGAGAATCGTCTTTTGCGAGACCGCCGTGCTGCGAAGCAAGGCTTCCAGGTTGTGCACCGCCGCCAGCGCGTCCCGAGGGGGCCCCCACGCCGACGCGACCCGGACGCCGGCCCGGCTCGGTGACGGAGCGGTGCCGCTGCCTGGTGAATCCGGTTTGCGTCCGTTGCTGTCCGACGACATGCGGGCCCTCGAGCTGCTGAACAGGCCGGCGCGCGATCACCATTCGCCGCCGGACCGACGCGCCGCCCCCGCGTTCGTCCACTCATCTCCGATACCGGACGCCTCTTCGATGCCTGCGCGCCTGCCGAGCGTCAAGCGGCGGGCGCAACCTCCGCTCCGGGAAAGAAGTACGCGACCTCGCGCCTGGCGTTGTCGAGCGAGTCGGATCCGTGCGTCGCGTTCTCGCCCACGTTCGAGCCGAACTGCTGACGGATCGTGCCTTGAGCAGCCTTTGCCGGATCGGTTGCGCCCATGAGATCGCGCCACGCACCCACCGCTCCGTCGCGTTCGAGAACTGCCACCACGACGGGCGAGCGGGTCATGAACCGAACCAGCTCGTCGAAGAACGACCGCTGGCGGTGCACCTCGTAAAACCCTTCGGCTTCACTGCGAGTGAGCTGCTTCATTCTCAGCGCGACGATCCGGAATCCGCCCTCCTCGACGCGACGAAGAATGGCGCCCGTCCTGCGCTGTTCGACGGCGTCCGGCTTGATGATGCAGAGGGTGCGTTCGACGGCCATTGGACTTCGTGCTTCCTCTTCGAACGCGCTCCCCACCCCTAGCGTCCGATCAGCCGCGCTTTTACGTGACTTTTTTTTGCCGCGCAACTTTCATCGGTGCCGCCGGGTCGGCTCGACCCGTGCATCAAGATTTCATGATCGCCTCGAGCGTGCTCGCCATGTCGCTCGGAGTCGGCGCGACACGCGCCCCGGCCGCCTCGAGCGCCGCGATTTTCTCTGCAGCCGTCCCCTTGCCGCCGGCGATGATCGCACCGGCGTGACCCATGCGTTTGCCGGCCGGGGCCGTCGCCCCCGCAATGAACGCGGCCACGGGTTTGCTCATACGCTCCCGGATGAATCGAGCGGCCCGCTCTTCGGCGGCACCGCCGATCTCGCCGATCAGGATGACACCGTGGGTGTCGGGATCGCGCTCGAAGAGCTCGAGCGCATCGACGAAGTCCATTCCCCCCACCGGATCTCCGCCGATTCCGATGCAGGTCGACTGCCCGATGCCCCGCGCGGTGAGCTGGCCGACCGCTTCGTAAGTCAGCGTTCCGGACCGGGAGACGACGCCCACATTTCCGGACCGATGAATGTGCCCGGGCATGATGCCGATCTTGCAGCCCTCCCCTTTCGTGCCGGGCGTGATGATGCCGGGGCAGTTCGGGCCGATGAGGCGCGTTCGTCCGGACAGGCCCTCGAGCACCCGGCGGACCTTGAGCATGTCGATGACAGGGATCCCTTCCGTGATGCATACGACGAGCTCGAGTCCCGCATCGAAAGCTTCGAGAATGGCGTCGGCGGCGCCGGGCGGTGGAACGAAGATACAGCTCGCGTTCGCGCCGGTCGCGCGCACCGCTTCCGCGACCGTGTCGAAGACGGGAACCGTCCCTTCGAAGGTCTCTCCGCCGCGGCCCGGCGTGACCCCGGAAACGACGCGAGTGCCATACTCGATCATCTGCTTGGCGTGAAAGGCGCCCGCGCTTCCCGTGATCCCTTGCACGACGAGTCGCGTGTTCTTTCCGACGAGAATGCTCATGGTCCCTCTCAGACGACCACGGCCGAAACGACCTTTTGCGCCCCGTCGGCCATCGTCGACGCCGCCTGAATGGCCAGGTTGCTCTCGCCGAGGATCTTGCGCCCCAGCTCGACGTTGGTTCCTTCCAGGCGAACCACGAGCGGTACCTTCAGGCCGATCTCCTTCGCCGCCGCCACGATTCCGTTGGCGATGACGTCGCATTTCATGATTCCGCCGAAGATATTGACGAATATGGCCCGCACCTTGGGGCTCTTGAGGATCATCTTGAACGCCTTGGTTACCTGCTCCTGGTTGGCACCGCCGCCGACGTCCAGGAAATTGGCCGGCGCGACCCCCCGCGACTCTCCGAAGTGCTTAATGATGTCCATGGTCGCCATGGCGAGGCCCGCGCCGTTGACGAGACAGCCGACATTACCGTCCAGCGATACGTAGTTGAGGCCCGCCGATCGGGCTTCGAGCTCGACCGGATCTTCCTCGTCGACGTCCTCGAGCGAACGCCACTCCGGGTGGCGGAACTCGGCGCTGTCATCGAGCGTGACCTTCGCGTCGAGCGCCACGATCTCTCCCGCCGCGGTGAGCACCAGAGGGTTGATCTCGCAGAGCGTGCAGTCCTCCCGCGTGAACAGCTCGTAAAGCGCACCGAGGGCCTTCACGAACTTCGCGAGCGTCGTTTTCCCGCCCAGGCCGAGGCCGAACGCGAGAGCGCGCGCCTGGTAGCCGGCGAGACCCACGGCCGGGTCGACGTGAAGCGTCTGGATCTTCGCGGGCGTCTCCGCGGCGACCTTTTCGATATCGACCCCCCCTTCCGTAGACGCCATGACCGCGATTCGCCTCCGATCGCGGTCCACGAGCGCGCCGAGGTACATCTCGCGTTCGATGTCCAGCCCCTGTTCGATGTACAGCCGTCGCACCTTCTGACCGTCAGGTCCCGTCTGGTGGGTCACGAGACGCATGCCGAGCATCTTTTCGGAGAGATCGCGCGCCTCCGCGGCACCGCGCTTGGCCACCTTGACTCCGCCGCCTTTGCCGCGACCCCCGGCGTGGATTTGCGCCTTCACGACCACGGCGCCCTGACCGGTCTCCTGAAGCAGTTTCCGCGCAGCCGTTTCGGCTTCGTCCGGGGTCGTCGCCAAGTAACCGCGCGGAACCGGCACGCCGTAACGCGCGAAGATCTGCTTCGCTTGGTATTCGTGGATCTTCATCCGCCGCCCGCACGCTAGCACATGCGCGGGCGGCGACCGCATGCGCGCTCGCCGTCAGCGACGACGCTCGATCGGGCGGGCTCCTCGCTTGCGTGCGAACCAGTCGCTCGACAGATGGCGCGGCAGCGCGGACGCATAGAGGCAGTCGCGAAGCGCGTTGGTCTCCCAGGTCACCTGCGAATGGTAAACGCCGGTCCGCACGAACACGGCCTCCGCGTGCGAAAGATCGTGACGCGAGAGCACTCCCTCCTGTTGCTCCTCCTGGCAGAGCACCCCAGCACGCTCGAGCTCGGCCCGAAGGCCGAGGCTATTGACCTCGGTCGCGGTGCTCTCGACGAAGTAGTCGACGAGCTTGTGTCGCCGGTGCAGCGGCTCGCCCCGACGCGCGATGACCCAATCGCGCACCGTCTCGACCTCTGCGTAGAGAGCATCGAAAAGATACGTCTCTCGAACGTCGATGCCGCCCGAGCGCAGGCAGCTGGTGGCCGCATGGTAGCCGCCCGAATGGGCGCTGATGCACACGGTCCCGAGGGCGGCCCCCGAGGGGAAACGGGAGTCGCCGAAAGTTCGGCCCTGCCTGGACGTGGCAATCATCGCTTCCTCGAGAAGCCTCGCCAGGCCACCCGGGGCTTCGAGCTTTCCGCATCCCGAGTCGGGCGCCGAGAGGGCGAGCTGAGGGACGACGAGAATCGCGTTCTGACGGCTGTCGCTCAGCTGCTCTCGGAGCTGGTGCGCAGCCGTAGCGCGTTCCGCCGTCGTGTTGTGGCCGTGAAAATGTACGAGGACACTGAGCCCCTCTTCGGCGTGGTAGCGATGATGCGAGGGAACGAAGACTAGGACGGTATCGTCCTGGTACGGCGCCCCCGGGGAGGGAAATGGGGCGTGGTCCAGACCGAGCACCACCGTGGTGCCCTGCTCGTCGCGGGCAATCGACTTGAGCCGGGGGCCTCCTCCCGCCGTCGATTGCGCGCGCGCCGTCCGACAAGTCGAACCGAGAACCATGCTCGCGGTCAGCGCGGCCAGGAAGCTGCGGCGATGGATCACTCCCCCGACATCGCCCGAGTGGGCGCCCAAAGCCAAGTTTTTTGCTTCGATCCGGTGCAAGGCCGAGCTACGGCGGGCCAAAGCTCAGGCCTTTTTGCACAGATCTACGATGGCCTGGACGCTCTTCGCGCTCCTGGCCAGCATCGCGCGCTCGTCTTCGCCGAGCGCGACCTCGACGACTTTCTCGACGCCCTTCCCACCGATGACGCACGGAACTCCCATGAACAGGTCGCGGTAGCCGTACTCGCCTTCGAGGTACACGGCGCAAGCCAGCAGACGCTTGTCGTCGCGGAGATACGCCCTGGCCATCGCCACCGCGCTCGACGCCGGCGCGTAGTATGCGCTCGTTCCCATGAGGCCGACGATTTCCCCTCCGCCTTTTCGCGTGCGGTCGACGATTTTTTCGAGCCGCTCCTTCGAGATGAACGTCGAGACGGGCGCGCCGTGCACGGTCGTCATCGAGAGGACCGGGACCATGTCGTCGCCATGGCCCCCGAGCACCAGGGCCCGGACGTCCTTCACGCTCACGCCCGCCTCGCGCGCCAGGAAGAGCTGGAACCGAGCGCTGTCGAGGACGCCGGCCATGCCGACGACGAGGCTCCGCGGAGCGCCGACCACGCGCTTGTATTCGTAGACCATCGCGTCGAGCGGATTGCTGATCACGATCACGAACGCGTTTGGACAGACTTTCTTCGCGCTGCTGGCAACGTCGCGGATGATCGGAAGGTTGGTGGCGACCAGGTCATCGCGTGATTGACCCGGCTTGCGCGGGATCCCAGCCGTGATGATGAGAACGTCGGCACCCTCGAGATCCCCCCAGTTGCTCGTGCCCCGGATGTGCGCGTCGTACCCGACGACTGCGCCGTTCTGCTCGAGGTCGAGCGCCTTGCCTTTCGCGAAGCCCTCCTTCGCGGGAACGTCGAAGAGAACGACGTCTCCGAGCTCTTCGCTCGCACACATCCGGGCGAGCTCTCCTCCGATATTTCCGGCTCCGACGAGGCCAATCTTCTTGCGGCTGGGCATGGTGAACGACTCTACATGTGGGTAATGACGTTGTCTCCGAACTCGGAACACTTGACCTCGACCGCGGCCTCCATGAGCCTGGCGAAGTCGTAGGTCACGCGCTTGCTGGAGATCGCGCCGTCGACGCCGCGAATGACGAGGTCCGCGGCTTCGGTCCACCCCATGTGCCGCAGCATCATTTCACCGCTGAGGATGACCGACCCTGGGTTGACGCGATCGAGGTCGGCGTACTTGGGAGCCGTTCCATGCGTCGCCTCGAACACGGCGTGGCCCGTCACGTAGTTGATGTTGCCCCCGGGAGCGATGCCGATTCCGCCGACCTGTGCCGCGAGCGCATCGCTCAGGTAGTCACCGTTCAAGTTCAGGGTCGCGATGACGTCGAAGTCTTTCGCGCGGGTGAGCACTTGTTGCAGTGTGATATCGGCAATCGCGTCCTTGATGAGAACCTTGCCCTTCGCCGTCTCCTCGCTCTGCTGAGCGTTGGCCGCCGCCTCGCCCTCGGCCGCCTTGGTCTTCTCCCATTGGTTCCAGGTGTACACGGAATCCGCGAACTCGCGCTCGGCGAGGGCGTATCCCCACCGCATGAAGGCGCCCTCGGTGAACTTCATGATGTTGCCCTTGTGCACGAACGTGACGCTCTTCCGCTTGTTGGCGATCGCGTACTCGATGGCCGCGCGGACCAGCCGTTCGGTGCCCTCTCGGCTGACCGGCTTGACGCCCACCGCCGTCGTCGCGGGGAAGCGGATCTTGCGGTAGTCGGAGGGAAATTCCTTCTCGATGAAGGCGAGCACCTTGCGGGCGCCGTCGGTCTCCGCCTCGTACTCGATACCTGCGTAAATGTCCTCGGTGTTCTCGCGAAAGATCACCATGTCCACGTCTTGGGGACGCTTCACGGGACTCGGCACACCCTTGTACCAGCGCACCGGCCGGAGGCACACGTAGAGATCGAGAAGCTGGCGCAACGCAACGTTGAGCGACCGAATGCCGCCCCCGACCGGGGTCGTCAGCGGCCCTTTGATGCCCACGAGGTATTCCCGGAAGGCTGCGACGGTCGCGTCCGGCAACCAGTTGCCAAACAGCTTGTGGGCCTTTTCGCCCGCGTAGACCTCGTACCACGCGACGCGGCGGCGACCGCCGTAGGCTTTGGCGACGGCGCCGTCGAGCACGCGAACGGACGCGCGCCAGATGTCGCGGCCCGTTCCGTCGCCTTCGATAAACGGAACGATGGGATTGTCTGGGACGACGAGCCGGCCATTTTTGCCCATCGTGATCGGCTGGCCGTGAGCGGGCGGCGTGAACTGCGACATGACGACTTCTTTCCGGTCCTTTCCCTGTCCAGATTGGGCGCGTGAGCGCACGTTACGCCGAACACGCGCTTCAGACCACCGCCTTGCCCATCGCGTGATACCCCTTGTCTACGTACAGCACCGAGCCGGTGATGCCGCTCGCGAGCGAGCAGCACAAGAACGCGGCGGCCGCCCCGACCTCGCGCGCTTCGAGAGCCTCGGGCAGCGGCGAGCTCGCGCGAGTGTACTCGACCATCTGCTCGATGAATGACCTGCCTTTCGAGGGCGGCCCGCCAGGCCCCGCCCCGATGGCGCTGGCCGCGCGCGAGGCAAGCGGGCCGGCGCTGATGCAGTTCACGCGGTGTCCCCACCGGCGCCCCGCCTCCCACGCGAGAACACGCGTATCACTTTCAAGGGCTGCCTTCGCGCTCGACATCCCGCCGCCATAGCCCGGAAACACCCGCTCGGCGGCGAGATAAGACAGGCTCACGAAGGCCCCCCCAGGGCGTACGAGCGGCCCGAAGCGCTGCACCATCGATACCATCGAATAAGCGCTCACACCGACCGCGGCGACATACCCTTTGCGGGTCGTGTCGAGCAGGTCACGGCTCACCTCCGGCGCATTGGCGAGCGAATGGACCACCACGTCCAGACACGCCTCGCCAAAGTCGGTCCGAAACCGGTCCGCGGCTCCCTGCACGCTGAAATCGCCGACGTCCTTGTAGCGCTTGTTCTCCTGAACGTCCGGAGGCACCTGATCCGCGGTGTCGTATTCCGCGTCGAACGGCAGAATGCGCTCGAACTCGAGCCTTCGTCCGTCCGAGAGCATCAGCGAAGCCTCGAGCTTGCCTCGACGCAGCAGCGTCTGGAAGATGCCGAGAGCCGGAGGCCAGGTTCCGACGCAAACGGAGGCGCCGGCTTCTGCCAAGGCCTTCGCGATGGCAAAGCCGAAGCCAGCGTCGTCCGCCACGCCCGCGACGAACGCTCGCTTGCCCGAGAGATCGATCCGCAGCATGGCGCGGAACAATCGACCAACGCCGCGAAGAGTCAAGCCCTCTCGCGGTATCGACCCCGGGCATCGTGCTAACGAGAGGGCATGGATCGCGTGCAAGCATTGCTCATCCTGGCGTGGGCGCTCGCTCGCTCGCTTCTTGCGGCGCTGTTTGGTCGCCGCCGCGGCATCCTGGACTTCCGGCGTAGCTACGCCGCGGATCGGCTGCCCCCAGTGACCCCCGAGGAGCGACGCCTCCTGGCCGAAACGAGCGGATGCATCGCGTGCGGCCTGTGCAACGTCGGCGAAGGGGCTGCCATCGTCCGCTCGGACGGCGCCTATGCGGGGGTCATGGATCTGATGCTCGCAAGCTCCCGCAACATGCCCGACTACGATGCGGCTCGCCGTTCCTTCGAGGCCGTTGGCGACGAGCGTCTGGCCGACCTCGAGCGTCGTTGCCCCACCGGCGTACCCATGCGCGCGATTGCCGCTTTCGTCCGCCGGAAGGCCGCGGAGGGGGCCCGCCCGACGCCGGAAGAGTGAGTGAGAGTCTCGCCGGTGGCAAGCTGTCGACTCGGCGCGGCTTTGCTTGGAGCCGCCGTGGCCGTTGCGTGCGGCTCGGCGCGTAGCGAGCGAGCGCGCTCGGTGGAAGGCGCGGGAGAGCTTCTGACGCGTG
>DASPUY010000278.1:0-9937 GCA_035622655.1 Polyangiaceae bacterium
GCCCCCCGAGGAATTCGATCCGTATCCGATCTGCTTCACCTGCAAGCGATACTCGATTGTCTTGGGCGACGGCGGCATCGGCTCCGGCAGCCACGCGTCGACTCCGCCGGTGGCCGACACGAAGCCGCGGGCCGCCATAGCGGCCTGTTGCGCGGCTTTCATTGCGCGTGCACGCGCGCGCTTGCTGCGACGGCCCTCGCCCTCGACGCCGGCCACGTGCACGGTGCCCCCATGAACCGTGTAGTGTACGCCATTCACGGGAGCTGGCTGTGCGACGGGCCGCGGCTGAGCGCCGCGCACCTGATCGCGAAGAGCGATGAGCAACGCTGCGACGTGCTTGCAGTGTCCACCGTTGCTCGACGCGTATGCAGGACACGTGCAGCCCGAGGTGAAACCGCCAGGTGTGAGCTGCAGCGTCACCTTGTAGGGATCTGCGTCGGTCCCGCGGACGTTGCCCCGCGCGCCGGCTTCGTCAATGACGATGTTCTCGACCGCGCGCCGGCGTACGTAGTCGTAACCGCGAAGGTAGGCGCGAGCGCCGAGCAAGCGCCGGAGCGCGCGATCATTGAGCGTGGACAATTGGTCGGTGAACGGTGAAGCCAAAGACGTGACGCACGCCCGCGGCGTGCCCTTTCTCGTTGCTTCGATGTCCTGCGTGGTTGTGTCGGGCCGCGTGCCCTCGAGCTCAGGAGCGGGGCCGGTGGACGGGGGACCAAGAGACCGTCTGGCAATCGACGCGCCGTGCCGTTGTCCAGGCGCGGCGCGGCAGCGCAGTAGCGGCGCCGTGAGCGCGCAACCTTCCCTAGACGCTCGTAGCATCGCCGGCCCCCCTTCGCAATTCGTTTCCATCTCCCTGCCATTCCCAGCACTTGGCCGCATGCCATTCCGTGAACCCTGCGGCGGGCGCGCTCGCCCCTTCGCCGCGGCGGCGCCGCGCCCCACGGCCACGCTTGAGCGGCCCAGCCTTCGGCGATACGAGAGGAGCGGCGCCTCCCATGGACTTGGCCCGGCTGCTCCGCCCGGCAACGGGCTCGATTCCAGGTGTTTTGCTCGCGGCCGCAGCGACGTTCGTGACGGCGTGCGCCGTTCCAGTCGCTGGCGATCTCGACGATTCCGAGGCGAACCGCGTGTTCGTCGCGCTCGACCGGGCGGCCATCGACGCAACCAAGGAGTCAGACCCCGCCTTCGAAGGGAAGTGGCGCGTCACGGTCGCACGGGAAGACGTCCCGCGTGCCCTCACCGTGATGCGGGAGGAAAAGCTACCCCGGCCGGAGCCGCCGGGAGTCCTCGAAACCTTGGCCAAGGAGTCTCTCGTTCCGAGCGAGGCCGCAGAGCAGGCGCAGCTCATGGCGGGCTTTGCGGGCGATCTCGAACGATCGCTCGATGGCATCGACGGCGTGCTTCTGAGCCGCGTGCACTTGAGCGTCCCCCTGGCGGCCGCAGCGAGGGGAGCCGGTACGGGGCGGGGCACCGCAAGCGTCCTCGTGGAATACCGCGGCGCTACGCCGCCACTCAGCGTTGACGCGGTGCAACGACTCGTCGCGGGCGGTACCGACGGTCTTCTACCGACAGACGTGTCGGTCGTGATGGTGTCCCGTGCGGCCCCCGCAGGATATGGGAGCGCCGACGTCGCGCACGTGGGGCCGATCGCCGTCGCCAGGGCATCGGCGCGCCAGCTCCAGGCCGTGCTCGCGGCTCTGATCGCTCTCGTCGCGGGACTCGCGGGCGCCAACCTGTTTCTCTACACGAGGCTGACGCGAGCGCGCGAGGCGGCCGCGCGCGATGCGCCCCTCGGCCCGCGCTCCTCGACGTGAAAACCGCAAGATTCCTCACCCGGCCCGTTCGGTCGGCGGCCACGGCCGCGGTCTGGCTGGGTGCAACCTGGCCTTGCCTCGCCTCCGTCGGCTGCACGACGCGTGCATCACCGTCGGATGATCGGCCGTCCCGTGCGCAAGGGACCATCGAAGCTCACACGGGCAGCGCCCCCGACGCCGCAGGACAGGCGGCCTCCGGCGACGCGGGTCTCGTGGAAGCCCCGGTCTCCGGCGATTTCGACGAGGAGGCAGCGACATTGACGTTGCTCGACCCCGGCGCTTCGCCGAGGCGCAAGCTCCGTTACGCGTGGCGATCTGGGCTCAAGGAGGAGCTGACATTGGAGCTTCGGACGTTTGCCTCCACGGAGACGAGCGATGCGCAAACTCCCGGCATTCCCCTGCCACCGGTCCGTATCGTCATCGCCATCGATGCCGTCGACGTGTCTGCGGACGGCGACTTGCACTATGCCTGGCGCGTCACCGCCGCCGACGTGCTAGCGGAGCCACAGACCCCCGATCAGCTCTCGGACGGAATGCGGGCGGAGGTCGCCGTCGTCGCTCATGTGTCGGGTGACGGAGTCACGAGCTCATCCGGCATCGCTCGCCGGGTAACCATCGACCCGGGCTCCGCGGCCAAAGGCGCCGGAACGGGGGAGATGGTCGAGCAGATCGACCAGACGCTGCGAAACGCGCCCGCCCCGTTTCCGGACGAACCCATCGGACTCGGCGCGCGATGGCAGCGCGTGTGTCAAGTGGCCTCGAGGGACGCGCACATCACCCAGACGGACACGTTTGTTCTCGTCGGGTTGTCCGGGGGTCGGGGAACGCTCGACGACGTGCTCGCCCAGACGGCTCCGCCGCAGGTGTTGCGAACGCCGGGAATGCGGAGCGGCGATCAGGCCCGCATGGAGTCGATGCTGGTCTCGGGAAGCGCCAAAACCCATTTTGATCTGGCGCACCTCGTTCCGCGGACGCAAATCGAAAGCACGACGACGATGGTGGTCTCGGGCCACGCAGCCGGTGCCGCCTCCCAGCGCACCACGATGGTCCTTCGTGTCAGCATCGCTCTCGCCGGCAGATCGATCCGGCTCCGAAGCGCCCCGCCGTCGAGCGAAGCGGCTGCGCCCGGAGCCGACGCTCATCAGTAGCGCGGGCTCCGCTCGTGATGTTATGAGGCGCGCCATGAAAATTTTGCGTTTTCTGGTGCTCGGAGCGATCGGGCTGCTCGACTGCTCCAGGTCCGTGCCCGAGCCGCCAGCGGACACGGTCGCCTCGAGCTCACGGAGCGCCGCCATTCCACCGGCGCCCGCCTCGCCACCTGCGGCGGCGCAAGCGACGGCGGCGACACAGACGCAGGGCCCCGTGGCCTCGACGATCCATCCGGCGCTGCTCGATCCCTCCAAGGCAACCGACAAGGCGCCGCCGACGTTCAAGGCGAAGTTTACGACCACGAAGGGAGAGTTCGTCGTCGAGGTTCACCGCGACTGGTCGCCCAACGGCGCGGACCGTTTCTACAATCTCGTCAAGCTCGGGTTCTACGACGACGTCCGTATCTTTCGCGCGATCGAAGGGTTCATGGTCCAGTTCGGTATCAGCGGAGACCCTGCCGTGACCGCAAAGTGGCAGGGACAGAACATCCCCGACGATCCCGTCACGCAGTCGAACAAGCGCGGTTACGTCACCTTCGCCCAGACCAATCTACCGAATACGCGCAGCACGCAGGTCTTCGTCAACGCTGTCGATAATGGTCGACTCGACGGGATGCACTTCGCCCCATTCGGCCAGGTCGTTTCCGGCATCGAGACGATCGACTCGCTCTACAAAGGCTACGGCGAGACACCGAACCAAGGGCGAATCCAGAGCCAGGGCAACAGCTACCTCGACTCTCAGTTTCCCAAGCTCGACGCGATCAAGCGCGCCGAGATCGTGCACTAGAGCGGCGCTCCGAGGGGCGTCGCAATCGGCGGTGGACCGAACCGAGGCCGCCGTCGACGCGACGACTCGGCAGTCACGTCGCTCCGCGATCTTGTCGCGTCCGGCTATGCCGCCCCGAGGAGCGGCACGCAGCTTGCGCCGGTTTGCTCGTGCGCCCCTCGAAGGGAGGAGCTCGATGACGAGTTACGCGATTCGGAGTCCGGAGGTCAGCGCTGACGTCGCAGGGACGGCGCAACGAGCCCGCGTTACTGTACAAACTGCCGGGCAAGGCGGGAGCGGCTCGAGCGAGAGAGTGTGCTCCAGCGACGCGATGAGGCACTCAGGCTCGCCGCGCGCGCCGGGGACGCGCCCCATCCGGGTCGTACCGTCGAGCGCCGAGGTCTCGTCCGCGAGAGACCCGGCGCGTGGGCACTGGATCTACGTGAAGTACGCTCTCATGCACCCGTGGCACATCGTCGTGCTCGCCGGTGCGACGGTATTCGGAGTCGCGAACTGGAGCCTGGTTGTCCTGCTCCTCGTTTTCGCCGGGGCAGAGCTGCTTCTCCTCGGTGTCGTCCTACACCTTCGCGCGTTCCGCCGGTACGTCGACGATCGCCTCGATCAAATGGAGCGACGTCAGGCGGCCGAACAGCGGGCTACTCTGCTCTTGCAAATGGGCGACGATCACAGGCGCGAGCTCTTGAGGCTCGAGTCGGTCGTCGACAGAATCCGCGACTCCGCGCGACCTCACGGAACCGCGGCTCAAATGGCGGTGGACGAGTGTCTGCGGCTGCTGGCGAGTTACGTGCGCCTGGCCATCGCCTACAACGTGAGTCGCGAGTGTCTGAGTTCGATCGATCGCCATACACTCGACGAAGAAATTCGGCTCCTCGAAGCGACGCGATTCACGCAGAACGAAGCGACTCGAGCTCTGGCGCGACGGCGGCTGCTCATTGCGCGAAAGCGAGCGCATCGCTGGGATCGATCCCGGGACGCGCTCGAGGCCATCTCTCATCAGCTCGCTCTCATCAGCGAGCTCGTCCAGCTCACGCACGAGCAGGCCGCGGCGCCGGTCGATCCATCCGGAGCGACGGCCGAGATCGACGGAGTGGTGGAAGAGCTCGACGATCACCAGTCGACACTGGAGGAGCTCGCCGAGTTTCTTGGGGTCGAGGAGCCAATCGACCCGCGTGTTCTGGATCGGGGTCGCGCGGTGCGCCCCTGACTCTGCGGACCGCTCCAAGCACCGGGAGCCAATCAATCGGCGGCGGCGTCATCGCCCGACGACGCGTCCGCGGGAGACGTCGCGAGATCGGGCGCATCGCCGGAATCGCTCGAAGAGGACGAGGAAGCCGACCCGACGGGGGCGGAAGTGACGTCCGCCGGTGCACCGCCGGTGGGGCCGCCCTGCGTGGCCGACGCGGTGGAGGTGCCGGCCTCCTCGACGAACTGAATGGCCGCGAGATCGTTCGAGCACTGACGCGTGTTGTTCGATTGCGGGATGCAGACGAGCCCCTCGGCGCAGTCGGTCGCAAGCGTGCAGGGTGCGCCGGGGCCGCCCAGGGCTTCAGGCGTGCTGCAACCCAGAGATGCAGTCAGCGCCAGCGTCGCGGGCGCGAACGCGCGGAGCAGATCCCTCACCCGACAAAAGGTACTGCCAATTGCCGACGAGAGAAACTCGATCGCGAGGCGTTCTACGTCAAGGTGATAAGGACATCTCCTTCGCTGACGGCCTGACCTTCCACCACATGCACCACGTTGACGGTTCCGGCTCGTGGGGCCTCGACCGGGAGCTCCATCTTCATGGACTCCAGGATTACGCAGACCTGCCCCTCCACCACGGCGTCCCCGGCGCGCACCTCGATCTTCCAAACCGTCCCCGTGATGTGGGCGTTCACGCGGCTCGACATACGGACGAAAACCTTAGCGCATGCGTGAGGCAAGCGTGAGCGTCTGTCGGCGTTTGCGCAGAGGCGAACAAATCAGTAGGCTTTACCGCAGCGGTCGGGCGACAAACGGCTTTTGGGTGTTTGCGACGCGTGTCTGCATTCTCGCGAACCCTGCCACGCGCGCCGGCCCCCCCCGGCAGAGGAAAGTAGCAACATGGCGGAACGGCAAGAAACCTCGGTGATGGTCTCCATCCAGGAGATTTTGCGCGACGCGCAGCACCGCGAGGAGCAAGAGAAAATCGACGCGGAGCGACGCGCGCGAGAAGAAGAGCAGCGCCGCGCCGACGAGCAGCGCCGCCGGCAGGAAGAGGAACAGGAGCGCCTGAGAGCGCAAGAAGCAGAGCGCCAGCGCCGCGCTTTCGAGGAGCAAAAGCGTCAGGCCGAGCTTCAAGCCCTTCAAGAGGCCGCCCTGCAGCGCGCCAAGATGGAGGCCGAGTCGCAGGCGCGCCTCGCCGAACTGACGGCAAGGCAGGCCCACGAGCAGCAGCTTCACGCGCTCAGCCAGGACAAGTCCAAAAAGCGCCTTCAGTTCTTCCTGGTGGGTCTGGGGGTTCTGCTCTTCGCTCTCGCCATCGGCGGCGGTGTGCTCATCAAGCAGGCCGTGGACAAGGCCAACGCCGCGGAAGCCTATGCGCGCCAGCTTGAATCCGACAAGAAGCAAGCCGAAGATCAGGAGTTCAAGCTGAAGCAGGAGCTCGCGAGCGCAAAAAGCCCGGAGGAAGTCGAGGCAATCAACGCCCAGCTGCGAAAGACGCAAGAGGATCTCGCGAAGATCCAGGCGGCTCAGCAGACCGGCGGAGCGCCCGTGCGGCGTGCCGCCCCGGCGGGTCCGGCGCAGGGTTCGCGACCCGCAGGAAAACCGGGCGTGCCCTGCAACTGCACGCCCGGCGATCCGCTCTGCAGCTGCCTTTGAGCGAGCCCATCCAGGCTCGCATGATTTGCGGGCTGCAGCCGGTGCGCGAGGCGATTCGCGCTCACGGTAGGAGGCTCACGCGCGTGCTGGTCGAGTCGGACTCGGGCGACGGTGCGCAGCTCGATGCTCTCGCCCGCTTCGCGAGCGATCAAGGGGCGCTCGTCGAACGGCTGGGGCGGGCGGCACTGGATCGGCTGGCTCGTGGCGTGCGTCACCAGGGCGCCATCGCATTCGCTCCACAGCTTTCCACGGTACCCGTCGAAGCGCTCGAGGTCGGAGACCGCAGCCTCTTCGTCGCGCTCGACGAAGTGCAAGATCCTCAGAACTTCGGAGCCGCGATTCGCTCGGCCGTCGCGATGGGCGCAACCGCCGTGGTGTGGCCGGAGCACCGCTCCGCGCCTCTGTCGCCGGCCACCTTTCGGGCGTCCGCCGGGGCCGTGGAGCACGCGACCTTGTGTCGGGTCCGTTCGCTTCCCACGGCGATCACGTCGCTGCGCGCACGGGGCGTCGTCGTCGTTGGACTGGACATGGGAGGTGAGACCCCCATCGATCGCTTCGATCTCGCGCGGCCCGTGGCGTTCGTGGTCGGTAGCGAGGGGAAAGGCCTTCGAAAGACCGTGAAGCGAATGTGCGATGCGCGTGTGAGGGTCCCCATGGCGGGATCCCTCGCATCATTGAACGCGGCCGTAGCGGTCGCGATCGCGCTCTACGAGGCCGTTCGGCAACGGGGCGCATGACATCCGCGGAAGGTGTTTCCGACCTGACGCGAAAGCTCGCGGCCGCGGGATACCTGGCGTCCGAGGAGCTCGCGCTGCTCTGCTGGCTTGCACTCTCCATCGGGCGCCCACTGCTGGTCGAGGGGCCCGCAGGTACGGGCAAGACGGACCTCGCCAGAGCTCTCTCGGAGGCTCTCTCGCGCGAGCTCGTACGGCTTCAATGCTACGAAGGTCTCGACGAATCCAAGACACTCTACGAGTGGGACTACGCAAAGCAGATGCTCTACACGCAGCTGCTCCGCGACGCGGTCGCGGCAGTCGTGGCGCCGGCCGCGTCGCTCGCCGACGCCGCAGATCGGATTGCCGCGACCGAAGCCACGTTCTTCAGCACGCGCTTCCTGATCGCTCGTCCGGTCTTGCGTGCGCTGACGAGCGAAACACCCGTCGTGCTTCTCGTCGACGAGATCGACCGAGCCGACCCGCAATTCGAGGCATTCCTCCTCGAGGTGCTGGCCGAAGGGCAGGCAACGATCCCGGAGGTGGGAACGATCCGTGCGAAGCATCCGCCGCTCGCCGTGCTCACCAGCAACGCTTCGCGCGACGTGAGCGACGCCCTGCGTCGCCGCTGTCTGCACGCATTTCTCGACTACCCGCCGCCTTCCCGCGAGCAGGCGATCCTCGAGCTCCATGTCCCGGGCCTTGGCAAGGCGCTCACCGAGCAATTGACGCGGTTTGCCGAACGGCTCCGCGATATGGACTTGCAGCAAGCGCCGTCGATCGCCGAGGTGATCGACTGGGGGCGGGCGCTTCTGCTTCTGGGCGCCACGGCCCTGGACGAAGAGCTTGCGCGCTCGACGCTGGGGGCCCTCGTCAAGCGCGCCGACGATCGAAGCAAGGTCGAAGGCAGTATGCGGCGCCTCGTGGAGGGCTCGCAGACCGGCTAAGGCTTTTTTGTTTTTGGGTTCTCAGGTCACCCGTGGGGAGCGCCGCTGCCGCCGAGCCCCCAGCAGCCCCAGCAGCCCCAGCAGAAGAGAGTGGGAGCGCTTCTACCCGCGGAGTTCCGCGACCTGTTCTCCGAAGATCCGCTCGATACCCGATAGAAGAGCGTCCCCGACGTCCACCTTCCACGTCTCGCCCAACGTCAGAACGGCTTCCGCGCCGTTCGCGAAGCTGACGCAGAGCGCGACCGGACAGCCGCCCTTCGTCATGGTGAGGAGACGCGCCAAGCTCGCTAGATCACCGGTCCGCATCCGATCGGCGCGAACTCGGATCGCGATCGAACGGGTATCGGCGCGGACGGCTTCGGTGAGCAGCATCGCCTCGCTGAGCAGGATCGTGGGCTCGCGCGCGGCCTCGCCGTCGTCGTCTGCGTCCTCGGCCCGCTGCGGAAAGCTGAGCTTGCCCGTCACGAGCACCGGCTCGCCCGCCGCCAAGACGGGAGCGTAGCGCTCGATTTCGCGAGCGCGCAGCTTGACGCTCACGCGGCCGCTGAGGTCTTCCAGGTCGAAGAACGCCACTTTCCCGCTGCCATCCTTGAACACGCGCTCGCGATATCCCTCGACCATTCCGACGAGCTTCACCTGCGCCCAGTCGTCCATGCCTGCGCAGTCCGCGATGCGACCTGCGCCGAGCTTCGAGAGCCCGCCGTCGCCTCGCACGTAACGTTCGAGGGGATGGCCGGAAACGTAGAAGCCCAGAGCTTGACGCTCGCGGACCAGTAGCTCGCGCCGATCCCAGGGCTCGCACTGGGCGTAGTCGCCGGCTGCCGGTCCGCTCGCGAGCAGCCCGCGTTGGGTCGCCTCGGGTACGTCGGACCTCGCCCCAGCGGCGAAGCCGGCAACGACCGAGCCGGCGGGCGGACGTGGCGGCGCCGCGTCGAACAGGCCGAAGAGCGTCGTCTGCCCTGCCGCGCGGTCGCGACTCGCCGCACGCGAGCGTTCGAGGGCGATGTCGACCGATACGAAAGCTCGGGCTCGCGAGACACCGCTCGACTGCAGGCTCGAATCGAAGGCGCCGCATTGGACGAGTGCCTCGAAAACGGCCTTGTTGACGCGCTTGGCGTCGACCCGGGCGGCCAGGTCGAAGAGATCGCGAAAGGGCCCGTCTCGACGCGCCTCGAAGATCGCGTCGAGCGCAGCGCCGCCGAGTCCACGCACCGCCCCGAGTCCGAAGCGGATCTGCGGGCCCAATGCGTCCGCGACCTTCTCGCCCCGCTGAGGCGATCGGTCTCCGTCCGGGTGCGTGTAGACGACCTTGAAGTCCGTGTCGCTCTCGTTCACGTCGGGCGGCAGCACGGTGACTCCCATCGCCCGCGCGTCGGCAATGGTGCGGACGACCTTCTCGATTCGGTCCTTGTCACTGGTGAGAATCGCGCACAAGAGCTCCACGGGATAGTGTGCTTTGAGCCATGCCGTTTGATACGTGAGGAGCGCGTACGCCGCGGAATGGCTCTTGTTGAAGCCGTAGCCCGCGAAGTACTCGAGCAATCCGAAGATGTGCTCGGCCTGTTGTTCGTCGACCCCTTTTCTCCTCGCGCCTTCGAGAAAAAAACTCTTCTGTTTGGCCATCTCTTCGGGCTTTTTCTTGCCCATCGCGCGCCGCAGCAGATCGGCTCCGCCGAGCGTGTAGCCG
>DASPUY010000279.1:0-11756 GCA_035622655.1 Polyangiaceae bacterium
GACTTCCTCGGAGATCGTCTGCGACGCCTTCCAGACCGTCGCGACGTCGAGTCGGGGCTCTTCCGCCTCGGACGTCCGGCCGCGCCGCGAGTCGCGCCCCGACCCGGAGCGGGCCGGCCCGGCTTCGTCGAGCAAGCTCGGGTAGCGCTCCTCGAGAAGCCGCACCTTCCTGGTTGCGCCCCAGCGGGCGTAGTGATACCTCGCCTCGAGCCTGTACATCGAGGCCACCCGCTCGACGCCCTGGGACGCGTGGAAGCGCGCGGCCCGTTCGTTCGCGAGCGCTTCGTAGCGGGCGAACCGCCCGTCGCGAGCCGCCACGACCGCCTGCTCGTAAAGGCGGGTCGCGGCCCCCACGTCGCCGTTGAGCCGCGTCCATTCCGCCTCCATGAGCAGCTCGTGAGCCCTGAAGTTCGCCGGTGCGTGTCGCGCCCACTTGCCCATCATCCTGCGCAGCCGCGCCATCAGCCTTCGAGCGGCCCGTCGCCCGGGCGTGCTCTTCGGCAGCGAAGCGCAGACGAGGAAAGCGTGGAGGCAATACTCGACCAGATATGGCGAGCCTGCCAGGGCCCGGATCTGCGGCTGCGCCTCGATCGCGATCTCGAACCCCCGCTCGTGCTCCTCGTAGAGCGCGCACAGCGTGATTCGATAGAGAGCGCGTATGCCGAGGCCGGAGACGTTGCGTCCGTGCGTCATCCGTTGCTGACAGGCTTCCTCGTCGAAGCGGGCGTCGCTCAGCGACAGCGGGCTCTCGGTCTCTCCGAGTAGATTGGCGAGAAATTGCTGCGAAAGAAGGGCGGCGTCCCGCGCATTTTGGTAGCTCGTCTTCTCGATGATCGTCAGGTGCTTGCGCGCTTCGTCGAGCGCACTGCGGACGTCGAGGTCGGGGTCCCAGAGATGGATCCAGCCGCACCCGTACGCTGCGAACAGGAGGTCGCCCGAGTCGAGCCCCGCGCGAACCGCCTCCTGGAAGCAGGGTCGGAGCTCGCGCCAAGGGCGGTTCCAGCTCTGCCCGAAGAGCGCGTAGAGCACCTGATTTCGGCAGCGCATCTCGTTGGCTTTGAAGCGATCGGTGAGTCGCATGGCGAGCCGCCCGAATTCTTCGGCGCTCTCGAGATCGCCGAGGCCTGCGAGAAGCACGACGTAGCTCGCGTAGGCCGCCGCGGCCTCGGGCCCGCTGCCGTGCCTGAGCGAAAGCCGGACTTGCTTGAGCACGGCTGCGGCGAAAAGGCGATCGTTGCCCGTGAGGTAGGCCGGGGGGATGAAGTCGATGAGGATGCGCATGCCGAGGCGCACCGCGGGGTCCTGCAGGACAGGGGCGTGCTCGAGCTCTGCGATGGGTCGCCCGCCGAGCGCACGCTTGGCCAGAAGGAGCTCCTTGAGGATGGTCGCCGTCGACGGGTGGGCCGCCAGCCGTACCCCCAGCAGTCTCAGTCCCTTGAGACCCGCCGCAACGGCGTCGTCCATGCGTTGCAGGAAGGTGAGCTGCACCACCTGCATCGCATGCACCCGGCCCTTTTCGAGCGGCGTGCGCGCGCCCACCAGGTACGCGCACTCGGCGAGGAGGTGGTGGATCTCGTAGGTGCGATCGAACGAGTCCTTCCATGCGTCGGGGGGCAGGGCGGCGACTGCGGCCTTGGCCAGCTCGAGGGCCGGGCCATAGGCGACCGATCGCTTCGCCTTCCTCGCCGCATCGTGGTTGAGCCCGGCGAGCTCGAGGCGCTCCTCGTCGGACTGGAGGAAGTCGACGCCTTCGCTCCAGTGCCTGGCGATCTCGATGAGCCGCTCCTCGCGCTCGGCGGGTGTTGCGTGACGCAGGAGAAGGCGCCCGATGCGCAGATGCAGCGCGCTCTTTTCCGCGCGCGTGACGAGCGCATAGGCCGCCTGCTGCACCCGGTCGTGCAAGAATTCGTAGCGGACGTCTCCTGGCGCGGAAGCCCCCGAGCCGCCGCCGTGGTCTTCGCCCACCGACTCGCGCGGTAGCGTTCGCGCCTCGTCGACCGGGATGATCAAGCCCTCCTGCACGGCTCGCTGCAGCGCCTCGACCGTGCGGGCGGGGGGCGTCTCTCCGATGACCGAGAGAGTACGCAGGCTGAAGCTCGCTCCGAGACACGCGGCCAGCTTCAGCCACGACTGCGTCTCGATGGGAAGTGCGCGCAGGCGTTGCAAGAGCAGCTCGACCACGTCATCGCTCGTCCCCCAGCGCGCGACCCGGTCGATTTCCCACTCCCAGTCGCCCCGCTCCGAGCGAAAGGCGATGACGCGTTCTCTGTGGAGCGTCCCGAGGAGCTCGCGGACGACGAGCGGGTTGCCGTGCGCCTTTTCGTGGAGCACGCCGGAGAGAGCGGTCGTCCGATCCTGCGGGACCCCGAGGGCATCGGCGACCAGCTCGTTCACGGCGCTCGGCTCGAGAGCCGACAGGTGAAGCGGCGTCAGGAGCCCTTCGCGCGACATTTGGCCGACCAAACCGCCGAGCGGGTGCGTGTCTTCGACGTCGCGGTATGCACCGATGAACAGCAGCCGTGCGGTGGATCGATCCCCCAGCAGTCGCCTGAGCAGCGCCAGCGTGGCGACGTCCGCCCACTGAAGGTCGTCGAGGAACATCACGAGCGGCCCCTCGGTCCCCGCGAGCGTCTGGACGAGGGTGGCGATGGTCGCCTGGAAGCGGTTTTGCGCCTCGACCGGGTTGGCCAGCGCGACGGGCGGCTGGGCCCCGATGACGTGCTCGAACGCCGCAACGAGCTCGACGACCAGCCTGCCGTTGGGTGCGAGGGCTTCGCGCAGTGACGCGCTCCACCCGTTGAGCTTTCTTTCGGGCTCGCAGAGGATCTGCACGACGACCTGCCGGAGCGCGTCGGCCAGACCGGCGTATGGCGCTTGACGGCGGAACTGATCGAACTTGCCCTCGCAGAAATAGCCGTCGAGATTCGTCGCGGCGCGACGCAGATCGCGCACGAGAGCCGATTTGCCGACTCCCGGCTCTCCGGACACCATGACCACGCGCGTCGCGCCCCGCGCGACCGCCTCGAAGACCGAGACGAGCGCCTGCATTTCCACTTCGCGCCCGTAGAGCCGCTTCGGCATTCGCAGCACGTCGCCGACATCGCGACGGCCGATGGCGACGCCCTCGATCCGTCCGGTCGATCGCCACCGCTTCTCGCACTCCTGCAGGTCGACGAGCAGCCCGAGCGCGCTCTGGAACCGGTCCTCGGGATTCTTCGCCATCAGCCTCACGACGATCTGCCAGAGCGCCTCGGGGACATCGGGCGTCTTGCTCGGCGGCCGCGGCTGGCACGTAGCGTGGCAGTAGTGCCACTCGGCTCGGTCGCGCGCGGAGAAAGCGCTGCGACCCGTCAGGAGCTCGTAGAAGATGGCGCCGAGCGAATAGAGATCGCTCCGGTGGTCCGGTACGCGGCTCATTCGGCCGCTACGCTCCGGAGCGACGTACGGCAGCGAGCTCTCCGAAAGCTCCTCGGCAGCAAGTCCCTGCGATCCCCTCCCGAGCTCGGACGACGAACCGAAATCGATGAGCCTGAGCTCTCGTGTGTCGCGCGCCCAGAGCAGGTTCGATGGGCTGAGATCGCCGTGGATCACCTGCTTGTGCACGTGCGCCAGTACCCGGACGAGCCCCATCGCGATCGAAAAGAAGTCATCGAGGTTCCCTGCGATGGCGCTCGCCTGGCCCGAGAGCGGCGGCCCGTGGAAGTCCTCCGCCACGATCGCGAGCCCGTTGCCGTGGGCCTCGAGCCCGTGCACCTCGACGATCCCGGGCGCGTGAATCTGACGCGCGATGCGGTATTCCTGGCGCACCTGCGAAAGCTCGTGCGGCGTCGGATACTTGCTTGCCAGCGCCTTGAGGACGACTTGCAAGCCGTCGCGTCGACGAACTGCGCGCCGAACGGTCGTCCGCGGAGATTCATGAAGCGTCTCGCGGAAATCGTAGTCCGTCACAGCGGTCGACATTGCGCTCTCCCCGAAGCGTCGCGCACGTGGATCGTCTTGGCGACCTCGGGGATCTTACTGGAGCGGCGCCGTCCAGTCGTTCGCCATCATGCGCTGCGCGGCTTCCAGCGTCGTCCGTCCCGAGCAAACACGGTGGTGCAGGGCATCCTCGAGGCGATCCTTGTCGTGGAAGGCCGGTGCAGCCTCGGGCCAGAGGTTCCCGATGCTGTTGGACCCTCCGAGCTCCAGCGGGATCAAGTGGTCGATCTCGTACGCACCCGGCGGCTGGTCCGGCGAGAGGCCGTAGGCGGCGAATACCCGCCGACGCAGATCGCGCGACACGTGACGCCGTCCCCGCGTCGAGGTGCGGCACACGACACGCAGATCCGTCGTCGCGATCGCTCCGGGCGTGCAGGCCGGATCGGGGAGCAAGCCGACGGTCTTACAGCCGTCACCCTTCGTCGGCGCAGCGGGCGACCACGCGAGCGAGAGGATGGCGAGGGCGACGAGCCCGGTCGTCGGTCTCACAGCTCGCGCCGAACGCCACGTCGTCGACGGCAGTCGGCCCCCCCGAGGACGGCGCTCGAGCGCCGAGCGAAGCGACAACTCACCTCCCCAGCGTCGAAGACTTGAATCGAAAGAGCAAGTTTCGGAGGGTGCCGCGGGACGTTTCGGAGGGTGCCGCGGGACGTTTCGGAGCTCTACCGCGGCATGTCCACGGGGACCAGGATGCGGTCGACTCCCCAGTCGCGCCCGGTCGTGACGCCGGAGTCGGCGTAGAAGATGGGTTTGTCGAGGACGTGCTCGGCGAACGCCGCGGGCCTCTGGAACCGCAGCTCGAGATTCGTCACCGTAACGAAGTCGGGCATCCCGATCGCGTCCGCGTACTTCCTGATGACGCATGCGCGCCGGCGCGGATCGGGCGAGAAGGGCAAGACGCCCGGCCAGACGCCCGACGAAAGGTTCGGCCAGTCGTTCGGCGACGCGTTTGGAGAGGAGTTCGGCGTGGCGTTTGGCGTGGCGTTTGGCGTGGCGTTTGGCGCGACGCCGCAGCCGCACTCGTAGTCGAACTGCGACAGCATGGCGGTCCCGATCGCAACGTTGGTGCAAGCGTCGAAGGCATCTCGGCTGGTTCGTCCGAAGGAATCGATCCACGCGGGCACGAGCTGCATCAGTCCGAAGATGGGATGGCCTCCCCTCGTCACGATTTCGTCGGCGCGCGCCATCGCCGCGGGCACCGTGTGCGGCTCGGGGGGATCGACCGCGGTCATCTCGATAGCGACGTCCGTGACGAAATACGGGTTCGAATGGCTCGTCGATTGAGCGATGGCTCGGACGAGATCGTCGTCGAAGTACACGCTGCACGAGAGCAGAACGGCCAGAAGGTCCATCGGGGGCTTCGCACTCCTGTCGGGACCGGAGCGGCGGAGGTTGTCTACGAGCGACCGATGTTTCACGAAGTTCGGCAAGCATGTGCGGTCGGACGGCTCTGACCTCGATCTCGCGGTGCGGCTTCGCCCCTTCACGCCCCCACGCGCTCGGGAGCGCCCTACCTTCTTGACGGTGCGGTTCGATCCACGCGGACGATCTCCTGGTCCTGCTGTCCGACCCGCAGCTCCACCGAGTCGACGAGTCGGTCGACGACGTAGAAGTCGCCTTTCATGCGGTAGTTGACGAGCTGCGTCTGATCGTCGCGCAGGACGAAAAGCGCGGGCGCCTCGCGAACCCGCATGGCGGACGGAAAGCGAATGAACGTCCGCCTGCCGTCGTCGAAGACCTGCAGGGGCGTCCACGCCGGTGATCCGCGGATGGCCTGGATGCTGTAACCGAAATTCAACGCGTCGAGGCTCACCAGGCTCGCCGACGTCCGCTCTTGCCGCGTCGCGTCCGCCGCTTGCGCCTGCAGCCGCGCCATTTCGTCCTGGGGGTAATGCCACATAACGGCCGCCATGTAGGTGTCCGGATAGCTGTGGAGCTCGAGCAAATAGGTGCGCCGATCCGTGTTGATCGCGAGATTGGTCTGCAGCTCCGGCCGGGTCGGCTTGAGATAGACGTGCCACTGCTCGACGCCGCGATCGAGCGACCTGCCGAGCGCCAGAATCCACCGGACGACGTCTCCCGAAGCGGGCTGACCCAGGATCTTCTCGCCGGGCTGCAGTACGAGATCGGTGATCCGCGTCGGCGCGGCGAAGACCTGATAGAGAGTTCCGGGCTCGAAGGCGTACTGGACGATTGCGTTGAAGTAATCCCGCGAGTCGGGCGCCTGCGACGCCTTGCGGTTGGCGTCCATGACGAGTTGCTGAGGGGAGACGATCCGACCGGCCATCGCTCCGGCGGATCGCGGTGGCATCAACTTGAGCTGTCCCGGCGCGGGCTCGGCAGCCGCGTCGTCGTCGCCTCGCAGCTCGGGCGGGGCCACTTCCGGCGCGGGCTGCGCCCTGACGTAGGCCGACGCCGCTGCGATCGGACGAACGTCGTGTGCGCATGCGGCGTGTGCAGCACCGACGACGATGATGAGCGCGCGAAGCGCATGGCGCGCCGGCCTGTGCGACGGTGCCGGTCCTTCCGATCGGGGCTCGGCGGCGAACATCGTGAGACACCCGTCGGGCTCGATGCATGCGCGGTTGCGGGAAAATTCGGAAAGGGGAAGCCTCCCAGGCCGAGCAGGACTCACGGTGATCCGAAGCCCGCACACAAGGCGAGCCCTCTCACTGTCTCCCACGAGAGGTCGAGTCGTCGTTCAGTTTCGACTTATCGACTGACGAGCTTCGACCGTTGACCCGTGCACGGCGCCGGCGGACACATGCGTAGCTGGAGCGCGCGTGGCGGGCGTCAAGGGGCAGCCATGGGAAAACTCGTCGGAACGGGGGGGTCGTCCCGTCGCGATTCGCGGCGTGCGGTCGAGGAAGCCACCAGGGATGCGCTCGCGCGATTGGGCTCAGCGAAGCCGACGTTTGGCTTCGTATTCGCAAGTCCTATTCGGGACCTGAGCTTCGTACTGGCCGAGACGAGGCGCGCGACGGGGTGCTCCGACTTGTTGGGATGCTCCACCGCCGGTGAGTTGACCGAAGGGGGACGGCTGGACGACGGGCTCGTAGTCATGCTCGTGGCATCGGAAGACACGCATCACTGTCTCGAATTCGGCAGAGGGCTGAAGACGAGCCACAAGAAGATCGCCGAACAGTTCAGCAAGGCGTCTTCGGAAGCCAAGGCGGCGGCCCGGGCGGCGGGCCGGCGTCATTTGACGACGATCTTGCTGACCGACGGTCTGGCGGGGACCGGCGAGGACCTCGTCAACGAGATGTTCCACCGATCGACCTCGCTCGGCCAGATCGTCGGCGGCGCCGCAGGTGATGCGGGCAAGTTCCGTGAAACGGTCGTCGGCGCCCGGCGCGAATGCTCCAACGACTCGGCGGCCGCGCTTCACGTGTTCGATTCGCAGCCGTGGGGCATCGGCGTCAACCACGGATTGCGCCCCACCACCAAACCGATGCGGGTGACGTCATCGGATCGAAACGTCATCCGCACGATCGAGGGTCAGCCGGCCTTCGAGATCTACCGAAAACACGCGTCCGAACGCGGGGTCTCGCTGACCCCGGGAACCGCCAGCGCCTACATGATTGCCAACGAGCTGGGGGTGCATTTCTTTTCGTCGCTCAGCCGCGCGCGGGCGCCTCTCTCCGTAGGAGATGACGGTTCGCTGAGCTGTGCGGCGCCCGTCCCCGAAGGATCGTTCGTCAGCATTCTCGACGGGGAGCCCGCGAGCATGATCGCGGCGGCGAAGATTGCCGCGGAGGAGGCGCGGGACCGTCTCGGCAACGCCAAGGCGGCGGGGGTCCTGCTCTTCGACTGCGTGTGTCGCGGGATGATCCTGAAGAAGGAATTCGATCAGGAAATCGAGGCCGTGCGTTCCGTGTTCGGCGACGTGCCGGTGGCCGGGTTCCTGACATACGGCGAGATCGCCCGCTGCGCCGGGTCCCTCGAGGGGTGGCACAACGCGACCGCGGTCGTCGCCGCGATTCCGTCATGAACCGCGGGAGGAAGCGCATGCGCCTCGTTCGATCGTCACGCTTGAGCTCGATGTCTACGAGGTGCGCACGAGGCAATCAAAGGTGGGAGCGACTTGCGGGCTAATCTGTCGGCAGGGGGTTCCATCCGCGTGCGAACTCTGTTACGCGTCGACTCTACCGTGCGTCGCGTCCACGCCCTCTTGCCCCCCGGTCTGGCTGCCTTGGCGATGGGGGTTGCCGCCGTGCGCGACGCCCGAGCGAACGACACCGGAGCCGCCGTTTCCGCGGACTTGGCCTCACGCGGCAGCGTCCACGTGGCCGCGAGGTTCGGCGCGAAGCCCGCGGCCGCTAGCGTGCTTTCGGCCACCACTCACCGTGTGCGAAGCAACTTCCGCGTGACGGAAGGGGCGCTTCATCCGCCCGTGGACGGGGCGGCGTGCCCGTCCGAGATGGCCAACGTCGACAACCGATTCTGCGTCGATCGCTGGGAAGCCTCGCTGGTCGAAGTCCTGCCCGACGGGGCGGAGCAGGACTGGCCGCCGTACGGACCACTCGAGGCTGGCCATCGGTTGCGCGCGGTCAGCCGTTCCCACGTCATTCCACAGGCTTACATCAGCGGGGCCCAAGCGGCCGAAGTGTGCGCCTCGGCGGGAAAGCGACTGTGTGCCCCGGTCGAGTGGCGGAAGGCATGCCGTGGCCCGCAGGACCAGAAGTTCGGTTATGGCAACGAGCGTGTCGCCGGTCGCTGCAACGACCGCGGCCAGAGCCCGATGCTGAGGCTCTACCCACAAGTCGCAAGGTCATGGAAGCTCGTGGGGTTGGTCGAGATGAACGATCCTCGACTGAACCAGCTCGAGGGGACGCTCTCCCCAACCGGTGACCATGACGAGTGCACGAACGGCTACGGCGTCTACGACATGGTCGGCAACCTGCACGAATGGACGAGCGACCCGAATGGCACGTTCCAGGGCGGTTACTACCTCGACACGCACCTGAACGGCGATGGCTGCTCCTACCGTACGGTCGCCCACGAATTTACGTACCACGACTACTCGACCGGGTTTCGGTGCTGCGCCGATCCGGTCGAGCCGTAGCGGCTCTCACTGCTGCTGTTGCCAGATCTGAAGGGCATAGGCGCCGCTGCCCGAGCCGACGGACACGACGACCTCGGCCGCGTCGGCCTCTTTGAAGCACACGGCCCCATCGTCCAGCACGATCGCAGTGGCGCTGTCGGTCGAGTCCTCGCCGGCCACGGCCCCCGTCGAGTCTTTGATCGCGACGTCGAGGTCCTTGATCCCGTCGCCGGCCTGCGCGTACACGCGATAGCAGTGGTTGGCCTGCGCCTTGAGCGGATAGGTCTGCGGGGAGCCCGAGTCGCTTTGCTTGCCAGTGATGGTCTTGCCGAGCTGCTTCAGCTTCGTGGCCTTGGCGCATGACTTCGCGAGCGCGGTGACATCCTTCGAGACATCCTTGTCCTTGCCCTTGGGCTTGAAGTTCTGATGGCACGCGGCCCACGCGGGGTCGTTCTTTGCGGTCGCCTTGGTCGATCCGGGCTTTGCTGCGGGCGCGGGAGCCGCGCTCGCGGCCTCGCTGGGCGCCGGCGCGGCGTCGGCCGATTCCGCTGCGCTGCTCGATGCAGGCGCCGCTTCGCCATCGCCTTCGGCGGCGCTCGACGACGATTCGCTCTCCGACGCGGCGGCCGGTGTCTCGGGTGGCTTGTGACTTCCGCCGCATGCACCGATCGCAACCGTGAGCGGCACGAGAGCAATTCCGGCGGCGATCGTCAGAGAGGAAATGGAGCGGGCGGAAATCGAGTGGACCATGAGGGCTACGCTAAAGCGCATGCGGGGGGGCGATGGCAAGCGCAAACGCTGCGAGCTATGCGGTTTATCCGGGCATGCGCGTCCTTTCGGTCGATCCGCGGCGGCCGGATGCGGCGGCGGTCCTCGAGGCTGTGGGCGTTCTGCGTCGCGGTGGCCTCGTCGTATTCCCGACCGAGACCGTCTACGGCCTCGGATGCAGAGCACTCGACGAGTCGGCGGTTGCACGAGTCTTCGCGGTCAAGGGACGGCCGCCGCATCACCCCCTCATCGCTCACGTGACCACGGAAGGGAGCGCTCGAGAGTTGGCAGCGGTCTGGCCACCGGTCGCCTCACGCCTTGCGCGGGCATTCTGGCCCGGTCCGCTCACCCTCGTCGTCGAGCGCGCCTCTTTCGTGCCCGCGATCGTCGCCGGGGGCGGGGGCTCGATCGCGCTGCGCGCGCCCTCTCATCCGGTCGCGCGCGCTCTGCTCGAAGTCTTGGGGGAGCCCATCGCGGCGCCGAGCGCCAACCGCTACCAGTGTCTCTCCCCGACGTGCGCGCCCCACGCGATTCGGCAGGTTGGAGGCGATGTCGATCTCGTGCTCGACGGCGGGACGTGCGATGCCGGAATCGAGTCGACCGTGATCGACGTCCGCGGTCCGTCCGCGCGTGTTCTTCGTCCAGGAGCGGTGCCGATGGCGGCGCTGCGCGATCTCGTTCCGAATCTCGAGCGCGTCCTCGAGCCGGTCGAGAGCGAATGCGTGAGAGACGCTCCGGGAATGGACCGACGCCACTACGCACCACGAGCGCCGCTCCTCGTCGAGAGCGACGGACCCACCGCCAGCCGTTTGGCCGCCGAGCTTGCGCAGCATCAGCCCGACGTTGGTCTCGTCACCCTCGAACGGAGCCGCGCTGCGACCGTCGATCCTTCACTGTCGTTTCGCCCGGGGATCGTGGAGCGCGTCCTGCCGCGCGATCCGGAGGGGTACGCGAGGCACCTTTACTCGACCCTGCATGAGCTCGACGACGCAGGCGTTCGGGCGATCGTCGTCGAGCGCGTCCCCGATGACGAGTCCTGGTGCGCTGTGGCGGACCGGCTTGCAAGAGCAGCATCGAAATCATGAACCTCTCATGAGCCGCCGACCGGGAATCGAATCGTCACCCACCGAGATTCGGACGATCCCCCCTCGCGCGCTCGATTCACTGAACGCACGCGTCAGGGCCGCGCCATCGTCGGGCTTGTCGTTCGGGCTGGACAGCCTGCCTGACCCGATCCGTGTCGCGATGGCGCGAGTTGACAGGAAAAACGGCACGGTTTGAGCTAGGCTCACGCGCCTCGTCGTCATGAGCGGTCCCAACACGCCTCCGCCGTTGCCGGATTCGAACGCGGACGCGCGCCTTGCGCTTCGCGATGGTTCCGCTCGGCCTGAGCCGTCGGATCGTGCAGGGGCCGAGCCGGATCGTGCGGGCGCTGTGGGCGAGGCCGGGCAATCGGCGTCCACCCCCGCGCCCGGCGCGAAGGAGCCGTCGGCCGCCGGCGTGGAGGCCACGAGCAACGGCCACTCCGCGGAGCCCCATGGGTCGACGAGCGGCGAAGAAGCGACCGCTGCAGACCGGAGCGGCGGAGAGGACGCGGGGAGCGAGGCCGAAGACCGCGCAGGCGAGGCTCACGGCGCGGCGGCGACGACCGAAGAACCCGGCCCGGGGGCGACACCGGACCACGAAAGGAAACGACGGCGCCGGCGTCGCAAGCGAAAGCCGGAGGGCCACGCGGCCGACGATGCGTCCACGCGCGAACCTGCCGAGCCCACGGAAGGCGCCCGAGACGGCCAGCCCGACGCCGCCGCGGCAGGCGCCGCCGACAAGACGGACCGGACGGCGTCGAAGGGCAAGAAGAGCGAGAAACGCGCGGGCCCGCCGCGCGAACGCCCCCCCGTCAATGCGGGCGACATCGTTTTCGGCAAGATCATCGAGATCGGACAGGACGCGATCTTGATCGACATCC